>NZ_JBEGGO010000016.1:0-160874 GCF_052112345.1 Pseudomonas sp. SAS7 | reverse complement strand
TTGCTCTAAAACGATGGT
The DNA here is from genome assembly GCF_052112345.1 of Pseudomonas sp. SAS7. Lineage (NCBI taxonomy): Bacteria > Pseudomonadati > Pseudomonadota > Gammaproteobacteria > Pseudomonadales > Pseudomonadaceae > Pseudomonas > Pseudomonas sp. SAS7. The sequence continues at coordinate 160,856 of NZ_JBEGGO010000016.1, read as the reverse complement.
GGAACCCTTAGACGCTTGAATGGATTAGCGGCTATCGTAGGAGGCGGTAAGCGAACCGTCTTTGCTCAGAAGGGAGTAGGGCGCGTTCCTGCACACTACAAAGGGAACACTATGCAGCAGCTACCTACCGACGAAACCATTCGCACAGCCCTGAAGCGAACCCATGCTCGGATGCATCGACAACACGAACTCGTCGTCGAATTTGGCGTGATGTCGCTACAGGCCACAGACTTCGATCAGTTGCTGACGCGAGCCTGCGAAGTTGTTGCCGAGGGGATGGATACTCAGTATGCCAAGGTGTTGCAACCAGAGCCGGATGGGGATGGGGATGGGTTCATCCTGTCGCATGGGGTCGGCTGGGACGCTTCGGATATAGGAAAAGCCACGGTTGGTGGCGATGAGGCCAGCCCGGCTGGGTATGCGATGGCGACCTACAGGCCTGTGCTGTCCAACCATTTGGGGATGGAGAACCGCTTTCGAACACCGGAACTGCTGAAAAAGTACGGAATTGAGCGAGCGATTAACGTTCCGATTCGCGGCGTCCTTGGCCCGTTCGGTGTCCTTGAAGCAGACAGCAGCAATGGTGATGATTTCATTGAAAGCGACCTGGTGTTCCTAGAAGGTATAGCCACAGTCATTTCACTCTCTGTTGAAAGAATCAATGCAGGCGTTGAGGCCACTCATCCCGATCCCTATTCTGAAACGATTTTGAACGCCAGCCCTGACTGGGTGGAAATCATGTCCCCTGGCGGTGAGATCGAGTTCATGAACGAAGCAGGGTTGACCTTCATGAATGCTCAGGCCTCAAACGTCGTCGGGCAGGGATGGCATGACCTATGGCCGGAGGAATCCAGATCGCTCGTCTGGGAGGCTCTGGGCAGAGTGGGGGCCGGTGAGACCATGCGGTTTGAAGCCTACTGCCCTGTTTCACCTGACGAACCCAAATGGTGGGATGTGACGGTCGCGCCGATCATGGGCGTAAACGGCCAGGTTGATCGAGTGATTGCCGTTTCGCGAGATATCACCGAGCGACATCAATACGAAGCCCAACTGCTTTCACTTATTGAGGCACAGAATTCCAGGCAAAGCCGAAGCGACCTGTATCTCGAAGAAATCCATCATCGGGTCAAAAACAGCCTGCATCTGGTGAACACGCTATTGCTGTTGCAGGCAAACCTCGCACTCGATGCAGCCGTTAAACTGCAGCTTGAAACAGCAGCTGGCCGGGTAGTGACCATCGCCAGTGTCCACGAGCGCCTCTACCAGACTGCTGAAGAGCAAGGCGTGCGTGCTCCAGATTATCTCAATGCACTGCTGGGGGATTTGGGCAAGGCGTTGGCTGATCGAAGAATCCTGTTGGAGACAGATGATTTCGTCCTGCCGCCGGAGCGGATGGCTCCATTGGGCTTGGTCATCTCTGAACTGATCACCAATGCGCTCAAGTACGGGAAAGGCACAATTGAGGTGCTCGTTAAACATGCTGGCGACCATGCGCTACTCACAGTGCGGGATGAGGGCGATGGCTTCCCCGATAATTATCCCAAGCCAACAGGTACAGGCCTGGGCATGCGCCTGGTCAAAAGCTATTCCGGCTATGGTGGCGCGGCAGTGAGCATTGATCGCCAAGGCAGCAAAAGCTGCATTCATGTCCGTTTCAGGCTCTAGCCATCTCTAGCTTTCCCTCTTTGCCGATAGCACTTTGCCCTGCGGCCAGGGTCTCGTTAATCAAGCCGTGTTGAACGGCATTGATTTCGATAGCGCCTGGGGCGGGGGAGGGGTGCGTGAAAATCGGCTGCCTGGGGTGGGGTTCACTGATTTGGAAGCCAGGCCAACTGCGTCTATGCGGTGATTGGTCGGATGAAGGCCCAAGAGTACCTGTCGAGTTTTCAAGGGTGTCAGATGGTGGTGAGCTTGCTACTGCAATTTGCCTGGGAGCCGAGCCGGTACGGGTATTCTGGGCAGCGCTGGCCACTCATTCGCTGGAACACGCCTATAACGAATTAGCTCAACGAGAGGGTGTCCCTACGCATCGCACGGATGGTATCGGTGTCCTGATAGTTCACGACGATGACGGCTATGACAGTCTCAATCGATGGGCGCTTAGCCAGGGCCTGGACGCCCTGATCTGGACGGCACTTCCGCCTCGCTTCATGAATTTGGAGAATCGCATACCCAATGCGCGTGAGGCGCTGATGTACCTGGAGTCGCTGGACACAATCACCCAAGAGCATGCCAGGCGATACATAGAGAATGTGCCCGCGCAGATCGGCACCGCTTACCGACGGATGTTCGCAGAGCGTCTCGGATGGTAGGTCGACCCCTCCCGAAGGCGACGGGGAAGGGTCGAACTTCAATTTTGGCTTTAACCGAGGAGTAACGAGCGATGCGTGTTTGGGGATGGCTGATGACTGCGGTGGGCTGCACGGGACTTCTCGTAACACTCACCTTGTTCGGTGCTGCAGTGCTGGCCGTAGTAGAGCAGCCTGGCCAAGCATGTGCTGTAAGTCTGCTAGGGGGTGCTATATCAGCATTGTTGATTTTAGCCGGTGGACGCGTCCGGTTTAAAAGCAAACCGCTTTTGCCAATCGCGCTCTAGCAAATCAGACGAGGAGGGAGCTGCCAAGGTGTGATTCACCCTGGCAGCGCACATGCCGGTTTAGCGATTTTTCGCTGTTGCGGCCTCCACCATGACTGTTTTGCCCGCCTTTGCGCCCAGCCTCGGAAGCCCGCTCCCGGTCATTGGCGAAATTGCCGCCCGACGACTGACCCCCTTTACGAGCTGCCTCGGACGCGTTCTCGCGTTCATTGGCAAAATTGCCGGAGTTGGTTTGCGAAGTCCCACCTTGATTGCCGCGATTACCTTGATTGTTAGCCATGATCTTTCACCTCACGTGGCACACAGGAAAGTCTGTGTTCAACTTGGAGGGGTGAAAGCGGCTAATTCGCTCAGCTGAGTTTCGCTTTTGACGGGCTGCGCTAAGAAAAGGGCTCCCCTGTTAGTGGCGCGCCGACTCTTGGAATCCTAAGCGAACGCTTCTAGGCCGTGTCATTCGGCAGTTCCACTGAACTGGCGACTGTTTGGCTCCCTCGTAATTGAACACCGTCATAACCGGGATCCGGCGCATGGACGACACGAGTTTGGCATTCATGATTTTCTCGGCTGATCATCCAGAGGCACTCGCCCAAGTGCGGGCCTTGAGCGAAGCGGAAGCGTTGGAAGCTGGAGAGCCGTTGTCGGCCTTGCGGGACACCATGGTCGTCCAGTCCCTTACTGCTGAAGCCAACAAGCGAGGCGTTTCCCTCGCGGGGCTTGTTCAGACGCTTATCGGCAGGGACAACTTGGGGGATGCCGATCCGACAGTCTCAAGCTTGGAAAAATACAACCGGATGCGTGATTTCAACGCCTCACCGGAACCGTCGGGAGCAGGGAAATCCGCTAAGCGTTCGAAGCGCGCAGCTGCTCATGCCTTGCAGTTTTGCGTTCAAAAGCACGATGCCACTCGACTGCACTACGACTTCCGCCTGGAACTCGACGGCACGCTCAAAAGCTGGGCAATACCCAAGGGCCCATGCCTGGATCCGAAGGTGAAGCGGCTCTCGGTGCATGTTGAAGATCACCCGCTTGATTACGCCTCCTTCGAAGGAACGATCCCGGAAGGGCATTATGGGGCCGGGGATGTGATCGTTTGGGATCGCGGGATCTGGCTTCCCCAGGGCGATCCGGCTGAGGCCTATAAGAAAGGCCGCATGAAGTTCGAGCTGCAGGGCGAAAAACTCTCGGGCCTATGGAACCTTGTCCGGACGAACATCGAGGGTAAGCAGGAGCAGTGGTTTCTGATCAAACATCAGGACGAGGCCGCCAAGCCGCTCACTGACTTCGACGTTGTGGTCGAGCTGCCCAACAGTGTGCTCAGCGACCGTACCATCATCCCCAAAAAGCGCGGTCGGGCGAGGGCAACGTCATCCAAGCCGACCCCTTCCACAACCGACGCCGGGCCGAGCACAGAAGGCGCTGTGGCTGCAGCACTGCCAGAGAAGCTCTCTCCGCAGCTAGCGACTCTGGTCGACTCCAGCCCTCGCTCTGAAGAATGGCGCTACGAAATCAAGTTCGATGGTTATCGCATGCTGTGCCGCGTCGATGGGGATGACGTCCGGCTGTTCACCCGCAATGGTCATGATTGGACTGCGAAGTTGCCGAAGCAGGCGGCTGCAATCGCCTCCCTCGGGCTTGCAACTGCCTGGCTGGACGGCGAGATCGTCATACCGGATGAAAACGGTGTGCCGAATTTCCAGTTGCTACAAAACGCGTTCGACGCCGGCAAGAGCCAAGGCATCGTCTACTACCTGTTCGACCTACCATACCTCAATGGCGCAGATCTTCGGCAGGTGCCGGTAGAGAGTCGTCGTGGTTTGTTGAAGCAGCTCATTGATGACTCGACCGACCCGTTGCTGAGGTTCTCCGAAGACTTCACCGAAGACGTCGACGCATTGATGAACAGTGCCTGCCAAATGCGCATGGAGGGGCTCATCGGCAAACGCTTGGGCAGTCCTTACGTATCGCGCCGCAGCGATACGTGGATCAAGCTTAAGTGCAAGCATCGACAGGAGTTCGTCATCGTTGGCTACACCGATCCAAAAGGTGCGAGGAGCGGCTTCGGGGCCCTCGTCCTGGCCCTCAATGATGAAGACGGTGGAAAGTTGCGATACGCCGGCAAGGTCGGCACAGGCTTTACCGAATCGACTCTCGCCACCATCCTGGAAACGCTACTGCCGCTGAAGCAGAAACACGTGCCGGTGATGAACCCACCGAAAGGTGTCGACGGCAAAGGCATTCACTGGTTGCAGCCGACCCTGCTGGCCGAGGTCACCTTCGCTGAGATCACCTCGGACGGTGTGGTCAGGCACGCGGTGTTCCAGGGTATCCGAACGGACAAGCCTGTCCAGGACATTACGGAGGAGAAGCCGGCGCCTGCGCCGAAGGAGCGAAGGTCAGTCAAGGCGAAATCGGAAGACAAGGGCTCCGCTACCAAGGTTCGGATCACCCACCCGGAGCGTGTGATTGATCCTAGCAGCGGGCTCACCAAACGAGACCTGGCCGAATACTACGCTCAGGTCTCACCTTGGCTTCTGCCTCACCTGAAAGACCGGCCCATCGCTCTGGTCAGGGCGCCCGAAGGGATTACCGGAGAGCTGTTTTTCCAGAAGAACGCTGACCGTCTGGCCATCCCGAACATCACCATGGTGCCCAAGGCCGAGGCCGGCAAAGCGGGCATGGTCATCAACAGCGTCGAGGCCTTGGTAGGTGCCGTGCAGATGAGCACCATCGAACTGCATTCCTGGAACGGCACGACTGACCACATCGAACAGCCAGACCGCTTCGTGCTGGATCTCGATCCTGATCCCTCCCTGCCCTGGAAGACCATGGTCGAAGCCACTCAGCTGACCTTGGTTGTGCTCGATGAATTGGGCCTGCATTCGTTTCTTAAAACCAGTGGCGGCAAGGGCATCCATATCATGGTGCCGCTCACCCCTAAAGCTTCTTGGGAAGAAGTGAAGGACTTCAGCCAAGCCATCGTGAAGTACATCGCCAAGCTGATCCCGGATCGGTTCTCCGCCGTGTTAGGCCCAAAGAATCGTATCGGCAAGATCTTCATCGACTACCTGCGCAACGGGAAAGGGGCGACTACCGCCAACGTTTTCTCTGCACGGGCCAGGGAGGGGCTGCCGGTATCGGTGCCGATCTTCAGGGAGGAGATCGTCGAGCTGCAGTCGGCGGCCAAGTGGAACATCAAGAATGTTCAGGAGCGGCTGGATGAACTGGGCGGTGATGATCCCTGGGGAGGTATGGACAACGCTTCACAGCTGATCACGCTGGAGATGAAACGCAGAATCGGAATGAAATCTTAGCCCCCGACAAGGCTCAGTGTAATGCAGGGCCCGGAGGCTTATAAAAATCGTAAGGGAGCACTATGCCAGGACAGAACAAAGACCAAGCCGAGCTCCTCATAGCCCAGGTACTGGCAGCAGCATGCCTGGTGGCTGAGGGAAATGCTGCCTCTAAGCAAGACCGGCACCTCGTAAGGCGGCTGAGACAACAGGCCGATGAGGCTTTGTGTCTACAGCAGATATCTGTCTATGCACAGGTGGGCGCAATCCAAGAAATGCAGTTCACGAGTGCCGAAGATCATGATTTCGATCTCGTTGACCTTCGAAAAATAGTGATGAGAAAACGTGGACGTCAGGTGGTGCTTGATCTGACCCGGCTCCGCTCCTTCGCAGGGATTCTTCGCGTGGATAAGTGGGCCAGGTCGGCGCTCAAACCAATCTTTCGAAGGCCTTCAAACTCCTTGGTCAGCCTGCGCTGTGTTAAGGCCACCCTCGTCAATTTGCGACTCGTCACATCCCGTCATATTGCCAAGGCATTATCTGCTAGCCGGTGATTGCGTTGCCGCTTCGCTGCGCTATTGTGAAGGCACCCCACATATAAGACTAAAGTCGTAGGAGGGCGGCATGCGAATTCGCGGTGATGTTTTCTGGAACTGGGCAGATCCAACGCTTCATCACAGGTCTCACGATGAGACACTAGACGACGGTACGACCATGGACATCCAGGTGAGACTGTCGCGCACGGGCAACACGCAATTGTTCATCGGGGTGTATGCCGGGACGGGCATGGCGCTCCATGAAGAAGCTTTCGACTCGCGGCCTGGTGAATCGATGACTAGGTCGTTGGCCTGGGGTGTGGGACGAGCACGATGCCTTGCAACCAATCAGCAACCTACTGAACGGCAAGTCGCTTAAGTCTTGAGCTTTTTTGCTGGTGGCGGCGACTTACTCGTCACCATGCTGCTTTGTCGAGAGTTATGAGCCTGCTGCTGCCGCCCCTTAGGAAGGTCTCGCGAGGCCTACTTATCTCTCGTGTTCGGCTCCAGCATCAAACTCACGTTTTCAGCGAGCGCTCGGAGCGTGAAGGGTTTGGTCAGGAGCCTCATGTGCTGGCCTAGAAACGCCTCTCTATCAGCTGCAGCTTGGGCATAACCTGTCAGAAAAAGTACCGGTAGAGCGGGGTACCTTTGCTGCGCAATTTCAGCCAATTGCCTTCCGTTCATTCCTGGAAGGCCGACATCGGTGACCAGGATGTCGACGCTCTCCATATTCATGAGGACGTGCAAAGCCTCTTCGCCATCGCTTGCAACGAAAATCTCATAGCCCAACTCAGTGAGCACCTCCTGGTTTAACATCCTGACTGAGTGATCGTCTTCAACCAGCAGTATTTTCTGTCCGGTTCCGTGATTCGTCGCATGAGGGATATCGACAGCTTGATCAACCTGAATATCCGCTGTTGGCAGGTACAAGGAGATCGTGGATCCCTCACCCGCAATGCTTGATATCTCCATTTTTCCCCGGCTTTGCTTTGCAAAGCCATACACCATGGAAAGCCCTAGACCAGTACCTTGGCCGATAGGCTTCGTGGTGAAGAAAGGCTCAATCACTTTTGGAATGAGATCATTGCTGATCCCTGTGCCGGTGTCCTCCACATCAATCCGGATGTACCGCCCGGCTGCGAGCTCATCGGTTTTTGAAGACTGTTGCTCGATTATCACCTCGCGTGTCGATACGGTAATTGTGCCGCCACTGGGCATGGCATCTCGGGCATTGATAACCAGATTAAGTATCGCATTCTCCAACTGGTTGGCATCTGCCAGGGCGCAGGGGAGGGGATCGCTGAGATTCAGCAATACCTTGATCTGCTCGGTCGCGGAGCGCTTCAGCAAATCGTATAGGCTGACGATCAGGTCATTGGCTGAGAACGGTTTTGCATCCAATGATTGCCGGCGAGAAAATGCGAGTAAGCGCTCTGTAAGGGACGCGGCGCGTTTTGCAGAAGCGTGTGCCGCATCGATATAGCGGTCTAGGGCGTCGACGCTGCCCTTGTTGAGTCTCAAGCGAAGTAAGTCGAGCGCGGTAAGAATCCCCGTCAGCATGTTGTTGAAGTCATGGGCAATGCCGCCGGTGAGCTGCCCGACAGCTTCCATTTTGAGCGATTGTCGCAGTTGGTCTTCAGCTCGCTCACGCTCTCTGCTTTCCCGGTGGAGTTGTTCAACAGCCAGGGCAAGGGCTTGGGTACGGCCTGCTACCTGTTCTTCCAAGGACTCATTGAACTCACGCAGCGTGAGCTCAGCCTGCTTCTGGTCGGTGATATCAACAATCACAATGGCCGCCCCCATGATCGTTTCATGGGCGCCCCAAAGCGGAACCGCGCTCACTCGGATCCAGGACTCGTTTTGATCCACAGGCTTGTGGCGGAACACCATGCCGTCGACGGCTTCGCCCCTCAACGCGCGTGCACCGGGGAATGTTTCTGGTGCGACCGGCTGACCGTCAGCGTTTACTGATACCCATTGCTCTGGGCCATGAACAGCCTTGGATGGAATGACTCGATCCGGGATATATCGGTTATAGAGGGGGTTGCTGATCAGTGACGCACCGTTGGTGTCGACGAAGCTTATGCCAACCGGCACATTCTCCAAGAGGATACGAAGGCGTTCTCTTTCCACCCCGAGTTCTGAAACACGATCCCGCATGTCAAATTGGCGTGCTCGAGATTGCCACGCAGCAGCGATGGCGCTCATCAAGGCTGCAGAGCTCATCGGACGTTCCAAAACCACTACGTTAGAGGCACTGGAGGGAAGGCGCCTACGAATCAAGTCGTTGTCCTTCCCGGCGCGGTTGCGGTTGGAGGTCAGCAGCAAGATCGGAATGTCAGACCAGGAGGGCTGGTTGGCCAAAGCGGTGCCAAGGCCTCTGATGTCGCCGGTCAAGGCCTCCTCGGTGATCAGGATGATGCCTGTCTCATCACCAATGATTTTTGATAGAGCGTCTAAGTCACAGCACGCTTGCACTCGGTAAAGCGTGCCCGCAACACGCTGCAGCACCGCCGCATCCCCTCGGAATGGCGCTACTACCAACAATGACCGTTCCTGTGATCGACGGCTAGCGTTCAATGGGGCGACCTTCCAGCAAAGGTTCTTGGCTTCCGAAATACTCGGGAGTACCGGTCAGGACACCTTTGAACTTGGTAAGTGGCTCACCAACACGGACGCCCTGGCCGTCGATGCTCAGTTCGCGAATCGCATCTTCGTGGGCACCACCACGGTTTTTCAGGACAGAGATCGATTTGCGCAGACGACCTTGAGCTTCGAAAAAACGTATCAGGATCACAGTGTCGGCAATGTAGGAGATGTTGAGGCTGGTCGTCATCGTGCCGATCAGTCCGCTCTGCGCGTTGATCAGGAAGGTTGCCACGCCATGCTGGGCGAGATAAGAAAGCATCTCGTGCATCTGCAGGATCAGTTGCTGCTCCTGTGGCATCGCGGCCAAGTAGCCGTTCAGGCTATCGATGACGATCATGCGGACATTGTGGGCCTCTACCTCAGTGCGAACTCGCCATGAAAACTCGCCTGGCGAAATCTCGGCGGGGTTAATTTGCTCCACATTCAATAGTCCGCTGGCGATGTATTTTTGAAGAGGGAAGCCCATGGCCTCGGCCCTTCTTAACAGTGTGCCGACTCGCTCATCAAACTCGTAGACAGTGCAGTATTCACCGCGCTCACATGCCGCAGCGACATAAGCAAACGCCACTGTGGTTTTGCCCGACCCAGCCGGGCCGGTGATCATCGTGCTTGTGCCTCTAAGGGGGCCTCCAGAGAGCAGCCGGTCAAGCTCCTCCACGCCACTGGCCACCGGCTCAAGCTGGAAGTCTGAGTGTTGACCCGCCGCCATCATCCGAGGAAAGACGTGCAAGCCTCCCTTTACGATCACGAAGTCGTGATAGCCAGCGATAAAGTCAACCCCCCTGAGCTTCTGAACCTGCAACCGCCTACGGGCAGCGCCGAAATCAAGCGTCAGGCGTTCTAGCGTGATCACGCCATGGCAGATGCTATGCAGATGATTGTCATGTTCACCATAGGACGTGGTCAGATCGTCTACCAACAGGACGGTGATATTCCGTCCTGCAAAATACTGTTTCAGCGCCAGTACCTGGCGGCGGTATCGAAGAGGGTCTTGTGCAAGCAGCCTCATTTCGGAAAGGCTATCAAACACAACTCGGGTGGGCTTCGACTGCTCTACGCGCTGCTGGATGAGCTTGATAGTGTTTCCGAGCTCAGCCTCCCACGGATGCAGGATGGTCTGTTCAGCGGCCTCTCCAAATATCTCGTCCGTTTGGGACAGCTCAAACACCTCAATGCCGTCCAGACTCCACCCATGCGACTCGGCAACACTCTCCAGCTCATCCGCAGTCTCAGAGAGGGTGACGTATAGAACCGACTCTTGGTTGGTCACACCATTCAACAGGAACTGAAGGCCCAGCGTGGTCTTGCCCGCTCCCGGCGTTCCCTCTAACAAATAGAGTCTGTGCGCAGGCAGTCCGTCTTTCAGGATTAGATCTAAACCCGGGTTGCCAACGGACAGTGCTGCGGACGTGTGATGGGGCATTCATCTCATTCCTGGTGGGTAGCCATGATTGGAGCATTGGGAGGCAAGACTGCCAGCGTATCAGCTGAATCTAGCAGATGCGCCTTCACTGCCAGCGGGCTTTGCGCTGCAGAGTCGAGTGATACTGCGCCGTCAATGATGATTCATTGATCCCGTGGTGCCATCAAAGGTTCACCAGCACGGAGCTTTAAGGTTCTCCACCTTGGAAGGCGCTTGGCTATCGGGTCTCTCGTTAAAGCTATCGGAGAAAGTAAGCCGAACCCAATTTTAAATACGAGCGCAGTCAGGATCGGAAGAAGTGGGCCTGCCAGCGGCGAGTCTGACATCAGTTGCCTCTGCACAGCTCTAGTGAAGTAGCCGGCATCGGATAGGGGGATGGTGGTGGCATCCTACTGGCCGCCACCTAGGTGAGCCCACTCGCTGTAGGCCGATTTCAAAATCTGGGGCAGGCGAGGCAACTCACGCCGGATTTCGCCCAAGGCCTCAGGACTTCGAATCCACTCCGTCAGCCACGCGATCATCATGGGTCGAGTTGTGGGGCAGGGGCCTACTTGCTGTTCAACCTCGTCGGCGATATGGACAAGTAGTTCAAGGTGCGCGTCCAATTCGGCAATTTGATTTGCCATAGGTGTCTACCCTCTTCAACTGCAGAGAATCGCTGGCCTCGCTGATGGATCTACTTCGATCTCAGCAAGTTCGCGTCCTCTGCTCGCTGCCCAAGCCATTGCCCGCTTAGTCGTCTCGCCGGGCCGTTTGGCGTATGCCTCCTCGATCCTGGCCAGGCCTGACCGTTCATAGATCCCTATGAAAAGCTGCGTGTCGCCGGTACGGGAAAGCCTGACCTGGATGTCAAGCCGTGCTCCGCCGGCGAGTTCCTCTTCGTGAGATTGGTGCTTCAAGGTCGGATCTGCCCAAGCCCAAAATACTGCACCGCGATGTCGCATCCATGCCTCCTAATTAGATCTCCGTTAGGTCAGCCTAGTCCGTTTCGTCTGTACGGGAGCTTTCAATCATCTCGGGACATTTCAAGCCCAGTCCAGTACGAGTTGCCTTGATGCTTTCGCAGGGTGGGACTAATACTAAAGAACTGCTACGAAGAGGGATGGTCATGAACGCACGCTTTGTTGTAATCCCCGCCATGCCCCATGAGAGAGAGCATTTCCCTCGCCGTATAGGTGTCCCGGCTGCCATCGGTGCTGGCTATGACCTCTACGATACCCACGGCAAAACACGACTGGCCTTCAACTACCCGACCTGGGCGGAAGCGGAGTACGAATGTGCGAGTCGTTATCGTCAGGTAGGTGTTGTCGGGGGTTGTCTTGTAGGTCATGGGTGAGGGCTCGCGACCTTACATGCTGGGTGACGGAAAAGCCCTCTGCTAGTCGGAAGAACGCCATGCACGTAGACCATTCAGCCCAGCCTGGCATACCAGATCAACCCCGCTATCAGCAGATCTCGTGTTGAGTGTTCTTACGCCACCCCCGCAAATTCATGCCACACAGACAGACTTGCAGAATGATCAAAGCCCAAGCTTCTGCTTGCCAGCCCCATGCGGCCCACAAGAAATTGCTCGCGATGAAGCAGCAGAAACCAATCTTTCTTCTGTCTGGACGGCGGGAGCCGATGCACCAGGCTGCCAATACGGTCATCACCATGGCAGGCCATTCAAGTAACCCGATCCAATACTCCATGAAACCCTACCCAGCTACATTTTTGATGACTGAAGATGGATGCCTACCAGCTTCGTGAGTGCTGACAGGCAATGGTCTCGTCATGCAGCCCGCTGCTCACCCTTGAGCATTTTTTTCTGGGTCTCCATGGTCTGCCCAAGCTCCTCCAGAATCTCTTTACTCAGTAGTTTCTTGGCAGTGGGGAAGAGCTCGCCTTCTTCTTCCTCGATGTGATGCTCCAGCAGCTCTTTCATGACCTTGGCTCGACCGGCAAATTCAACAGTGCCGGTTTCGGTGTGGAAGAGGTCAGGGATGACAAGGGAGTCGACAGTTCTATGCTCTTCCTTGGCCTCGTAGTACATCTTCGCTTCCTCCTTGCCACCGGCTTCCTTGATGGCCGGATACAGGATTTCCTCCTCAAGCGCTGTGTGAATCTGTAATTCTTGCTCGATTTTTTGCAGGAGCTCGGCCCGTCTTTTCACTGCTCGTTCTGTTGTGGCCGACAGTTCCTCGAGCAGCTTCTTCACCTGCTTGTGGTCTTGTATCAGTAAGTCGATAGCGTTCATGGCGTTACCTCATCACGGATTGGATGTAAAAACTTGCCTCTGGTTGAGTAGCCGCCAAGCGGCGCGGTTCAACGCAGATGATGTCTGGCGTCATCGTTCAGGATGGAAGCCCCCGATGGCCATTGCGGCTTTGAGGGCTGCCAAGTGAGTCAGGCCCTGCGGAAGGTTGCCCAGATACTGTCCAGCTTGCGGGTCGATCATCTCCGAGTAGATGCCTACCCCGTGTGATAGCCCTTTTAAAGCGCCTAGATAGGCGGCTTTGGCGCGTTCCTGGTGACCGAGAATGGCCCAGGCTTCGATTAACCAGAATGTGCAGGCCAAGAAGCATCCTTCCTCTTCCTGTGCACCGGTGTAGCGATAGTGAAAAGCGCCGCCCCCCAGATCCTGATCAATGGCGTCCAGCGTGCTGCGTAGACGCTCCTTGCTCGGGTAGCCGAATCTGACGGCCAGTGCCAGTGAAGCGTCAAGTCGGTCGCTATCTGGATAGAACAGGTAGGCTTGGCGCTCCTCGCTCCAGCAGTGCCCTTCGATCCATGCCTGGATGCGCTGCCGCTCGCGATCCCAGCGTTCCCGGCAGGTGGTGGGAAGATGGCCACCATCTGCCAGTTCGATGGCTCGGCTCAATGCTTGCCAGCAACTGATCTTGGACATCGTGTAGTGCTGCTTTTCCGGCAACTCCCAGATACCGGCATCCTGCTGACGCCAACAGTCGGCGCATTGGTCGGCAAGGCCTGAGAGGAGCATGGCGCTCGTGGAATCAAGAATGTTACCGCTGTCGATGAAGCAGCGCGCTGTTTCAAAGATATCGCCGAACACCCCGTGCTGGAGTTGGTCGCGGGCATCATTGCCGACGACTGGAGGGGAGTTTTTGTAGCCAGGCAGATCGACCGGGCGCACCCAATCACCGATTGCACCGTCCAGGGTATAAAACACCCGTGGCCCATGTTCATCCAACCGGCGCAGTAGCCAGGTAAATGCAGCCTTTGCCTCTGGCTGAGCGCCGATGCCCAGAAACGCCTCGATGGTGTAGCCGGCATCGCGTATCCAGGCGAAGCGGTAGTCGTAGTTCTTACTGCCGCCAATCCGTTCGGGAAGGGATGAGGTCGCTGCCGCCATGATCGAGCCGCTTGGAGAGGACAGCAGAAGCTTGAGGGCCAGCGCATTTCGGACTACTTGGGTCTTGTACGGGCCGTCGTAGACCAGCCCCTTCGACCACTGGCACCACTCCCGATGCGAGCCTTCGATGCGTTCATCGATCAAGGCCAATGGGGGTACGACCAGGGGCTCATCTCGTCCTGCGATGATTGCGACCACTGAGCGTTGTCCAGCTGCAAGGCTTAGGACAGCACGGACGCCCATGTCGTCTTTGCGTTCGATGTGCACATGATGGTCATGCAGGAACATGCCGAGTATTCGCCCCGCATGAAAAACGCAGGCATTGTCATTCGGCGCCACGTAGGGGCTTACCGTGTCGGCTTGGGTTCCGAAGTCGATGGCTAACTCGAAATCGACCGTGCCCTCGACACATTCGATGCGCCTGGCGAGTTCGGCCCAAGGCAGGCGTCCGGCTGGCCCGCTGTTCAAGGATTCCGTCAGCCGGGCACGACCCTGACTGGTGATGAAAATTGTCTCGAGGACGTTGCTGTCTGCTAAGTAGCGGCGCTCAGCAACGAAGGGCTCGCTAGGGGTAATGGAAAAGAAGCCTCCTGTTTCAGGGGCCAGCAGCTTGTCGAATAGGGGGGGTGAATCCATGTGCGGCACACACCACCAGTCGATGGAACCGTCCAGGCCAATCAGTGCCACGGAACGTCCATCGCCGAGTGCACCATACTGCTCCAGGGGCAACCATCCACCCTCATCTCGCTGAGGTGCACCCTGTTGAGCTTCTACCGGTTCTCTTTCCATCAGTATGCCTTCGAGATCACGTGTTCTGATTCCGACAGGGCTATCTGGCGTCTGGTTCGTCTTATGTGAGCACTGCGTAAATAGAGGGAATTTAGAATTGGTATGGATATCTCATGTAAAGCGAGACACAAGGGAGCTTCGTTGCCTCGTATTTACCCTGCAGGGAACAAGAACAAAAGGGGGCTTACATGAGTTGTCTGATTTGCGCTGGGCAAGCTGAGTCCGTTGAATGCACCGGTGGCTGGGAAGAGCGACGCTGTTCTCAATGTGGCTGTTACCGAATGTCCCAGGCGCTCATCCTGGTGATGATGGGCGAGGGTCAGATTTTTGATACCGAGCGGATGCGGGCCTGGCTGGTATCTCGGCGCGAACTGATGCCCATCCCTACCATCGACCATAGCCAGGCGATATTGGCACTCTAAACGGACGTGGGATCTACCACTGGCAGCCTTGTGTCTTACTCAGCAGGTATGATCGAAATCTTTCCATTGCGTTCGACGATGGCGAATTTCACCTGCTCAATTTTTTCGATGCCTTGGCTGTCTCGTGCTGACTCGAGGATATCGTCCTCCGTGAGGCGCGCCCGGCGCATCCGGTGGTGAAGAAACCGCCCATTCTCAACAACCAGGGTAGCGTGCCCGTCCAGAAACCGGGCCAAGGGCTTGGAGTTCAGCTTCGCGAGTGAAAGGCCGACGTCCAGAACGATCAGCGTGGCGATCACCAGCATGGCATTGGTAAATGAAAAATCGTCACCCAGAAGCGCCTGCTGAGTGGCTTCCCCGATGATCAGCAACAACACGAAGTCGAAGGTTGTCAAATCGGCCAGCGAGCGCCGCCCGGCCACGCGAAACAGCAGCATGAGGGCGACATACATTCCGGCTGCGCGGAGGATCGAATCCATGACGCACTCCTAGGGGTAAAGGAATGTGGAGAAGTGAACGGCGCTTTCAGGGCCAGCCCTGACTCTGCCCTCCAGAGTGCCTACGTGCTCACTTCGAAGGGTCAAGTACAAGGTGGCGACCCCATCTTGCTTAGTACCCAATTGGAACAGCATGGCTTGGCCATTCGACATCGACCGTTGCGGCTCCGGTTGCAACGTCTCGATACTGGCATCACGGAGCAATGATCCCTCGAGTTGCACCTCCACCGGCTGACCAGGGATACCTTGAACGGTGATGAAAAGGCTGTCTGTCGTGCCGCATCGGCTGAGGCGCTGGTACTCAACCCTTACTCGGCCATCCTGGCTCACCACCTCGGCATCGCTCAACGGGCCATTACCGAACAGCCCTGCCAGGGCAAGCAGTACGATGGCCACGAGCACGTACCACCCCACGCGCTCGAAGCGCCATACGCGCTGCTGCATCGATATATCTTCTTGAACAGGGTAGCGCCTGGATACCAGTTCATCTTCCGACATGATCACAGCCCTCAGGCGCGCTCGCCGCGTAACCAGCGCTGGTGATAGTGGGAAAGCCGGGTCAACCCGAACAGGGCGCCTTGTCGCATAACTTCAGACCTCTCACCGAAGAAACGCTGAGTGCGCGTGAAAACAGCAATTGGCTCGCCGGCGAAAGCCCACGCAAAGCACATCGTTCCCGGTGGTATCCCGGATTCGGGGGCCGGCCCGGCTACCCCGGTGGTGGCGATCACCACGTTCGCATCGCTGTCTCTCAAGGCGCCCAAGGCCATTTCCCAGGCTACTGCTTCGCTGGTCAGGCCATATCGTTCGATGGTTTTGGCGCTGACGCCCAGCAAGCGCTTCTTGGCGCTGGGCGAGTAGACGACATAGCCGCTTTCCAGCACCTCTCCGGTACCCGGTACCGCCGCCAACAAAGCCACAAGGCAGCCCGCAGTGCACGATTCTGCTGTGCTCAAAATCAGTTTGTTGTTTTTGAGATAGCCGAGGGCGGCCAGTACAGGGTCGTTTTCCATTTCAGAGTCGACTCGCTTGTTTTGCGGTGGACGCGATGCTGGGGTATTTGGTTCATCGCCTCTAATGCCCGGCTATCTGGAGAAGTGAACCTGACCTGAACTTTGCCTCGTACATTGGCTTCTTTTTATTCAAAGTCAAGGGTAGGAGAGCAAGATGAAGAAAGAGAGCGATGGGCAAAAGGCAGGTGTGCAGACTCGGCCGCATGGGGAAGAGGAGCGAGACAACGATGCCCATCGTCCGGATGGATCCACCGGTACATCCCATGACTCGACAGCGCAAAAAACGGCCCGTGATCACGATCAGCACAAGCGATGAAAGTGCCACGCAAAAGAGGGTGAGGCTCGCCAGCACGGCGAGCCTCTGTTCGCTAAAGGATCGGTTTGCCGCCAGTCACGGCGTAACGTGACCCACTGATGTAACTGGCCTCGTCGGAGCCCAGCAGCACGTAAATCGGAGCGACCTCCACCGGTTGTCCGGGACGACCCAGTGGTGTTTTGGAACCAAAGTGTGTGACCGCTTCCTTTGGCATAGTGGAAGGAATCAGAGGCGTCCAGATAGGCCCTGGCGCAACGCTGTTGACCCTAATGCCTTTTTTGCCTAGCAACTGAGCCAAGCCAGCAGTGAAGTTGGCGATGGCCCCCTTGGTCGTGGCATAAGCCAGCAGGCTGGGGGATGGATCGTCGGAATTGACCGAGCTCGTATTGATGATTGAACTGCCCTTGGGCATGGAAGGCAGCGCCGCCTGGCAAATCCGGAAGATGGCGGTGATGTTGGTATCGAAGGTTTTCACCCATTCATCATCGTCGATCTCTTCCAAGGTCTCGTGGGACATCTGGAACGCCGCGTTGTTGACCAGGATGTCGATACGCCCGAACTGGCTAACGGTCTTTTCAACGATATCGTAGCAGTGCTGTTTCTGCGCCAGGTCTCCGGGCAACAACAGCCATTCGCGGCCTGCGGACTCAACCCAGCGCGCGGTTTCTTGGGCGTCTTCATGCTCATTCAGATAAGCGATGGCGACGTCGGCTCCTTCACGGGCATAGGCAATCGCTACTGCCCGCCCGATGCCGCTGTCTGCCCCGGTGATGAGTGCAATCTTGCCTTCGAGTCGATTGTGGCCGGTATACGACTGCTCACCACAATCCGGGTAGGGCTCCATCTTGCGCTGTGAGCCAGGGACATTTTGAGGCTGCGAAGGGAAGGGTGGGGTAGGGAAGTCTCGCATGGTAGAAGCTCCTGCAGTTGAGAACGTTCACACCGGTTCGAAAGGCCTGGCCCCGGCGTGTTGGTTTCAATCTGCCCTTGGTACGACGAGCGGTGCGGGATATCAATCCAATTGAATTCCATGCCCCATCGCCTGTTCTACCGAATTCAGCTCCAAGCTCATCTCGTAGCTCGGAGCCCAATTTCCGGAGTAGCGAGTGCCTCGAATCATTACCCCAACGACCCCTGAGCACGAAATCAGCGAGCACAATGCCAGGATGTTTGGCTCCCCCAAGGAGCGTCTGGATTTTTACCGGCGTGAGATCCAGTACGAAACAAGCATCCTGGCCAACCGCACGGATGCCTACCTGGCGGCTCAGTCATTCCTGGTCATCGCTTTTGTCTCCTCCATGGGGAACCTCAATCAAGGATGGGGCGAGATGTTCACCTTAATCGTACCCGCGTTCCTCGCCTTGCTTGGGGTACTGAGCTCGCTCAACGCCTGGCCTGGCATCCGGGCGGCGTACAACATCATCGATCACTGGCAGCTCAAGCAGAGCCACCTGCTGCGCAGCGAGCCGTTGATGGGCCTTGCTTACGACGAATCGCCGCTGTTCTGTGAGGTGGAAACCTCGCGTGCAGGGCATCGAAAGTCATTGCTGTTCTCGCTACGCACGCCGTGGATCTTTCTGGTGTTCTGGGTCTTATTGGGTAGCTATTCGGTGTACATCCAGCTGGCCTGAACTCGTTTGCGTGCAAACATGGAGGTAACGTTTTGAAGACTGAGACATTACTGACCGAGCTCCTCAACGCCCGTGGGCCGGGCGGACAAGAAGATGAGGTGCGAGACATTTGCCTGCGAGAGCTCAGCCGTTTCTGTGAGGAGGCCCATATTGACCCTGCCGGCAATGTGGTGGGGGTGATTCGCGGGGGCCGCGCTTGTAGCCCAGAGGAAGCCATACGCGTTATGGCCCATCTCGATGAGATCGCGATGATCGTCAAAAATGTGCTGGAGAACGGCACCCTGGAGGTGCTTGCTCTAGGTGGTTCACAACCGATCAGTTTCGGCGTCTGCCCTGTCGATATTCTGGGCGATGAACACATCCTGCCGGGTGTTTTGTCTTACGGTTCAATGCACAACAGCGGTCGGACTTCGAATGGAAGAGACGTGCTGGCAGGTAATGTTCAGTGGAAAGATGTCTACATCGTCACGCGCAAGAGCAAGTCGGAACTCCAGGAGCTTGGTGTTCGGCCTGGTACTCGAGTCGTGCTCAGTCAGCACTGGCGTAAGCCCTTCAAGGTACATGACTGTATTGCCGCTCACTTCCTCGACGACCGAGCTCCGCTGAGCGCTGTCATTCTCTGCGCAAAGCTGCTGAATGAACGGCGAGAAAAACTGAAGCAGGACGTCTGGTTCGTGCTTACGACGCTGGAGGAAGAGTCGAATGCCGGCGCTATGTACGCAGCTTCCCGGTTGCCCGGCGACACCACAATCGCCGTCGAGGTCGGCCCTGTACTTGAGGAGTATGGGACGGAGCTTTCGGTCAACCCGATCATCAATACCGGTGACCAGAAGGGGTACTACAGCCGAGCCGTGGTGCAGGGCCTAGTAGCTGCTGGGCGAAAGGTAGGTTATGAGCCTCAGACGGCATTGCTCGTTGATTTTGCGTCGGATGCAAGCGCTGCTATGAGCGCCGGGATTGATGCAAGGGCTGGCTGCATTGCGATTCCGACGGAGAATACACATGGCTTCGAGATGGTGCATTTGGAAGGAATTACCGCCTGCGCTTAGACCTTGGTCGAATTCCTTGCGGGCGCTCAGGAAGAGGAACGGCTACCAGCATTCTAGAAATCCCCTACCACTTACCATCCCGATGGAATTTTTTCGTGGCTGGTTTGCTCAATAGCGCATGAACTGGGAGGGAATTCAGGTGGTGGGACAGCAACTGTATGTCATTGAGTACGCGCTTCACGGTGAGCCTCGGACATTCATTATTCGTTTGGAGAAAATGGATAACGCCGTTGCCTGGCACTGGGCCAGTTGTGATGCCGGCATTGGCATCATTCCGAGATTCAGCCAGCAGAAGATTAAGCTAGTCAGCCGCCCGATGGCTGAGCGTTACGGCGTCGCTAAGGTGAAGTGGCGGCTGGCTGGCGAGGGCCCCGAGTTCGTTCCACAGCCTATCGATGTCGGCAGTTTCTCAGGGGCTACCGAAGGTGCCTGAAGAGGGAAGATAGCAAAGATGACGGCCAATCCATGGCGTGTTCAGATGATTGCTGGCCAGCCATCAGAGTGCGAGGTTTTCCGATGCGAACATTCGAGAAAAACCTTTCCGCAGCCCAATTGCTGAGGCTCAACTGTCTGGCGGCATGGTACCGGGTGCTGGAAAGCAGAACTTTACGAATGGAATCGCCTGACGACTATCACGAGGAGTTGCTTCGCCAGGCCGATGAAATGGATCGCAAAGGGGTGATCTCTTGGCGGGAGTGGCGCGATCTTCGCCTGGAAGCTGATGCTGCTTACCTCAGAGCTGTCGCAGGGGACGACTATCCCTCAAGAACTGGATCTACGTAGTGTAGTAGGCATGGACGTGGTCTGACGAGACGCTCCGTCCATACCCAGCTGCAACTGCTGCCTTTCTATTTTTTCCTGCGTCGTGAACTGGCGATTGTTAAACCTGCGATAATTCCAAGCGCAGCTGCGCCGATTAACAGCGGCGTTTTATCCTTTGGTTTCCTCCACCCTCCGTCGATACTTCTTCTGTCACTTGGAGGCTCAAACAGGTTGCCTGGTGATGTTTCGGCTAAGGGGCTGCGATTTATTCCCCACCGCGTCACCCACCCAGACAACAAAGACAATCTTGGTACTAGGTAGCTGGCCAAGTGTGCGAGGCGAGCAGCAGTGCCGACCGTTGTATGAGCGCGAGGGGAGATAGCACAGGCCACCATTGCCTTGGCTACCCGTTCGGGGTCGTAGATGGGGCCTGGCGGTGTCAACGTATGTCCAGTGTAGTTGCCACCGTCTCGGAAGCCGGGTGTATCCATGACTGCTGGATAGATGTCGCACACATGAATGTCTGGAAACTGAGTCAGCTCTCCTCGCAGCGCCTCGGTCAATCCACGCAAGCCGAACTTGCTCGCCGAATAAGCCGCTGCGTAGGGCTGGGCTACCCAGCTGCCCAGCGACAGGGTGTTAATCAGAATGCCGCTACCTTGCGCTTTGAAGAAGGGAAGTGCGACGTGGGCGCCTCGCAGGTATCCGATCAGATCGGTCTGGATGACCTGTTCGTGAGCTTCCAGTGGGGTATCCTCGAAGTTTCCGACTGCCCCAACCCCGGCGTTGTTGACCCAGATATCTATCCGTCCATGTCCAAAGTCTGCAGCCTGAGCGGCCAGCGCTTGAACCTGGTCACTGCGGGTGACGTCGGTCGTGATCGCTATGGCATCCGTACCACAATCGGTGCATTCATCCAGGACGTCGAATAACGCTTCTTCATCGCGGGCCGCGAGCACCAAGCGTGCACCTTTACAGGCAAAGGCGTGCGCGGCGGCGCGGCCTATGCCACTGGATGCCCCTGTGATGACCACGACTTTGCCCCGCAGCGGCCCGCTCACGGGATATCCATTGCGTTGCGCATCTTGCTCTGTGCCATTGCTACGGTGATCGAGCGGGGCGATGATTTCGTCGGCCTCGACCAAAGAGAGCTCAAGGGCGGTGCCATCGACCAGGGTCAAGGTCAGGCCTTCGACCGTACCTGCCTCTTTGTTTGGATACATGGGTTCACCTTCAGCATCCAGGCTGTCATAAATGAAGCGTGTTCCTTCGAGCCATCCCACGGCGGTGAGAAGCTCAGGGCCTAGATAATACTTTCCGTCTTGGAAGAACCCTGAAAACTGATGCGCTCGCTCCACGTTTTCCACACGGTAGCGTTCACCTGATTTCATACCTGTCGCTTGATCGACCATTTTGGAAACCCCTGTAGGTGCAGCCCAGAAATGTCAGCCCTTGCTGTGCTCGTCGGAAGTCGGCCCAGTCCCCCGTTTGATGCCTCGCGGGCCAGCAACCCCCCATATGCCCAGACCAACGAGGGGTAGTGCCACGATCAGGAGGGCCCAGGCCGCTTTGACGGCATCCGTTTTGTCGCTCCGGAACACGCTGACGATGGCCCACAGGTCGATGAGTAGTAGAATCGCCGCGACGGCAATCCAGAAATAGTTGGCGAGATCGTTCATGACCTTTACCCCTCTATACGTAGTCAGGGCCCAGCGTCCCTGATGCCGCCCCTGGAACAAGGATCACCTTGCGACAGTTGTCCTCTTTCTGATCGAACATCTTGTAGCCCATGGCTGCCTCCTCTAAGGCAAGGCGGTGGGTGACGATCAGCTCGGGCTGGAGGCGTCCGGCTTCTATATGTTCGAGCAGTTCGGGAAGGTACTTTTGAACATGGGTCTGACCCATCTTGAAAGTCAGGCCTTTATCGAAGGCGTCACCGAACATGAAGCCGTGAATGAATCCCGCATAGACACCGGGCACGCTGACAACCCCGCCACGACGAACTGCAGCAATGCTCTGGCGCAGCGCCTTACCACTGCTGCCTTCGATCTTCAGCGCCGTCATCACGGTTTCCGTGGTGCTGCCTTTGGCTTCAAAACCCACCGCATCAATGACCGCGTCTACGCCGCGCATGCCGGGTGTCTGACGAATGATGCTGTCGGCAGGATCGTCATCGTTTTCGAAGTTGATGGGGATGACGCCATAGGCTTCCTGGGCGTAGACCAGCCGGTAGTCGTTGTCATCCACCATGAAGACGGTGTGAGCGCCCAGCATCCGTGCGCAGGCGGCGCTCAGTAGACCCACTGGCCCCGCGCCGTAGATCGCTACCGATGAACCTTGGCCGATCTCGGCATTGATGACGGCTTGCCAAGCGGTGGGAAGGATGTCGGAGAGAAACAGCACTTTGTCGTCGGCTAGGGTGGTGGGCACTTTGAACGGCCCGACGTTACCTTTGGGTACTCTGACATAGTCGGCTTGGCCTCCAGGGATGCCGCCATACAGATGGCTGTAGCCGAACAACGCTGCACCTGGTGGAATGCCTTTTTTGTTGATGATCGATCCGCGACCGGTATTGGTGGTCTCGCAGGCAGCAAACAGATCGTGCTCGCAGAAGAAGCAACTACCGCAGGCAATCACAAATGGGATCACAACGCGGTCGCCAATCTGAAGGTTCTTAACGTCTCTGCCGACGTCCTCCACAATGCCCATGAACTCGTGGCCGAAGATATCGCCGTGCTCTGTCTGTGGAATCTTACCTCGATAGAGGTGGAGATCGGATCCGCAGATTGCGGTGGCGGTCACCCTCAGGATGATGTCGTCCGGCTCCATGATGATGGGATCTGGGACGGTATCGACCCTGACATCGTTAGCGCCGTGGTAAGTAAGTGCTCGCATGGTGCGTACTCCAGCTAGATAAAGGTCAGAGGGTATGCAGGGGAAGCCAAGGCCGATATCAAAGTTCAGAGAAACTGATTCAGTGGTTAACTGAGGCGCGCTAATCATTTGGGTGAAGTTATTTGAATTAATTTATAAAACTTAACTTGAACTTTTTCTTCTTTTCCTTTCGTCCTGAAAACCTGTGGTGCGTTAGCACGTAAAGGGTGCAGCTTGCTCCCACCCAAAGAGGGCGCGCATTTATTTGAGCGCTTGATCAGCCGCGAGGAGAAAAGACCATGTTTATTCACAATAAGCGCTTGCAATATACCGTGCGCGTTGCTCAGCCAAATCCTGGCCTTGCCAACTTGCTTTTGGAGCAGTTCGGCGGCGCTCAGGGTGAGCTGGCCGCTGCCAGTCGATACTTCACCCAGGCCCTGGCCGAGGATGACCCAGGCCGCAAAGACCTGCTGATGGACATCGCCACTGAAGAGCTGAGCCACCTGGAGATTGTAGGCTCGATCATCGTGATGCTTAACAAGGGCGCCAAGGGTCGACTTGCTGAGGGGGTCGAAGAGGAGGGAGAGCTGTACCGAGCAATCAATGGCGCCGGTAACGATTCCCACATTACCAGCATCCTCTACGGCGCCGGCGCTCCGCTTACCAACTCGGCAGGGGTGCCCTGGAGTGCGGCCTATGTGGACACCATCGGTGAACCGACAGCTGATTTTCGCTCCAACATCGCTGCCGAAGCGCGGGCGAAGATCGTGTACGAGCGCCTGATGAACGTGACGGACGACCCAGGCGTGAAAGAGGCGCTGGGTTTCTTGATGACGCGAGAAATCGCACACCAGCTTTCTTTCGAAAAAGCACTGCACGCCATCCAGCCTAACTTCCCTCAGGGCAAGCTCCCTGGCATGCCGGAGTTCACCAACAAATATTTCAACATGTCGGGTGAACCGAATGTGCGCGGCCCTTGGAATGAAGGCGAGGAATGGGAATACGTCGAGAACCCCTCGGCTGCCGTTGATGGCGGAGATGGCACTGCTTCGGTGGAACTGGCCGCGCCTGATCTGGCGGTTCTGGAAGCTATGAAACTGCGAACGATGTCCGATCCAGACAGTAATCCGGTCACCGGCGCGGATCTCGGCTCGGGCTTGGTCAACGGTAAAGATGACTGACTGAAGGTGGCCCTATGAGCACGTCGAGAAAGAGAGTTAAGGCTCAGGCCGGCATCGGCTTCGAGCATTTGATGAGCGCGGCGGTGGCAGAGTTTGAGGCCGACTCGCGCCTGGCTTGCCGAGCGATGCGAGTAAAGATGGCCATAGGCATGTTCGGCGTTGGCTCCCTGCTGCCCAACGATCTGCCCTCAAAGCTTCCTGTTGAGTCCTTACACGAGAGTCTGGTTAGCCACACCCTGCAGTGAAATCGATTTTCACACCCAAGGAGAATGACGATGGTTGCTCGCAAAACAGTTGAAGACCTGTTCATCCATGAGCTATCGGACGTGTACAGCGCTGAGAAGCAGATCACTAAAGCATTGCCGCGCCTGGCTCGGGCAGCTACCAATCCGCTGTTGGCTGATGCGTTCACCTCCCACCTGGCGGAAACACAGGGGCAGATAGAGCGGATTGACCAGCTAGTGGATTCTGCTGGATTGAAACTCAAGCGGATGAAGTGCGTAGCCATGGAGGGTCTGGTTGAGGAAAGCAAAGAGCTGCTGGATGAAATCGAGAAGGGGGCAGTGCTCGATGCGGCGCTTATCGGGGCGTGCCAGAAGGTTGAGCATTACGAGATCGCCAGCTACGGCACCCTAATTGCGATGGCCAAGCACCTGGGTATGAAAGAGGCGGCCTCGCTGTTGGCGGACACGCTTGCAGAAGAAAAAGCCGCTGACGAGAAGCTATCCGCGATTGCCGAAGAAGGCGGCAATCAAGCAGCGACACTGGAGAAGTGAGTCTGTGGAGCCCGGCGTTCGCCGGGCTACCCTACAGGCGCTGTGCGCGTGTCTGATGCTCGGCCTGAAGACATGCGTTCCACGAGCCTGTCCAGGGCTTGGGGCCGCGCTGAGTCATACGCTGGGCTCTGGTATAGCCAGAAAAGTGAGATTCCGCCACCGAGTTCAGATGGTCAATTAAAAGGACAGCTGGGCGAAAACAGGCACCGTGATATCCAACACCTTCTCAGACGGAGAAGGAAAGTTGTACAAGAAAAATAAGTTGTATCGGAAATCAGGCCAGTTGTCCGATACCCATATTTGTCCCCGCTACAGTCATTGAAGCGCTGTCGTGTTTTGCTATGGTTAGGTTTCCGTATAAGACTAAAGTCGTAGGAGGACGGCATGCGTATTCGTAGTGATGTTTTTTGGGATTGGGCGGATCCAGTGCTTCATCATCGCACCCACGACGAGGAGCTCGATGACGGCACGACTATCGATGTCCAGGTCAGGCTCTCGCGCACAGGTCAGACACAAATGTTCATCGGCGTTTATGCAGGATGCGGAATGGCGCTGCATGAGGAAGCTTTCGAATCCCGCCCCGGCGAGTCGATGACCCGGGCATTAGCCTGGGGGGTTGGTCGAGCAAGGCGTCTGGCGACAGATCAGCGCCCTAACGTGAAACAAGTGGCCTAGCTACAGCCAGTATCCAGTGGCCGTTGGCTCCAGTGTCAGCGGCCACAACCTTCTCCTCTCAAAAGCCAAACCCATTCACCAGCGTTAGGTCAGCCATTTGCTGCTGAGTGATTTTCTGGATGTCGATTAGAATGGCGCAGCCAGGTCGGTCAGACCAAGTAATTGACTTGTCTAGTGAAATAAATATTGTTACTACTTGTCAGGTCGCGAATGGCGCAAGCTATTAATAAGTGATTCAACCTCTACTTTGATCGTCCTCAAACGGGCGTGCAGTTTTTCGATGGTGCTCCCGATTAAGTTAAGCTCCTCTTGATTATGTTCATTAATGCTTGCTAAGTCACGCAATCTCGAGCTACCGGAAATGGTGGTTTCTGAGATGCATAAAATTCTCTTCATATCCAGAAAAGGCGGGTGGTCTTTGATTCTGCAAAAGTCACGAAGGGGTAGGCCGAAACTCCAAAACTTTCTAATAATTTCTACACGTTCATCGTCGGTGTATCGCTTTGCTTACTCAGCGGCAAGAGGCTTGGTCGGCATATGGAGCATCCGGTGCTGAAGCTGAATAGTTGACAGTGATGAGCAAAAAGCGGCTCATGCTAGATCATCCAATGGAGCAGGACAGCGGCTAGGCCAACACCTATCAATGATCCTGTCAAAATAAGAAGGCATTCTAGTAGTGACGTATGATTGTCCATATTAGCTGCACTTCCGAAAATTCATAAGCCATGCAAATAAATACCAAGGCAGCTGCGATTGAAATGGCGCCATAGCAAATGTAGGTCTTGTCTGTGGATGGTAACATGCAGGCAATCTCCTTTTGAAATTCATTCCGTTCGCAGTATTGGAAATTGTTCGGAGGGGTTTCGCGATTCTGAGATCATCTTCTCGCACGCTGCCATGGCTAGCGATTTATCTGGAAAATTTCGTTTTATTCTAATTTTTTCTTGATTGTCGTAGATGTCGAAACCTCCCGAGCTAGTAGCGGCGTAGAACCTGGTTCCAATCTGGAATGACTCGTTTTCTATAGGGACTGCTGGAACGATAACGAATCTTGATTGCATTTTGCCATCCCCCCCTTGGAGTGGTAAGTAATAGCTAGCTTCATGGTTAGGCGCAAGGAAATTTATGTTTGATTGTTCATTGACTCAACGCTAACTGGGTGATGCGAGTATTTACTCTAATTAGCAGTCATTGGTAATTGACTCGCACATCCATTCTTAGCCTAATGAAAATCGTTAGCGCTACGTTTAGAAGCGGATCGCTCAGCGAATTTTCGATAATTATTCCCGGTTTACCAAACTGCACTCAGCCCGTCGGGAGCCAGTTATGGATTGGCTGATTCAGGCCTGCCGGATGTGTCCACTGGCGACCTGGTCTCGGGAGCAGAGCAAGCCCACAGAACGCTGCAGGCCAATGGAATGGATACGGATTTTAGGAAAGGTCGCATGAGATAGGCTCTGGCTGATGTCCAGAGTGGACAGCCTTGATCTATCGAATGAGCGGCCCAGGAGACGGGTGGACGACTCAAAAAATTGGCAAAAGAAAACCCGCTGCTAGGCGGGCTAATGGGAGCTTCTATCACACGTAGGGATAGGAAGAGTGTCGGCTAGGGGCTGTGAAAATTGGGTGAAAGAAAAGTCCCGAGCATGTCGTCGCTGATATTTCATAGCTCATGGCTCATTGGGAATATGCGACTGGCCTAGCATTGGGAAATGCGACGGGGTCTATCCGGGTAGATTTTGTGGGAAGGGCAGCAAGCGGAGCGCGCAGGCCAGGATGGGCCAGAGGCGTGAGGATGGAAGCCCGGAGGGCCGAAACCTGGCGACGCCAGGGTGCGGTTCACGACAGCCGTGCCCCGCAGGGGCCCGCTCGAGGCGCCGGCCATCTAATCCGCCCTGCGGTGGATTGACCTAGTGATGCCAAAACGCTTAACTGTACGAATATACAGTATAGGCGTTTTCGTCATGGTTACCATCCTCGGCCCACTTGAACCCAGCGGAGCAAAGCTCCCACTCTTTTCCTTTCATGTGCCAGCAGGCTTTCCCTCGCCAGCAGCCGACCACCTTGAGAAGCGTATCTCGCTTGATGAGCTGCTCGACGTCCGGGCCCCGCATATCTACTTGGTGCGCGTGGAAGGGGACAGCATGATCGGTGCCGGCATCTACCCCGGCGACCTTGTGATAGTCGACCGCTCCATCGAGGCTGAGCCTGGGCACATTGTGATCGCGGCTGTGAACTGCGAGCCGCTGTGCAAACGACTTGCCCGGGACGGCAGCCAAGTGGTGCTCAAATCCGAAAACCCGCGCTACCCGTCTCGATACCTTCTCGAGGGCGAAGAACTCCAGGTATGGGGTGTCGTGACCTACAGCGTGCGAAGCCATGACAAAGCCTGAGCGGGTCTTCGCCCTCATCGACTGCAACAGCTTCTACGCGAGCTGTGAGCGGGTATTCCGCCTCGATCTGCGCACCAAGCCCGTCGTCGTCCTGAGCAACAACGATGGCTGCGTTATAGCCAGGTCGGCGGATGCCAAGCCGTTCATCAAAATGGGCGAACCCTACTTCCAGATCAAAGACAAGCTCCGGAAGCATGGCATCGTGGCCTGCTCGTCCAACTACGAGTTGTACGGGGACATGTCCGAACGCGTCATGACTGTGATCGAGTCCATGGTGCCGGCAGCCGAGGTGTACAGCATCGACGAGGCCTTCGCTGAGCTCACCGGTATGTCTGGTGACTTGGAGCGGCTTGGGCGACAGATCCGGGCAGAGGTCTACCGCCGCACAGGTATCCCGGTCGGCGTCGGCATAGCTACGACAAAGACGCTGGCCAAGCTCGCTAACCATGCCGCTAAAAAGTGGCAGAGCCATACCGGTGGCGTAGTGGATCTACGAGACCAAACGAAGCGCGCCTGGGTACTCAAGAAATGCGAGGTCGGAGACGTCTGGGGCATTGGCCGTCGCATGTCCGCCCACCTGGCGGCTATCGATATTCGCACCGCCTGGGAGCTTGCCCACGCAGATGCCTGGTCGCTCAGAAAGCAGTTCAGCGTTGTCCTGGAGAAAACTGTTCGTGAGCTTGGTGGTACCACCTGCCTTGAGCTGGATGAGCCTGACCCGCCCAAAAAAGAGATCTGCTGCAGCCGCATGTTCGGCACCCGACTGACCGAGCTTGCCCCGATTAAAGCGGCCGTGGCCACCTACACGTCCCGTGCCGCTGAAAAGCTCCGCTCCCAGCAGTCGCTCTGCAAACGTCTACGGGTGAGCATCCGCACAGGTATGTTCAACCCGGACGAAGCGAAGTACGCCAACGGCGTCCTGGTCGAATTGCCATACCCAACGGACGACACGCGTTTGCTGACAAAGGCCGCGCAGGAGGGAGTGGAGCGGGTATTCCGTGAGGGTTTCCGCTACAGCAAGGCAGAGGTATTGCTGCTCGACCTCTGCCAGCCGAACGAGATCACGGGGGATCTATTTGCGGCTGCTCAGCTGGTGGCGACTGAGAAACTGATGGGCGTGCTGGATGCGGTGAACGGCAGATGGGGCAGGGGGACGATGCGCCTGGCGAGCGTGCCTGTGGATCCGAGCTGGGGTATGCGTCGGGAGATGATGAGTCAGAGCTTCACTACGCGGGTTGATGAGCTATGGACTGTTTACTGCAAGTGAATTCCGCCCCGCTCACAACGGGCTCACTCGGCTTCCAGTTGGTCGGCAATCTCCCTCATATCCCACTCTCGTAGCCGAACAGTCAAATGATTGCGTCGGCACCGTGCATATTATTGAAAACCGCCTACGCTGACGAAGGCCTATCGCCATCATATAATCCTCCCTGGCCACAGAAGTCGGGATGGTGCACGCGATCGGTTACGGGTCTGCCAACCCTTTCCCACCAGCCAAGCTGCGGCATTTGCACCGCTGCTTCTCATGGACGCGCGAGAGATGATCGAGTCTATCAGCCTCAAAAAGATTGCAACTTATAGTCCTGACGTCGCGGAAAACCTAACCGAACTCAAAGCGGTGAACGTAATCTACGGAGCAAACGGCGCGGGTAAAACAACCATCAGTCGCCTGATTGCTGATCCTGGGATATCAGCGGACTGCACGGTGCGCTGGAAGAACAATATTTCTGTCCCTGCCTTGGTCTATAACAGCGACTTCATTGCTGACAATTACAGCGACTCCAGGAATCTCAAGGGTGTTTTTACTCTTGGCAAGACGGAGCAGAACCAGAAAGACCGACTGGAAGAGCTCAAGACTGACTGTAAGCGCTTTGAGCAGCAGCGAGATAGAACATTACTCCAGCTCAATGGCGAAGATGGAACAAGCGGAAAATACGCAGAACGTCGAGAGCTGGATGCGAGACTAGTTTCCCGCTGCTGGGATCAAAAGATCAAGTATGATGAAGTCTTTCAGGGGGCATTTAAAGGGGTTCGTAATAGCCGAGATAGTTTTAAGGCCAGAGTGCTCCAGGAGAGCTTGAACAATAAATCACTATTGCTCAAGATGGATGAACTCAGTGAGAAGGCGCTGGTGCTCTATGGGGAAGCGCCAAGTGCCCTTATGGCCGTGCCCAGTGTAGACCTGTCATCCCTCATCACCCTTCAGTCTGACCAGATTCTTGCAAAGAAGATAATTGGTAAGGGTGATGTTGATGTGGCCGCTCTAATTGAGCGCCTAGGCAATAGTGACTGGGTTCGTCAAGGTATAAGGTTTCTGGAACACAGTGATGACCATTGTCCTTTCTGTCAGCAAGCTGTATCACATGACTTCGAAGCACATCTAAGTCAGTATTTCGATGAGACGTTTGAGACGGATGTAAAGGCGCTGAAAGAATTTAGTGAGCTTTATTTTTTGAGGGCAAATGATCTCGTAGTGCGTGCACAAAATTTACTGGAGCATGATTACCAGCATTTAGATAAGGAGGTATTGGATTCAGAGATTAAAGCGCTTGAGGCGCTGATAAAAGTTAATGTTGAGCGAATTGTCAACAAGATATCTTCGCCAAGTTTGGCAGTTGAGTTGGAGTCGCTCAGTGACCTGAGCGAAAAGCTCACTAATCTTATTGCAGATGCAAACAAAAAAATAAATGAGCATAACCGCCTTGTCGCCGGTTTCAGCACTGAACAATCCAAGCTGACGTCGGAAGTATGGAAGTATCTGCTTGAAACTGAGTTGAAACAGACGCTTTCAGACTAAGCGACTGATGCTGGTCGTCTTGATAAAGCTATCGAAGGCTTGACCAGAACGCTGGAGAAGGCCAAAGGTGATATTTTGCAAGCAAATGCTGATATCGCTACGATCGAAGCTTCGCTCACTAGTGTGCAGCCGACCGTAAAAGCCATTAATGAGTTGCTCAGAGATTTTGGGTTCCGAGGATTCTCGCTGGCGGTTGCGCCTGGGGAAAATTCTTATAAGCTCCTCAGGTCAGATGGAACAGATGCGCGAAAGACATTGAGTGAGGGTGAAAAGACTTTCGTCACCTTCTTGTATTTCTACCACCTGCTAAAAGGGAGTACTACGACTTCTGGGGTCACCACTGAGCGGATTGTAGTTATCGATGATCCTGTTTCCAGCCTTGATAGTGATGTTCTCTTTATTGTCAGCAGCTTAATCAAACAGATTTTCACTGAGGTGCGTCAGGCTAACAATGTTATTCGGCAGATTTTCGTACTGACCCATAACGTTCATTTTCACAAGGAAATCACCTTTAGTCCGCTTCGTCGTGGCACCAAGGCGTGGGGCGACGAGACATTCTGGGTTGTCCGTAAGCCGGATCATAATACGAAAGTCGAGGGTCACGCGCATAATCCTGTCAAAACGTCATACCAGCTTTTGTGGGGAGAGTTGCGCAAAAATCCACTGCCTACATTGACGCTACAAAATACCATGCGCAGAATTTTGGAGAATTACTTCAAGATTTTAGGTGGTATCGACACCGATAAACTCTTGGAAAATTTCGACGGTCACGAGAAGGTGCAGTGTCAGTCTTTGATCAGCTGGGTTAACGACGGATCGCACTACTCTCCAGATGATCTGTTCGTGGCCATAGGCGATAAAATGGCAACCAGCTACATGAAAATCTTCTTCAAGATTTTCAAAGCTGCCGATCACCTGGCGCATTACGAGATGATGATGGGAGAGGACTATAAGGATCTCACGGCTGACGATGTCCAGATCGGCGGCGGAATTGACGCGGATGGGGATTTTGACTCTGGGCCTCCAGCTGAGGATGCGGTAGAAAAAACAGATGTGGCTGCAGCCCAAACTCCAAAAGCTGCGGATCCTATCAAGATTGACCTCCTTTATAATGCGGTACCTTTAAAAGCAGATCTGCCATCTCCAGTTCAAGACCAAGCGACTCAGCCGGGGCTTCTTACCACTGACGCATCTGGTAACCCGAACACCGTTAGGGTAGCTGTCACACCTTGCACACCTGAGCCTCCCGGAGCACATGGCGATGATCAAGATTTAGATTCGATACCTTTCTGACCTCAGATAACCCAGCGTACGAATCGGTGCGCTGGTTGTTCAGACCGCCGACGCAAATGGAACAGCGTCTGCCCAGCCATCTTCGACGTCTCACGCCAATTATGCTCGAGAGCTGTGATGTTGTGCGTGGTGACTCACGGCTGATCAAGGAACTCCGTCGGGCTGAAATCGGCGGTGGCCACAACACTTCCGAAGGCGTTGTCGTAGAACACATTGGTCGAGATTCAGTTCGTTACTGAGGTGATGATTGTCAAAGTCTCATCAATATCCTCTTAGTTTACCTCGGGGATTGCATAAGCCTCTCGTTTAGGCGTACAGCCCTTAGCCATTGTGAAAGCGTGATGTCATAGGGGCTTAGCTAGCATTACGGCTTACAATGCCCTTGTGTAGTGAATGCATGTTGCAGTGACAACCGAACTAATTTGGCCACGCGCTATCGAATTTATTAGGCTCGCTTCCCCCGTTGGGGTAGGCTATAGAAACTTTTCGAACACCTGAGGATCATCCATGTCTCGCTTAGCAGAATTTCGTAAATTAGAGCAAACCTTGGCAGCTCAGCTTGCTGAGCTTGAGGCTATGAAGGGTAGCTCCGAGCTCAAGAAAGAGATTGAGTTTGAGGAAAAGCTTCGTGATTTGCTGAATAAATATGGCTTCAGCCTGCGTGACATCATCAACCTGCTAGATCCGCAGGCTAGCCGCCGTCCTGCTGGTTCTGTGGTCGCAGAGAAAGCTCCGCGTCGTGCACGGCAGGTTAAGCAGTACAAGAACCCACACAACGGTGAGGTCATCGAAACCAAGGGCGGCAACCACAAGCTGCTCAAAGAGTGGAAAGCCCAATACGGCGCTGATGAAGTAGAGTCCTGGCTGGCCTGAGAAGATTGCTCTGAACACGTGAAAAAACCGCCCTCCGGCGGTTTTTGCTTTTCAGCTTGGCAAGCCGACGACGCTAATAGGTGACTCAGAATGCAGGACGACTACAAAGCGCAGTTGCGTGAAGCCACGAAGGGAGTTCACTACTGCGATTTGGTACTGACACCAGAAGAGGCAGCAGCCTTGAAGGCGCTCGTGCAAGAACTGCAAGGTGCGGGGAGGTACCCAGGGCTCAGCGCCGTGTTCAGAACGATCCTTGAAGAAACCTGGAGCAGTGACGAACCTTGGCCGTTCCTCTCTTCACCAGCGAAGCCCGGGCTTGATTGAGCTCATGCGACACCCTGCGGGCCACTCGCAAGGATGCTGCCTGTGATTCACGATGCTGCAGAGCATATCTGTGTTAGCGGGGCCTAGGAAGCCAGCGGTATGCGCGATTCACGGGCAGCCTGTTCCAAGCCCGGCATATCTCCATCGCGTTCCAATCTCTCAATTTCTGAGCGGAGGTCGTCGATGAGTTCCGCTGCAGATCTACCAGACTCCTGGCTCAGGGTAAGAGTCAGCAAAGTCAATGAGCTCAGTTCAAGCCGGTGGCTCACCTGCTCGAGTTTGTCCAGCGTTAGGCTTGATCGGGCGCCTTCCAATTTGGAAAGGAAAGTCCGGCTGGTATCTCCGAAATCGCGCTGCGAGATTTTTCGCCTGGTGCGAAGCGTCCGAAGTACGATGGCGAATGATGACTTCAGTGACATGTGCAACTCCTCCATTTGTGCTCGTCCTCAGTTCCTCCACGTTAGGTCACGGCCTGCCTCAGTCTGAATGTTCCTCTGTTCAGGACAGGGAGGAGGAGTGACGAGCGTTCCCCTATGTTGACGCACTGTTGATGCATACAGTGTATCTCGTTAAGCTAAGATGGAGAACATTTGTACTCCATGCGGTGGTGAGCGCTATGAAGAATTCACACGAGACCCAGGACGACTGCTTCGCGTTTTTCTCGCGAGAGGAGCTGCTCGAGCAGCAGTGCCTTCTACTTGAGAATGAGCTGGTCGTGATGGGAGAGGAGTTGACCGCCTCTCGCGAAAAAATTGCCACCTTGGTTCTGATGTGGACGGGCATCAAGAATGAGCTACGGCAAGCGGAGGTGGAGTTGAGTGAGGCAAGGCAACAGGCTGATATGAGCACCACTGTTCACTCGTAAACCTCTTCACCCTAGCTGTCGTCATGATGGCTTTATGATTCCACTCCGGTTAGGCTCATTCGCAGCAGGGAAGAGGTGCATTGAGCTAGTGCCGTGTGGGCTTTGCACGGCAAATCGTCGTAGGGCGTTCCATACCTACTTCGTGCTTCTCCGGTCTATGCATTCGACTCAAAACGAGGAAGGAACCCATGTCATTTAGCGACTATCTGAAAGGCCCAGCTCACCGACAGCGTGCGGAAGCTCTTGAGGCACAGCTTGTCGAGCTCCAGCTACAGCATTCGCAGCTGCAAGAGCTCGTTACGAAAATCGGCGCTATGGAAGTAGTGAATGTCCAGAAGCTGATTGAGCAAGAGCAAGCGAAGCTGGCAGGTGTACTCGATGAGACCCGACGCTCAGAGAGGGAGTTGGCTGCACTCGCACAGCGCTCCACTGACCTACAGGGGCAGATACTCGTCTGGGAAGAAACGTTGCTCTTGGAAAGCTTTGCCCTGTATGAGCCCAAGTTCAAGCTGACTTCCAGCCAGGAGTACAAGGCTCGACTGGATTACGTCCGTGATCGTCAAAAAGTCCTGATCAAGAATGGGCAGGCCGCCACCGGCAACACGAACTGGACGGTGAACAACAGCCAGGCGCAAGGTCGCAAGCTTGTGAACGACATGATCAAGCTGGTGATTCGCTCGTTCAACAACGAAGCTGATGCCTGCGTGGCTAACGTGAAATTCGACAACGTCCAGCTGGGCGAGAAGCGAATCCTCAAATCCTATGAAGCTTGCAACCGGCTAGGCAAAATCATGAGCGTAGAGATTTCAGGGGTCTACCTCGACCTTAAGCTCGATGAGCTGCACCTCGCTCATGAATTTCAGATCAAGAAGCAAGAAGAGAGGGAAGAGGCCAAACGCGCCCGGGAAGAGCTTCGGGAGCAGCAAAAGCTCGAGCAGGAGATTCGCGCGGCCCGGGAGAAAATCGCAAAGGAGCGTAAGCACTTCACCACCGCAATGCGCGACCTTCAGGCTCGCCTTGAGCAGGTGCAATCTGATGAAGAGCGCTCAGCGCTGCTGGTGAAACTGGCAGAGGTTGAGGCAGGTCGAGCTGAGCTCGAGAGCGAAGAAAAGCTCATTGATTATCGCGAGCAGAATGCCAAAGCTGGGTACGTCTACGTGATCTCTAACCTGGGTGCATTTGGGGAAGGGATTTACAAGATCGGTATGACTCGACGCCTTGAGCCTATGGATCGAGTCGATGAGTTGGGTGACGCATCAGTACCCTTCTGGTTCGACGTGCATGCGATGGTTTTCTCGAACAATGCACCTGCGTTGGAAGCAAAACTGCACGACCGCTTTGCTTCTGGCCGGCTCAACAAGGTCAACGGGCGGAAAGAATTCTTCCGTGCTGAGATCGCTGAGATCGAGAAGGTCATTCGAGAGAATTATGATGCTGTCGTCGAAGTCACTCATGAGGCGCCGGCAGAGCAGTATCGGGAAAGCCTACGCATGGCATTACCCAAGCCGGCGATCCAGCAATCAGAGCGCATAGCTGCGCAAAGCTAATTCGTGACCAAATGCATGTGAAGCGTAACGACACAGGGACGATACACCGTGATCTATCAATGCAACCACTGTCATCGCTCAACCTTCGAGACCTATTGCTCCCAATGCGGGTCTGCTGAAGCTGCCTCACTAGCTCAGCAAGCTCCGCAAGGTTTGACGCCCCTTGATCCATCGTTCTACCCCGATTTCCAGTATCAGTCAAAGGGCTTCCTAAAAGACATCTGGGGCAAGAAAAAGGAGCAGGCCCAGCTCAGCGACCTTCTGAACAACGTTCTCAGAAAGTACTCTGAGCTGAAGCAGCCGTATTTCACCAACTTCATTCACACCACCCGCGATCCAGTGGGGGGAGTAGGGGATGAGGCTGCAGTGCCAGGCGCACGTATGAATGGTGTCTATTCCGAGCGTGAGCTTTTCAGGGAGGTGCTGATTCGCAGAGGCTTTGACGAGCTTGAGCAATTGCCCACTCTGCTCGACAAGTTGCTTCTCACGACCGCTTTCAATTCTGTGTACGCCGGCTTCTCGCGCGAGGTTACTCGCCACATCCGATCCGACCTGGCCAGCTCGCTGAGGTCGTGGATTGAGGAAGCCGGTACGACATTCCGGGCTGACCTTGCGCTGTTTTACTACTACCTCTGGGAAAGCGACGCCTCCTTCCCGGGACTGCAGTTCAACCCTCAGGCTGCCACCACGACCGGCGTTCCATTGCTTCCCCTTCAGACATTCCAGTCTGGGTTGGGCCTTTGCGAAGAAATCTACTTCGACATCCTGGTCGAGCGCTTGGGAAGCCAGCTCGAGCACTTCAACCCCAATCGGTTCATCACCATGTACTTGGTCGACGCGATGGATGGATTCCAGTTTGAGGCGTTCTTGGTCGAGATTTTCCAAACCATCGGATATGACGTGCGAGAGACACAAAAGACGGCTGATCAAGGTGCGGATCTGTTTGTGAGCCGGTTCGGCAAGGCAATGGTCATCCAGGCAAAGAACTACAGCGGCTCGGTGGGCAATGCTGCAGTGCAGCAAGCTATCTCTGCTAAAGCCTTCTACGGCTGCGATGAAGCCATGGTGGTCACCAACTCATACTTCACCAGATCGGCTAAGGAACTAGCAGCTACGGCGGCGGTGCGACTGGTCGACCGAGAAGGTCTTCAGACGTACCTCGACGACTATAACCAGAAGCTCATAGAGGTCTTCCAAGCTGAAACCGAGGCAGAGGAGGCATAGGCTGACAGGCCCGAATCCCTGATTCTGCTTCCGGAGTGCTGCGCAGCGGATGAAGAATGCTACGCTGCAATGCACCGTTAGATTAGGCGTTTAGCAATCCTGGCCGTACAAAGGTGGTTTTGTGCAACGCATGGAATCATCCACTGAACTGCACCTGCGGCTGGGGTGGGGATCGGCATTCGGGGCGTTCGGCCTTTTTAAATGTCGTTCCCGCCTCGCCGCGATCAACATCATCATCAAAGATGACCGTGCCTGCGCACAGTGTGGTGGCTATGCGCTACCCCTTGGGCACACCCCTCAGTGCATCGACCAAAGGTGCGATGCTATGAAAGCTCAACGATCCCCTGTTTTGATGTGACCTGCAGGATTCATGGGATTATCACCTGAAGCCAGCTCATGCCCTCCCTCCGCCGTCGCGTCGTCAACTAGGCCTGCAGCTTGGGTGGTGACACTCTCAAGGTTCAGAAGCGCTGCCAGATAGCCCCAGTTATCACTGTGCCGGTAGATCGGAGCGAATCTGCCGCAGACGGCGTGAATTTCCAACGTAACCTGCTGAAGAGGGTGCTCAGCAGCGGCTTTAGCCACCTTCAATTGTGGTTTGATGCACGAGAGATGGGGGGCGCCGAACGCAGGGAAGCGCTCCTCCAGAAACTGCTGGCACCACTCCTCGAAATCTGCCGGACAGTCGGCGTGCCTGAAAAGCGGTTCGACGAGATATTTGATGAGTTCCAGCATGGCGACGAAGGTACAGCGCCCTAAGCCGAACATCGTGCTAACAAACTCCATAACCGTAACCGCTGCCAGGCCGAAAATCACACCTGGTAAAACAAGGTATTGACGCAGACTGTTGATCCCGGCGTTCGCGAAGGCCACTCCCTGATCCATCATGGAGACCAGATTCGAAGGATTGACCGAGATGAACTGACGCCGGGCCATGATCATACGGATGAGCGCGCGTGAATACTCAACGAAACTCAACACCCCGTGGCCAACCATTGCCTTAAGGAGCATTTGAGGCGAAGCGGACGTAATGCCGAGCGCTTGGGCGAGCTGGCGAAGCCTGCCATCGAGTGACAGCAGCCCCGCCTGGTACTCATGGCAGAGTGTCAGACAAGCACGTTCTTGGGGATCGAGCACATCTTCGAGGCGTTGCAGGACAGGCGTCGGATGAACAGGGCCATACGCCGGTACGACAGTGCAAAAATTCGAGATCGCAACATCCATGCCCTCAAGTAACGCTAATTCCTGGGCATGAGACTGCTCGCTTTCTTCATGAAAACCCAGCTGCCCTTCGTGTGAGTACAAGGTTCCGCTTTTACGGAACACCGTCGCCGCCTCGATCTTGGCTCGCAACGCCTGCTGTGTATAGGTACTCACATAAACCTGGGGGAGGTGACCCAACACATCTAGCAGGCTATGAGTGGCCAACTCTGTCAGCATCGGCAGGTCTACGACCCAGGTTGAACCCTCTAACTGTCCTGGAAAGACGTCATGGACAGAACCTACATCCGAAGAGATCTGCAGCCAAGGCCCATCAGGAACCCAGCCCCGCACGACATCAATGAGGTCGCGCCCTAGTTGCTTGGCCAGCGCACCCAAGGTTATAGGGTGATGCTCGTAGAACGCCAGTAGCTCGGTTACCTCCGTTCGCTGATGTTCGAGTTGCTCGATAAAGGCCGAGAAGTCCATGTCACCATTTTCATCCTCTGAGAGGGTCATGGAGACAAGGCTTTTGCCAGGGGCTAGCGAATGGCTTATCACACTGTGCGAGATTTCCAGCAAACGCCGCTGAACGGAAGATACTTGCTTGATCTCAAAACGCTGAGCGCCCAGCAGGCTGTCGACGATAGCGGTGTCGCCTACACGCAATCCGATTAAGCACTTGGCGAGCGTGGAGTCTGCGGCAGTAAATTCGGGTGAGCCGGATGGATAGCTGAAACCCTCAAGATCCAAGGTAACCCGTCGAAGACTGCCTTGTTGATCGACCAACTCAACCGACGTGCCTGGTGCGATGACTGCCGGCGCACGCTCGATATCGCGCAGCTCCTCTGCCATCTCTTGGGAGAGCGTCAGCATCACCTGGACGTGGGTAGCCGCAGCTTCGACGTCACCTTGGGCGCAGCGCATGGCCAGGGAGATCCGATCCAGCCCTTTCTGAACCTGACCGTAGCGCAGTTCAATGCTTGCCAGTTGCAGAAGCGTCTTTGCGCTGCCTTCAAGCAATACGGGGAGCCCGGCTACCAAGGCTTGGAAGTCCAGCACGCCCTCACACGCAGCTACGCGCAGGAACATCAGCCGAAAATGGGCACTCTGAGGAGCCTCCGCAACGTTGAGTTCCGCGACTTCGCGCATTCGTGCCCAGTCACCCGCGCTGTTGTAGAGGAACAGCGCCTGTTCACGGGCATCTGCTGAGCTGCGCCAAGTGGCAGGCATGGATTGCAGAAGGTCGCGCGCTTTAGCCTGCCGGCCCGTCAAGCTGTAGCAGTGAAGTAGGTCGACATGTAATGGCGTGAAGGCGTCACCGGGAAGCAGCCTTTCAAGGATAACAACCGCTTCATCATGGCGCTGAGCCCGAATCATCGCTCGCGCACCGAGTGACAGTTCTTGAGGATCTGTGGCGCCAGGTGCTAGCTGGGCTATCCGATCCACAAAGCAATTGGCAAGCTCAGCATCGCTCTCATAAGCGCGACTGGCAAAATACAGGTCAATGATGTTGCTGCTCTGGGGCATGACACCCGCGTGCTCCAGTTCCTTGCGAACCGCCGCGAAGTCACCAGCTTGTAGCGCCAAATCCCAGTGTAAGTGCTGCAGCATTGAGGCGATTCGTGGCGCGACATCCGAGTGCGTCCGTCGCCCAACTTCCTCACGAGCAAGCCGTAGCAGATCAGTCCGCGACTGCGCCATACAAGCGTGACCAAATCGTAACAGGGCCTCGACCGGCAGGTTGGCAAGGTGAGCCTGGAAACGATTCGTGACCTCTTCCCAACGGCTCAAGTCGCACAGGGCTTCGATCTCAACCCGAATCATGATGTCCGAAACGACTGCACCTTTATGGTGGGCCTCTTGAATGAGCTGCAGGGCTTCATCAGCGCGCTGAAGAAGTACCATTGCATAGGCCAGGTGTGCGACTACATCACTCACCGTCTTGGGGCTTTGCGCAGCCCAGAGCGAGCTGGCGCGATCATCAAAACGCGCCATGGCGTCCTGTAACACCTCTACGTGCTCAGGCAACATCGACCGGCAATTGACCCGCACGGCATCAGCCGTGGCCAGTCGAATGGCGTAACGAAGGTAGGTCTCGTCGATAAAGAACGAGGTATCTGGCTTGCTCAGTGCGATGAGTATGATGCGAATGGCGCCTGCATCATCCTCACGCCCAGCATAAGAGGACGCCACCAGTTGCCACGCCGCGGCTTTATCGATAAAGGCGCTGGGCACATCGGCCTCGTTCAGCTGTTCACCCGCAATGATGCGAGCGTTGGC
The DNA here is from genome assembly GCF_052112345.1 of Pseudomonas sp. SAS7. Lineage (NCBI taxonomy): Bacteria > Pseudomonadati > Pseudomonadota > Gammaproteobacteria > Pseudomonadales > Pseudomonadaceae > Pseudomonas > Pseudomonas sp. SAS7. Next base: position 120,223 of record NZ_JBEGGO010000016.1, on the reverse strand, counting down.
CAACGCACTCCAGACGATAAAAGACTCAGGGAAACGAGCGCTCAACGTTTCTCCGATCGCAACCGCCTGCGTTACCAGCCCCCTAAGCATCAGGGCTCGTATCGCCGCAGCGGCAATTCGATCGTCGGAGTCACAAAGCTTGGCGGCTTCGTCAAAATCGTCTGCCGCGTCTTCGTCCTCACCCAGGTGCCACTTCGACAATCCGCGAAGCAGATACCATCTGGCCTTCTGGTGGTCGTCGAACTCGCTAAGGTCGCTTTCCAGAAGTTCCAGTTGCTTGAGACAGTCCTGGAACCGGTGGGCCCGCTGCCACTCGGTAATCCGGTCGAGTTGCCGAGAGTAAGGTGAGACGGAAGTCGTGTCCCGCGCAGAAGGCAGCTCATCCGCGAGCAGTATTTTCTGCGAATTTGCGCCATCACCAAGTAAAGGTCTGAGCGCGTCCAAGAGCGGTTGCAGCTTGCGGTGGGCCTCGGCGGTCAAGGGGAGGGCGCCTGCTTGGTCGACGAGCGAGCCGGGGCCGAGGTTATTACGTTTCGCAGCTTGAACCGCCTGATAACCTTCCCAGAGCGCACGCGCTTGGCTGAACTCAAGGGCAAGTGCCCCCAAATGTCGCTCCGCGGAGTCCAAGGTTATCTCACCGGCCATCCCGTTAAGCTCGGCGCATGCCAGCTGCAGCGCAGCCCAGACATCTTTGCTGTCGCGCGAAGGGACGAACTTGCTGATCAGCTGCTTCTGGTTGTCGACTTCAACCGTGCGATCAGAGTCCAGGTCATGCGGTAGAAACTTCAGGTGGAGCGCAAACGGAAACAGCTCAACCTTGTCCACCTCGGCGCCTTTTTGTAACTCAACGGCGCGCCGAATCGCGGCGTAGGCCTTGCGGTTGTTTTCATTGCTGAAGCCTTCGGCATGCACGCGCTTGTACCAATCCTCTGGCGTCCCGGAACTCACCGCAAAACGCACCACTTCCTGAGCAGCGTGCATGGCGGTGTTGCTGGAGGCGTGGTAGACGATCAGGATGTCATCAACGTTGCGCCGGAAGCTTGGCTTGCAGAAGTCTTCCCAGGCCAGACCCACGGACTCATTGAAAATGGGGTTGTCCGTCGGCTTCAGCGATCGTTTCATCTGCAACCGCTGGGTGGCGACTTGGCCGGTCTCCGGATGCCAGAGATCGATTACCAGGTCATCGGTGTCGTGATCGAACAGACGCCCCTGGAAGAGCAGGCGGGTGATCACGTAGCCATCGCGGGCGCCCGGGCACTGGGAGCCCAGGCACAAGGCGAGGAGGCGAACGGCCTGGACGCGGCGCTCGAATGAACCACCGCGATCGCCGGTGGATACGGGGCTTGCTACCTGCTTCCTGCGGCCCTTGACTGGCTTGTCCTGAGCTTTAGCGGGGTTCTGGGCTTTCGCACTTTCCGGATTTTCTTGGGCTGACGCTACCCGTGGGGGCTGTTTCCTTGGAGCCTTAGCCATTCTTGGTTCGCAACGCTGATCGGACGCCGGATTTTACCTGTCTTAGGCCGAGATGAGTAGCGCATGAGTGTGGCGATGAGCCTGACCCCGAAAGGCTTATCTCTAAGCATCAAAATAGCAATCGCGATTGATTAAGATATCAAGCTGGAAGCAGGCCCGAGACCACCGCCTGATGAAGCCACATGGCCTACCAGAGCGTTAAAATTTCTTCAGAAAACCATGCGGGCAGACCTGCCCCGACCCAGTCATCTCGCCTTGAAGACATCACCACTACACCTAAACCTATCAACCGCGTTAGTTCTCTTTTGGTCTCTCTCGCCTGCAGCCCTGTGAAAGTCTGAAATTCGCTAATGGGCTGTGTACCTAGGATCAGCAGATTCAACACCGCAGGCCCCGTACTTGAACTAACACCGGCATCCAGTATGAGCTTGCTGCTACTGAAGGAGTGGAGCACTCGCTGACGAAGATTTTTACGGTTGAACGCATCAAGGATGTGGTCGACCTCTTCGATACAAGTCATGAGCTTGAATTCCAACAGCTCTGTTTCACCTTCGTGCATCTGGCTCCAGCGGCTGATTGCTCTGGGGAGGCGCCACAAACGGGGATGAAGGCCAAGCTGTTCGAAGCTGTGACTGATATACAACCACGCAGCGCTGCGCCCCACTGGCTCGCTGATGAGCAACTGATCGTAATGGCCCAATACCGCAACGATACGACGTCGAGGATCGATAGCTGGATCAGGACGAAGGTTATTTTGGTCAGATCCGTGTTCCGTCGCATCCCATACTTGCGTCAGCGGCGCATCTGCAGCCTCAATGAGCTGCGCCAGGTGGGTGGCGGTTTGGGGCGCGATGAGGCCATTCAATTCCGCTGCCTTTCTTGCCAGTTCCTCGGCAGTGGCCAAGATAGAAGGCGAGATGAACATAGAAGTCGTTGCTCCCCAGTAGTTGCCGGTCGTGCTTGGAGATGGATGCTGCTTCATAAACCCAGCTCCTTGGTGAACTGCTTGACGACCAGGTCTGCGAATTGCAAGAGATCTCGTATAGTGCCGGTACCTGATCGATCAAGATGAAAGCCTTTGATGCCAGTAGCTCGAGGCCCATCTCGATCACAGCGTGGCGAATCGCCGATCATTGCTACTTGAGCCGCACCGCCGAACAAGTGCCCAGGCACAACTCCAAGATCATGGCACACGGCGCGGTAGATCGCTGGGTCGGGCTTAGTGACGCCGAGCTCGTAGCTGAACGAATAGGCGTTGAGATCTGGCAGTAGCTTCTTAACTGCCGGCCCGTAGGGTGCAGCGAGGTTGCTGCAGACGGCGGTAGCTAGGCCGTGCTCATGGAGGAGGGCGATCGCATCGCGTGCATCCGGGAACACGTCGATCGATTCGATCTCGCGATGAAGGTCAGACTCCATCTCAGCCATGCGTGACGGTGTAACCTGGATGCCGAGGATGTCAGCAGCTTCTCGAAGCCCGGCATCAATAGTCATCAGTTTATGGAGGTCGCCTGGGCTAGGGCGCCGGCCATGCTTCGCGCCTTCTCGCAGCAACCGGCGATACGGGTGTATGGGTGTCCCGATCCGCAGGGTTGTGCCGAAGGCGTCAAAGATCACTGCTGTGATTGCCATCCGTATCTCCGTGGTCGACCTGGCGGAAGCGAGAGTACACTAAGCCCTCAAATGGAGGATGCCAAATCGTTGAGGCTCAAGAAATGAAGAGAACAGTGTTGGGTATGGCCGAAGCGGGCGAGCCGCTGCTCAGGCAGGCTCTTGAGGCAATTCGAGCTCATAATGACGCCCAGGCTGATGGACTACCATCAGAGGAAATCGAACGCCTTCGACTGGAGGCTGATCACCTCTACCAGACAGCGATCGACTACCAGCTGCACAGCGCAGGCGTCCTGGGTGAGTCAGTTCATTGATAGAGGCGCAACTGTGACGATTCACCAGCTTCGTAATGACGACGAGTACCGAGCAGCCCTCAGAGAGGTCTCGCCACTGTTCGACAATGAGCCAGAACCTGGTACCAAAGAGGCCGAGGTTTTCGAAGCGATGGTTTTGCTGATCGAAGCATACGAGGCCGAGCATTATCCTCTTGAAATGAACACCGAGCTGCCTACCCATAGAGTATCGGAGTAGAGATGATGCAGAAGGATCTCAGCAAGGTTTTGCTTCCAGACCATCCGATGTACACCGATGCAGTGGATGCTTTGAAACGCTATCACCAGGCTCAAGCCGACGGTGTGACGGGGACTGAGCTTGAGCGCCTACGTCTCATCGCGGAGCATCAGTTTCAAGCGGTCACCGACTACCAGTTGCGCGCACTCGGTGGGCCAGTAAAGCCCTGTCACTAGAGGCTACTGCTACACGCCGTACCGCTTGTTCCCTCCTGAGGTGATGCAGTAGCGACCACCTCTAGGGCCTATGCAGATTCGACCAGAAGAGCAGGGGCACGATGAGCCATACTCGGGCGTGTTGATGCGCGCTGGCTGGGGAGCCGGGCGGTCTCTTTTCGGCTGCGGAGTGGCAAAGCAGTTGGAACCGCTGCAGAGGTTTCTGTAAGAGATTCATCGCTGTGGTTGGCCGTCGAGGCTGATGCGCGCCCACTCCGCTTTTTGCTCATAGACCTGCACCTTCTCCCCACGCTTCAGGCTGGATATCACTTTCCCTCCTGGTTGAGCGCGCAGGTTCAGCTTGCCCGCGTTGACGAAATGCTCAGGTGCCGAGGTTTGTGTAGGTTGTGGGGCCGGTAATGAGGTTGATGCCAAAGTGCTCACCGGCGCCTGGCTGAATGGAGGCTCAGTTTTGGGTGAATCCTTCTTCCCGACGGCCCAGCCCACCACGAAGAGAACCAGCAGCATCAGAAACCATGACTGACCATTTTTGCGCATATCCTTTGCACCCTGGAAATGAGAGCTGAGTAGCCGGCTGGATCGCCGCCACACCTAATAGCTGAGTTCGGCAATGGAGGTCTGGCGAGCAATTTTCAATCTGCCATCACTGAAGATATTCAGCTCGGATGGACGCCCGAAGGGGCGAGACGTCGGCGTAAGAAGAGGGCTCGATTCACGACAGCAGGGCCTGGTAGGGCATGCCCTCATGGCTTTACAGGGCTTTCAACATCCGCTCCAGGGTCTGATGCTCCCACGTCGATAGCAGAGCAATCGGATCTGTCCGATCACCTGGGTCGAATACCCAGCGCTGCCCATCGGGACTTACACATTTCTCGCAGTAGTCCAGCTCATCACAGTCGTTGTAGATCGTGATCTGCCATCCTTCTACATCGACTTCGAAATGACAGGCGTACAGCTGCGCCCAGGACTGGCTGCCAACCTTGGTCATTGTCCGCCGTCCGAGCACCACCTCTCGCAGCACCTGACAGACTTCTCGAGCCGTCAGAGTGCTTGGTGATACGTCGTTTTGGTCATGTTGAATCATAAACAGCCCAAGCCTGTCGGTTATCAAGTCGAGGATACTACCCCGTGCAAAAGCTGGCACAGGTTGCAGGCTGGCTTTGAGCAGACTTTGGTCGGGGGAGGTGACCGATAAAAGAGGTGGAGTACAAATGTGCTCCTTTGGGCTGCTGTATGCTAACGCACCCATCTCGCTCATTGAGTCGGCGTGGTTTTGTCGATTGACGATTAACGCCATGTGGTGATCCGTCCAGCCCCCCCTGCGCAGCCTTTGAATCGTCTTTGGTGTCCTTGGTGTATCAGCTGACGAGATTTGCGCTATGTATCCAACAACACCAGATGGTCGCTACTTCGTAGTCAAAGGCCAGCTGTGGCGCTGCAGCAATCCCGCGCTTTCGGAAGAGGAACGCCAGCACCTAGTGCACGTTCTCATGGACGCACGGCGAGCCGTTAAAGAAGCGAAGGCTTCGAAAGACGCAGGACAGCTTCGTAGCGCACGAGCGAGGGTCGACGCAGCTAAAGTAGCGTTGGGGGAGAGGGGCCCGGTCTGGTGGAGCGACGGTAGCCCGGACTACAACCGCCACAAGGCAATCAACACGCCTTACGCTGACTGGTACCGCTCGCTAGCCGAGCAGCAGTAAGAATCGTAGGGGATGCCGGCTCATTTTAGTGCTTCGCCCGCAACTGAATGGATATCCATTGGCGGATACGTTCACGAGGCAGATCGTCCAGCCTAACTAGCGAAGACTCCAAGAGGACGACGACAGACCGAAAATCCGCCGCATCGGGAAACCAATCGGCCAGCTCCACGCTGCAATGCTTTGACTCACCTAACGCCCAGGCGATGGCCATATCCGCTGCGGCACGAAAGTGATCAGCCATGTAGACCTCATGATGGATCGTCCATCCCTGCTGTTTAAGCTCTCGACTAGCGCTGACAACACCATGGCTGCCGAGATACAGGGAAGTGTCAGGATAGTGGATGCCTGCCAGCGCGACCCTGACCCTGCTGGCGCCCTTATCCCAGAATGAAAGGCGGTGCCAATCTCCTGTGGTCGTCCCAGGCCAATAAAAATTGATCGCAGCTTTACCCGTGATGTAATGCTCCTGAGTCACCCGACACAGATCTAAGTCTAGGGGCACCATACGCCACCTCTGTCTCTGTTCACTTGCTTTGTATCTAGTAATCACAGGGATAGTTTTCCTACCGGCAGATGACCTGCTGATACGTCTTCACGAAGGCCAGAAATCGGATTTTCTGAGGTCGACGCATCTCAAAGTATTGGCCGACGTTAAGCGGTACCTCTCAGCCAGGCGCCTGGATGTGAGTGATTTGTTTACACACCGGAGCGGCGCCTGGATAGATTTCGCCTTGATTTCAGTACAACCATCGACTCAGTTCGTCCATGTTCGCCACGACAATCTGCTGGGCACTTGGCTTCAGATGCATCTTGGTTGTGTCGATCTGATAGCGGTTTAACACGTACTGAACCAGAGCGCCACGTGTCTCAATCACGAGCTGGCCGTCTTCCATTCCGTAGTCAGCTTCGAGGATTGCACGCTGCGCAGGCTTCAGCCTGGAGTCAGCCTGCAGGATCACGGTTGCCGGTGTCGTCCATCCTGGATCAAGGAGACGGGTGTGTTCTGTGATGTCATTCATAAGCTCTGGGGCGCCACGGAATCGACTCAACACAAAATCGCGGTACTCTCTGTTTTTCTCGCAGTAGGCTCTTACGTGCCAACGCATGCCTGTATGGATTAGCGTGTGTGGAGCAATGAGCCGCGTTTCGCCGTCTGGAGAGCGAAACGAAGCGTACTCACACTCAAGCCGCTGACCTTCACGACAGGCCTTAAGTAATGGCCTAAGCACCTCTGGCCGGATGGAACGGTCTGGAACATCCAAAACGTCGATGTGCGCGTACGCCAACGTCAATCCTTCGATATGCGGAGCCCGCTCGTGATTCTGGTTCAGTAGGTGAAGGTAGGCGCTTGCGCTATCTTTCATGAAAAGCGGCTTAAAGTGCTTTCCTGGTACGTAGCCCTTTAGGTGCTTGTCGTAAACCAGGTTTCTCGGAGCATGCTCATCGATGTAGGTATTGATATCTTTCGACGCCTGCTGGCGGCTGATCCCAAAGCTTTGCATCAGGTGCCCTGTCGTTAGGCGTCCTTCCCACCAGGCTACTGTTTCGATCAGCTTGTACCGCAACGCCAGATCCCAGCGTACAGCCTCAATTGCTTTTGCCCGCTTCATGTCGCCCCCATGTGCTCGAAAAGTTTACCTGTATGCGTAAACACCGTAGATGTGTCATGTATATCTACATATGGTTGGCGTGAAGAGCAACCGCCGGCGAAACGGCCTGGTGCTTATGGAAGGCGGCTGCCGAGTGAGAAATCGGCTGTACTGCTAAGGGTTCTAGCCAGAGAGATATCCGATGTCGCAACTAGTCAAGATCGTACTCATCGATTCGCTGTGTGCAGGTGCCAAAGCTGAGCTTGTCATGGATGGAAACACCAGTGTCACCGGTGAGAACGGCATAGGGAAGTCATCCTTCATCAAGCTCATCCCTGTGTTCTATGGTGCATCACCAGGGAGGTTGGTCAAAGCCGGCACCAACCGGGAAAGCTTTGCAAATTGGTACCTACCACGATCTTCGAGCTTCATCGTTTTTGAGTACATAAACCATTCTGGCGACGCACGCTGCGCGATCATGCATCGCAGCGGAGAAGGATACTCATACCGCTTGGTATCGAGCGCCTGGAGTGCTGAGCTGCTCTATCGTGACTACGAAGCTGGTCTTCTGGTTCTCCCTGGCGAACTACACGGCCACCTGACGCATTTGGGTATCTCGTGCTCCCCTGAGCTGCAACCCTATCACTACCGCCAAATCATTCAGTTCAATAGCGGCACAGCCCATCTGGAAAAAGTCGCCGACGCTGGTAAGCGGAAGCTAATCGTCAGTCTGCGGATGGGCTTCTCGCTGGCGCCGAAGCGCAAAGATTTCAATGGCATTGATTTCGTAACGCTGGCGCTCATCGAGAGCGGTGGTACCTTCGATACCATGAAGGCGACCATGGCCGAGATCCTTCAGCAAGACAATGCGGATCCGAGCCGCACGTTGATGATGCTGAACTCACAACCCTTCAAGAGCGTGGTCGATAACCGCGCTGGTTTTCTGCTGATGGATTCTCTGAGGCCAGAGATCGCAGATATGAACATCCAGTCCCACGAATTCCGCGCTGCTCTACGGCAAATGGGGATGCAAAAGCGCCGAGTCCTGATGGTCGAAGACAAACTAAGAGAGCGTCAAAACGCCCGTGTTTCCGCTTTGGCTGAGTTGAGCAATGAGGACGATCAGCTTCTGAACGTTAGTCGGGAGCGCATGAGTGGCTTTAACGCGCAAAAGGGCATGGCTACGACTCAGGTTGCTGAAGAGAACGCCTGGTTCCAAAGGTACGAAGAGAAGCGCGTCAACTATCTGGAAAACCGAATTCAGGAGCTCTCTGAGGAGTTTGATCAGCTTCCGGAGCTACGCGATCAGTTGCACCTGAAGCAGGAACATCAGCTCAAACTGAACCGCCAGGGAGCAGACATCCGCAACGTGTTCCAGGAGCTGGAGGCTGCTGCCAGACAGGTAGCTGCAGACAGCAAGGGCGCTGCTTTCACCAAATATAAAGCTGCTTCCCAAGCTATACAGATACGATTAGCCGAACTTGAAGGCACCCAGACGAAGCTGCTTGACGAAACACGGGCTGCACATGAGGTTGAGCTCGCAGCACACCAACAACAGCAACTTTTGGCGAAAGGTGCCGAGGCTAGCGAGCTGTTACGTGCAGAGCAGCTCAAGGGCGTTACGGCTCTCCCCGCGGCGCAGCGCGTCATAGATGAGTCTCAACGCGCCATCAACGAGCAGATGCTTGTGGTTGCCGAATTCCAGAAACAACTTAGCGCAATCACAACAGAGGTACACAACCTATCGCAGGAGCGGCACGCTCGAGCCAGCGAATACAGTGGGATGCAGGTAAGGCAAAACACCCTTGTTGAGGCCCGAGAGAGCCTCAAGCAGCAGTTCAATGCTGGCGCTGAAACGCTGCTTGGTTTCCTACGACGAAATCACCCCTCTTGGACAGAGAATATTGCTCGACTCATTCCAGTCGAGATCCTTATGCGCACAGACTTGAACCCCGCACTCCTCGAGGAGGTTCAGCAAAGCCTATACGGCGTCGAAATCAACCTTGAGGTGCTACCTCCCGCCACGGTTGCAAGCGCTCAAGCGCTTGAGGCAGAAATCGCATCGCTGACAGCCCAGATCCAATCGCTCAATATTGATATGGAGGCTGTAGAGAGGCAGCAACGCAGCATTGAGGATCGGCTGCGCCAAGCTGGCGCTCGAGCATCTGCATCTCAAAAAGAGCTAAGCAATTCAAACCTGGATCTAGAAACCCTCAAAGGGGATCACGCCGGATTGATTGACCGTGCCCGTGAGGAAGTCGCAGATGAAATGGAGCTTCAAGCGGCACGCGTGGAGGAGGCTCTAGGTCGACTTGCACAGATTGCCAATCGGCTTGAAGCCTTGAAACAGCGACATAAGCGAGAAGTCACCGACATTCAAGCTGAGAGTGAGCAGTCAAGATCGCAGCTTAAGCAAGATCAGCAACGAGCTAACGTCGAGATTGATACGACCGAAAAACGCGTCGACGCAATGCTCGCAACTGAACTGAAACAAGCCCAAATTGATCTGGAGGCTCGTCTGCAAGCAGCAGGGATAGATGACCACGCGAGCAAACGGCTAAGCGCGGAAATCGCCGACCTGGAAAAGAATATCAAGCGGCTGCGAGACCATGAATCACAGATAGATAGCTACAGGTTGTGGATTAGTGAATCCGTTCCAGCTGTACCTGATCGCAAAGCGGCCTTGTCACGTGCAAACGCCGATCTCGAGCGTATCAATCGCGTCATTGAGCAGTGGCAGCTCGAATTGCAGGCAGCACAAAAAGCTATCAGTGAACGCAGGAAGGTTCTGGTCATCCAGGGGCACGACGACGATCAGGAGCTTGGCGCAGTAGCTCGTGTTTTAAGGGAACTCAGTCAGATTGATGCAGCCACAGATGCCCATTTGAGTTCAACACCGAAGGCTGCCGACATCGAAGACGAAGTCGGAAAGCTGAAGCGCCGGCGAGGAGAGTGTCATCGCAGAGGCTCTGAACTGTACCGGCAGGTTCACCAGCGCTTCCAGAGGGATCGCTTGATGCACACACCTCAGGGAGCTGCTCTTGATCAGATCATGAATCATGCCGCGAATAATGCGTATGAGCTCGAGCTCGCATGGCTGGAGGCTGCGCCCAACCTCCAAGAGTACATTGAGATCTCTCACCCTGACCAGAAAACAAAGCTGATTATCCAGGCCAAGAATCTTTCAGATGAGCTCTGCGATAACCGCTCAAAGCTTCAGCAATTGCACCGGAGCATCTTGAAATTGGGTCGAGACGCGACTGCAAAAGCAAGCGAGGTTCTCAGTGCCTTCGCCCAGATTCGTCAGTTCGAGTTCAAGGTTTCGTCGCGGATCCATGAGATGTCATTCTGGGATGACCTGACCAACTACGAGCAGCAATACAAGCGCTGGAGCGGGATGGGCGGAGACTATCTCCCAACCGATGGATTCATGGAAGCGCTGCGCACCATCGAAAGGCAAATTGAAGAGGGGGCCTTCACGTCTAAGCTTTCGGACTGCTTTGATGTCTCCGTCACATGCAACGACCAGGGCCGGGTGAAGGTAGCTACTAACAACGCGGAGCTGATCCACCTCAGCAGCACTGGACTCACGAAAATCATCGTTGCCATGATCTACGTGTCACTGTTCGAGCTTCTGCGCAATGAAGCAGATTTTCAGATGTCGATCCCAATTGATGAAGCGTTGGAGCTCTCCCCAGAAAACTACGTTGCGCTGGTCAATTATTTCAATGAGCGCGGGCTTTCCATGCTTGCATGCTTCCCAGGTGGCGCTCCTGAGCTGCTGCGGCAATTCAACAACCGGTACAGTTTGGAGCGGAGGGCAGACACGGACTCAATCGTGGTGAAGGAATACGGTATCGATGATAAGGATGAGCTCGATGACCTCAACGATGCCTTAGGGGACGCTTACCTGGAAGGTGCACTATGAGTCCGTTGAGAGATGTACTGAACAAGCTGCTCTCTGGCATCTTCATCTGCCAGTACGCCCATCCTGAGCTGCATCGACAACTGCGCAATGTTGAGTTCGCCGAGAGTGTCGAGAACGCGCTGGCGCCCTTAGGTCGGAAAATGGCGACCTTAGGCGAACCCGAAGCTCCAGACACCTTCTTCGCCAGGTTCATTGATCTTTCAGAGCCCGTAGATCGAGAGGCGGCCACCGCGCAGCTAGTTGAACTCCGCGATCAGATTCGACCTTGCCTCGAGTTCATCCGTCTGATCAACCGCGCGGGGCGCAGTGAGACCTGCTTAGCACCAGGTGACGTCATCTCTTTCGCCGACATGCTTGAGTCGATTGAAAATCACCCGACCTACCGGACTCAGCTCTGGGATTTGAGCGGGTATGACTTCTTCAATAAATCCAAAAGTGGTAAAGACAACAACGACAGGCTGAAGCTGGTGCTTCGCGCTTTGGCTGACGCAGGTTACATCGTCAAAAGGAGCAGCGAGTCGGCGAACTACATAGCTACGGGAAAAATGGGTTACGTGCACACCATCTTGGCTTGGATAGCTGAATACAATTCGCTCAGCCTAGACGTGGGGGCGAGCGATCAGTCTGATGGTGAACAGCAGGGAGGGCTTAGCTTGTGAGGGAGAATGATTGGATTGAGCTCGGCGATGCGCTCACTCGAAATGCGCCCTTCATCGAAGCATTGTCGATGGCCGACGAGGAAGGTATCGCACTGCCTGAACGACGGACAAAGGGCATTTCTTACCTGATGTCTAAAGGACTCATCGAAGAGGATGACGAGCTCTACTACCTGAGCGGCCTCCTGCTAGACATTGGCGCACAGATATCGCTGCAAGGATTCGAGCGTGCTGCTCCGGACTTGCAGGAGTCTCTGATAGCTATCGAGCAACACTGCGAGGCCTACCATGACGCTAAAGCAGCTGACCTCTCTAGCGAAGCTGAACGTCATTTGAAGCGGTTAACGCACAGCTGCCGCCAAGTCACGAACCACCTCCGTAACGAGCAAGCCCAGACTCGAGCGTTCATTGAGGGAGGGTACGGTTTCTCTCCGCGGCTCAGAGATCGGCTGCGTGACATTAATAACGCAATCGGGCGCCTCAAGCGCCTGCACGAAAAGCTAGGCATGTTCACCCATGTCGGCCTTGCAGGCCTGGCCCGAAGCGATCGATCTTTGCGGCGCGTGCTTCTGGAAAACCTGCTTGGTGCTGTGTCACGTAATCGCCTTGCTCTAGATGAGATGATCGGACGCCTTGATCGACTCAGCCTTGCTGTTCGCAAGCGCAACCACATGCGCCAAGTGGCCCACGCTGTAGATGTCTTCCTTCAGGCAGGGAACCCTATAGACCTAGAGCCACTTTTTGACAGAAGAGATGCCGCTTCCTGGGCCCCAGCCGCAAGGATGTATCTAGCTGGCAGCGCTTACTGCGATGTCGATGCGGGAGAGAGCTTGGAAGACCTCGAGCTCCTTATTGCATCACTGCCGCCGCCAAAAGCTCGGCGAGTTGAGGAATCGCCCAAGCCTCGTGAATCCAAGCCTGTATTGCCTAAAGACGAGCTTGCCAAGGTGCTCGAGAAGCCGTTTGCACGAGATCACCTCGAGAGAATGCTCAAAGCATTGATCGAAACCAAGGAGCCTCAATCGGCGGTGGCATATTGGGAGGCTAACGGGGAGCCCGATATCTCCATGAGTATCTGGCTCTATGCTCTGGATGGCTATGTTCGTCTTCAGACAGCGGTGGGCAAGGTACGGCATAAGCCACTCAATTACCGGCTGACTTCCATTTACGCGCCCTACCAACGTGTATCTGCCAACCGGCGCGTCCTCGATTTAATGCTAGAAAGAGCGGGGCGGATATGAGCGTTTTCGGCAACATGAGGGCCATCAAACCGGTAGTGATTGCGATCAGGCAGGATGCCCGGAGAGTGAAAATCAATGCGACGTGGGAGCTGCTAAACGAAACCTACGGAATCGGCAAAAAGCTGAATGGTAGCTATCTGGCATTGACTGAAGTTGAGCTGGCCACCGTTCGGAGGATGCTCAAAAAAGAAACAGGCGTGGACGCGCTCCTTGTCAGCCTTGATGACCTTGAAGGTGATCGCCTGGCGCTCGCCAAGAAGTCGCGTAATGAGAAGCTCGCACGACTGACCACTGGACACCGAATCGTTATGGCCGCCTCTGTTAATGGTCAGCTACAGCTCGCTTCGGGCGTCTACAACCATCCAGTTGGCGGCACCCTCAGCGTACCTGCGGAGGAATTCCATGGTCTCGACACTGTGCTGCTAGTAGAGAATCAGGCTGTGATGTACGCGGTGCGCGAGTATTGCTGGCCTGACGAAGTGAAGCACTTGCCCATGCTCTTCCGGGGAAGCCCGCAGATCACGCCGGCGGCCGTAACAAAGGCCTTATCTGGCGTACGGCAGATTATCTGCTTCCCTGATTACGACCCTCAGGGGTGGATGAATACACTAACTGCCAAGGCCCATGGCATTGTCGTGCCCTCGTTGAATGCAATCCGGGAGATCCTCATAGAGGAATGGGACAAACCCAAAGACTATGAGAGACAGCAGGTGGCCCGGGAATGGCTGAAGGGAAGGGTGGACATCCCCCTTGTGCAGAGCATGCTAGAGCATGAATTGGCGCTTTCTCAAGAATCCATGGCGGGAATGGAGCTCGAAATGCTACCTCTTACACCCAGAGGCTGAAACCGCCGTTTCCAGCTTACCGTTTGACTTCAGAGGGCACCGATGAGCAACAACTCAGATACTAGCAAAATCATCCCAACTATCGCCGGTAGTATTGCTAAAGCAGGCATGGGGCTTCTTCCTGGCGGTGGCGTTGCGGTTTCTATCTATGAGCTGCTCAGCCTTGGGGTCGAGCAAATGGCTGAATACATGGAGCAGAGAACAAAGCAGAGGTGTGAGGAGTTCCATGAGCGATTGATCGCTGGCGAGAAGCTCGACGAATTTACGGCTGACAACCTTGATGTTGAGGACTACCACGCTCTACTCAGTGCTTGTCTTGGAGAAATGGAGACGGAAAAGGCCGGCTTGTATGGCGCAATGGCTTCCGCCATCGCATTGGGGAGAATTGCCCCACGAGAGAAGCGGTTTCTCATGCTGGCGCTGAAAGATCTATCCCATGCGCAGTTGCAGATGGCACGTAAAGCCTACATTGCAAAACGGAACGCCCTCAAACCTCACCAAGGAGCTGGTCAACGCGAGGAGGGGGACTTTTTAGGTCTCAGATCTAGCGACGAAATCGAACAGCTCAATTACGAAGCACTGGTTGCCGCTAAGGTCGTCCGTGAAAACAAGCTCAGCCCCCTAGGAGAAACGCTTGTGCGGGCGTGCTTCGACGCCGCCGATTTGACTCCAAGCAGCATAGGCGAAGACGTTTGGAGCCCTGTATGGCTGAACATCCTCTCCTTTGAGCTAGCCGGTAGGGCTTTATCATTAGCGTCTGACCTTGGAAACTCTGCGTGGCTCAAGAACATGCGGCACTCTATCTACCGCCCTCAAGGCCGTAGACAATTTCAGCCGTACGATGGACTAAACGTCCTGATCATCGACCAAGATCCAGGTGCAGTGATCGCCGGGAGAGAGGTGTTGATGACCGACATCGGAAAGCGATCGCTCATAGTGGTGGCTTTGAGTGAGGTGCCGGCGGAGGTGAAAGCAGGTTTACCAGAGGCCATATGGTTCAATGCTCCCCAAATGAGTGCAGCTGCGCTTCTGGATCTTATGCTTGCTTCGGCTAGCCAGCGATCTTGATGCCCAACCCAGCGGTAAGCTGGCCCTTTTTAGCTTGATGGTGCTAGGGTGAGTGCAAGCCTTCTTGGTAACAGCCTCGCTTGGAGATCAAATGAGTCGGAAAGGACGCCGAAATCGCGCGCGTAGCAAGATCGCAAAGATGATCGTAAAGATCCAATCTATCCAAGCCCACCCCAGTCCGCGGCAAGCGATCCCGTTAAAGCGGGTCATTCGAGGGCTGATCGATGCCCTCGGTCACATGAGAATCGGCATGGCCAGGCGGATCTAGCAGGTCTGATTACTCAAGCCTGCACCGCCTAACTATCGATCGTAGGTATTACCACCGGTGCTGATCTTATAGATGATTTCGGAGTAGAGCAGACGCGCAATGATGGTGGTCGCGTTTACCAAACCTCCTGTCGTCATTCCGCGACAAAGCAGGTTCATATAGCCCTGGATACGAACGCACATCGCATCAGCGCTATCGAGCGGCACTGAGAAGATTGTAGTTTGGTGTAGATGATGAAGCAGAGCATGGCTATCCCTGCCGCAATTAAAACCTTCTTCATGTAACGATGCCAAACCCTCCTTCAGGCGGGTAGGCGGGTTACCGAATCGATCCGAGCTACGCACTCCACGCTAAAGCGTTTGAGCTCACCACTGCGTGCGCTTCTTTCCGATAAGGGCTCGGCTGAGCAGGGGAGGCGCACTATTTGCAGCCCAGCGACGAGCGGCCAATGCGACATGGCTTTTTTCAATGAGGGATGGCCGTACTCTGCTCAATGGCACGCAGAATGAGGACTCGGGGTTATTATTAGCATTGAATTCGGCCGAACAATTACCATCAATTGGCACGCTTGCCTAATAACGCTAATTGAATATAAGGCCCACAAAAACTCGCAAGCACCCCTCAATCAGGAGCAATATACAGCAACAATCCGCTAAATTTGCGACAAAAATCAAATTTAGCAGGAAAGGCCCTCCAGACAATGCTATTAAATTCTACGCCTGCCAATTAATCGCAATTGTTTTTGAGTGCTAAACCACGCTCATAAAAAATGCTTGATTGTGACATCTGATGGTGATTAAGCTCTAGCCATGATCACATAGGATACATCTTCCATGAATTTCACCGAGTTGCCTCCGGCGCCAAACGAAAAACAACTAACTGCCAAAGCTGCTAATGAAAACTTAGAAGGTCACGCAGCATCATTTCTTGCGCTAAATAATAACGATGCGTGGTCTGAGGAAGAGGTCGCAACCTTGTCAAGAGCTAAGATAGCTGACCAAATATTGGAGTGCTCCATGTCGGAGGGGTTATTTTTTTGGCAGCTTAAAAATCGTTCCAATCGCCTTTATAAGGAGATAAAAAAAGCCGGCAGAAAGATGAAGCTCTGGCAGGTGTACGACATTCTTCCTAAAGCACTTGGCTACAGGAACTATAAGGAGGCGCATTCCCTCCGGATGCCTGATGAGTTTGTTCCAAATCTGTGGCCGTCCAACACGGTGCGAGGCAGAGATTTTTTAAGTATGGAGAATTTCAGCGGATGGCCATCCGAGCAAAATTGCGCTGAACTCAAAGCAAGAAGATTGTTTAATAAGCATAGACCTAGAAGCATGAGTAAGTGATTGTGATGAAGGAGATGCGACATTGACGAAAGTGTCTCATCAATAAGCGCTCGCTTGATGAAGACTAAAAACCGTAAAAACATCCGAACTTTTGAGCAGTGCCACGCATCGCCACAATATCGATTGAATCAGGCTCATGATCGCTGCTGCTCGTTTACCGCTGCGCAGCGATTCGGCGAACAGGAGTTCGATCGCCCAAGTGCCCATGGCCATATCGGGTTCTCCACTTGATTGTTGTCTATCGGCACAGCTCCATCGTCCAGATAGAGT
The DNA here is from genome assembly GCF_052112345.1 of Pseudomonas sp. SAS7. NCBI lineage: Bacteria > Pseudomonadati > Pseudomonadota > Gammaproteobacteria > Pseudomonadales > Pseudomonadaceae > Pseudomonas > Pseudomonas sp. SAS7. Next base: position 103,491 of record NZ_JBEGGO010000016.1, on the reverse strand, counting down.
GATGGCGCTACCCAGTATTTGAGACTGCAGTCGAGAGCTTTGGCTGTGGCTGATCGGTGGTGCACCAAATCGCAAGGGGCCAACATTATCACTCACGTCCCGCGCTCGACGTTCAACCTCGTACAAGCCGGGATCAAGTACATCGCTTTGGAGTGCAACTTGTTCCAAGCACTACTTAGATAAAGCTCCAGGCGTTCCACATTCTCACAGAACAGCTCTTTCTCCTGCGCAGACAACTTCTCCCATTCGCCCTCGTCAAAGGGCTCCTCGGGCTCACCAGGATACAAATGTCCGGCTGCCATTAGAAGAAACCAGCCAGCGAGGTCATAGTAGTGCCCATGAATTTCTAGGCGGCTGTCTGCTAGACCTTGACAAAAGAAATTATAAACCTCTCCATCACTGGTGTCCGCCAGAGGTTTTTCAAAGGTTTCGCGCGAAATAACCTTAGTGAGCAACATAACATATACCGAGCAGATCGGCTCGCTAATGGAAATGGTGTAGTCATCCGAATTAAAATTCATACAGTGCATTGCTTCTCAAGAGTGTATATATGCAGCTTTTATCATTATGCGATTTGACCAAAAAATTCAGCCCCGGTCACGCATTCGCACTGCTTTTATAGACTTACTCCGCTCTTGATCATGAGAGTGATAATAGACGTTCTGAGTGGTGCTCAAATTGCTATGCCGCAGGTCGAGCTGAAGATCTTTTGCACTTCGAAGTGGAGCGTCGAAGGTAGCGGAAGTGTGGCGGAGCCAATGTGCAGATGCAGCTTTCAGGCTATTCATTTCATGAGGCTGACGCTCCTCATCCCGCATACGACTCACGGCGTTATCAAATACAGCCTGGAGGAGGGCACGCACCTGTCTCCCAGACAGACCTGAGCGTCCGTGAAGTGTTGTGAGCAGAGGAGTCTTTTCTTCCCATTGCGGCAGATCTGGAAGACCGATGAATCGCCGATATCGGGTCAAGTACTTTGCTATGTACTCGTCACGAACAGCAATCTTCCCCACTTTATTGCCTTTTCCGATTACGTGGTACCACCAATTTCCTTCAGCGTCTTGGCGAAAATCTCCCATCACAGGATGCCAGTTTGGCCTTCCCACGAGATCTGATACACGTAGGTACATCGCAAATAAAGTAGCTAGAATAAACAGCGTCCTTTCATATCGAGTGGGATCTTCTGCAGCCATGCTCTCTGCAGTATCTAGAACATAATCCCATTGAAGGGGGGTGAGGGCACGGTGAGATCCTTCGTCTTGGGGTGTGCTTCGGTTCTTACCTTTCTTTTTGATCAGTCTAAATGGATTCCCGCCCACTGATCCGTTTTCAACCAGATGCTCGTAAAAGCGGCTACAAATCGAGAAGACTTGATTGATCGTGCCTTGTGAGGCGGTGTATTTTTGCTTTGCTTCATCAATCGAGCACTGTGTTAACTCTTCACCGGCATGAGAGGCCTTTGACACCTTCATGCTGAATGGGCGCCATTTATCATTATGCATCACCGGATCTTCCCAAGCTGATTCGGAATGATCACTGGCAACAAATCGTCCGCGAACTATCGGCCCGATCCATTCTTCCGGTGGGTTGCGACAAAAATCTAAGTATTCTTCAGCGTCCTGACGTTTGATCTGACTGAAGGGCTTTCTTTTGACAATCATCGACCAGAGAAGCAGGCGCTCAACGTGGGTTCGATAAGAAGTAAAAGTCAATCCGTTGTCTGAAAACGCACGCAAAAAATCTCGCGCAAGTAAATACCCTTTGCCTGCTTCTACAGCTGGATCAAAAGACTCAATATATTTTCGAACGCACGGCATGCTCGGTTCGCTCAAGCTGAAATCTTGATCTATGAAAGTTTCGTACCCTTCGAAGATCGGTCGTGGGAGCGGGCGCATATAGGTTTACCGTGTCACATAGTTTTCTGAAGAACTTCCAGTATTGGTAGTAACTGGAAGTTTGAGGGTGATATTTAGCATCGATCCCTCCTCTGAGTTGTTTCCCTTGAAGAAGCGCGGATGGTAGCGACTGATAGTGAATAGTGCAACCACATGCCGATGGGAAGTCATGCAAAAATTCATGTTGACATCCTGTAAGGAGGTGAACTATTTGGCGCGAGCGATTACCTTCAGGCGTGCCTGCTAAAACATTAGCCATATATTGACAGCCTACTCACGCTTACTGGTTTTCTAGAGTATTCCAGAGATTTTCTCATATTTATCTAGTATTTTTTTGACGCCCGTAAAGTCCCGTGATTTTCTAACATTCTCCATGCCCCTTGATTTTACTGGCCCTGAAGGCTGAGCCAGTTGTAGGCGCTGCTGGAATGTCTCGCAAAGAATCGTTAGGCCGTATAAAACAGCCTAAACCACGACCAGAGCTAATCCAAAGCGCCGTGACGCAGAGCAAGGGGCTGGAAGCCAATAACCAAGCGGCTTATGTCCTTCTAATACCTTGGGATTCGACGCATTAGTAACCCGAATTAAAAAGGGTATTCCAGTAATGTCTCAACATTCCTTCATATCTGACACCATTCGGGCATGTCTCATAAAAATGCAAAAAATCCTCTAACCTATTGATTGCATAGGATTTTCTCAGCGGCCGAGACATGTCAATTGGCATGGCTGGTCTCGTAATTGATTTACCATGCATTCGCGATTCCCGAAAACGATCTGATGGGCTGAAGGCCACGGGAATAGTGGGCTGTAGCAAATTCAAGCCGTAGCAGATGTCTCATAATTCTTCTTCAGTAAGCACTCACACCAACCGCACTACATGCCCTGCAGGGCCCACCGAGTAAGGCTTTGAGGCTCATCAGCCCAGATGTCTCATCAATCAGCGATTGGCGCAGTGCAAAACCGTCCGGGGTTAGTGGAGCAGACAATGAACCGTATCAATGATCCATACGTCATTTAACATAATATGCATTATCCGAACATTCCTATTTTGTCACTGCGCCGTGGGTGCCCAGATGTTGAGCTGCACAAACCCCTGATTCATCGAAACCGGTGCATCCGTTGATCCAGGTTAAGGTTGGCTCGAGTCGCCCAGATTAAAATGCGGGCTCCGCACCCTCACGGGGAATCTGGCATGACCATCATCGTAACCGGTGCCGCAGGATTCATCGGCAGCAATCTCGTTCAAGCGCTCAACCAGCGCGACGAAACCGAAATCATCGCCGTCGACGATCTGACCGATGGCGACAAATTCCGCAACCTGGCCGACAGTGAAATTGCCGATTACCTGGACAAGGACGATTTTCTCGATCGCTTTGCTCGCGGTGAGTTTGGCAAGGTGCGTGCTGTGCTGCACCAAGGCGCGTGTTCAAGCACCGTCGAAGCTGATGGTCGTTTCATGATGGACAACAACTACCGGTTCAGCTGTGAGTTGCTGGCGTCTGCTCAGCAGCAACAGGTCCCGCTTTTATATGCATCATCGGCAGCTGTCTATGGCGCCGGGCAGGATTTTCGCGAACAACGTGAGTGTGAGCGCCCGCTAAACGTCTATGGCTATTCCAAGTTCCTGTTCGACCAACAAGTGCGCCGGCAGCTGACAACAGCACGGAGCCAGGTCGTCGGGTTGCGTTATTTCAACGTGTATGGCCCACATGAACAGCACAAAGGTGCGATGGCGTCGGTGGCCCTGCACTGCTTCAATCAGTACCAGGCCCATGGAAAAGTCAGCCTGTTTGGCAGCTATGGTGACTACCCCAGCGGTGGTCATCTGCGTGATTTCGTCTCCGTGGATGATGTGGTCAAGGTCAATATGTTCTTCCTTGAGCACCCACAGTTGAGCGGTATCTTCAATGTCGGCAGTGGTCGCGCTCAGCCATTCAATGATGTTGCCTTGGCTGTGATCAATCGGCTGCGTGAGCAACGGGACCAACCACCCTTGTCACTTGAGATTGCCTTGCTTGAGGGGGTGCTTGAGTACAGCGAATTTCCGGATCATCTGCGTGGCAAATACCAGTGCTACACCTGTGCCGACCTGGAGCGCTTACGCGCTGCCGGTTACAAGGCGCCCACATTGACCGTCCAGCAAGGCGTGGCCCGCTACTGCGATTGGTTGCAGGGCATCGAAAGTTCGCCGCCTGCTCCATTCAAGCATACGGCGGCAGCTTGATATTGCTTGTATTAACGAAAAACCAGTGACTTTATCTATGCATTGCTCGCTTCTTGGTCGATCATTGCTGATAACTACACTAAATAGTCATTTAGCGTAGTTATCAATAACTGCCCTGGCTGTAGCATTTTTGATCAGCCCAGCCCACCAAAGCGCTTGTAGAAACTCTCGTTCACATCCGGCAACGGCCCGTCTGCCGTTTCCAGTGCTGCATTCAACCATTCCTCTGCCTTGGCAAACACCAGCCGATACAGGTTACGGCACAACTGTCGCGCGGCCCTTCCCTCCCAATCCCCTGGCAGCAGCTCGTCTGGCAGTTGCGGGTCGCGCAACAGCAGGCGGCGGTACTCGTGAATCAGCAGGGTGCGCGCCAGGAAGCAATCTTGCGCATCGAGTAGGTGCTGCTCTTTCAAGCTCTGCCACAGCGGCCTGAACAGCTGGATGAACTCGCTGTACTGCTGCCCCAACTCATCGATACGCCAGCTCTCCCGCACCTGGGCCCGCATGGCCTTGGACGCGAGCACTTCCTGGGTGTGGGTTTCGAAGACGATACTGTCGTCGCTGGCTTCCAGGTCACGCAAGGTTGCGGCCAGGTCAGCACGGTCTGCCCGTGGGCAGCCAAGCAGGTTCGGCGCCATCACGCCAAACCCCTGCCATTCCAGCTCTTCACGCAAGGCCTTGCGCGTGCCGGCCTCAAGCTGCGACAGCAACACCAGCGTCCAGGCGCCATCCCAGGCCGGTTGGCTTGGGCTGTAGACACGTTTGAAGGCTTTTTCGAAACGGCGGCGGCCAGTGCCCGTCAGGCTGTAGTAGCTGCGTCGGCCAACCTTTTCAGCGGTGAGCCAACCCTCTTTGGTGAGGCGAAAGATCGACGTGCGGATCAGCCGCTCGTTGATACCTATCGGCTCCAGCAGGTTGATCAGGCTACCCAGCCAGACGGTCCCCCCATGGGGCTCGATGGCATCGCCGTACAAGGTGATGATCAGTGAGCTGGCGCGGATTGGCGTCTGCTCCTGAAAGCGAGTGATCAGGTTGTTCAGTGGGGCAAGATTGCTCATGGGCGAACTGTGCGCGGATAAAGCACCGACTATACCTGTGCGGCGGGCCGCCTGACCATTGCGCAGCGCTACCAGGCTCATGCCGAAGCCTGACCTTTGGGCCGGACACCGGTGTCTTCCATGCGCGGCCGCCCTGGTTCGGCTTCGGCCAATGGCGGGCATTCGACCATGCTGTTCATGCAGCGCTGCGCCAGGTGCTGATACTCCGCAGTACCGCGCTGCTTCCAGGCCAACTCCTGTTCGCTCAAGGGCCGTTTGACCTGGGCCGGCGACCCTATCACCAGGCTTTGCGCTTCACATGCGAAGCCGGCTTTGACGAACGCCGTCGCCGCGACGATGCAGCGTGGTGCGACATGGGCGCCATCCATCACCACTGCGTTCATGCCGATCAAGGCATCCTCGCCCACTTTGCAGCCGTGCAACACCGCGCCATGACCAACATGCCCGTTTCGTTCGACCACCGTGTCGCCACCCGGAAAACCATGCATTACACAGGTGTCCTGCAAGTTGGCGCCCTCCTCCAGCACGATGCGGCCGAAATCACCCCGGAGCGATGCCAAGGGGCCTATGTAGCAACGTGGGCCGACGATGACGTCGCCAATCAGTACTGCGCTTGGGTGCACGTAGGCTGTGGGGTGAACCACAGGCGTCAAGCCGTCCAGTCGATAGCAAGGCATGGAAGCTCCAGAAATGATTTGAAATGGCACCTGATCTTGTATCAAAAAATATTTGATCGTCAATCGGCGTAGTCGTGTATCGCTTTATACTGGCTAGGCTCCCCCTGTAAACCTAGGCATAAGATCAGCGATTTCGCGATAATCAGCGGCGAATAGGCGGTTTCCGTGCACGACAGCAACACTATCACTCTCGCAAAGAGATACATGAAACAATTTTTGATGTTGCATTTTTGTATCGCGTAATGCATATACTGATCCCACCTGGTCGTGATCCAGCGTCACGCCCCTGCAAACAATTCCAAGAAATGCCGGCCCCACGATGTGCCGTGCGTGCAGCCAGAGGAACCCGACATGCCGCGATATCTCGATGTGCAGGCGCCGGAAAACGGCGTTCAGCTCATTACCCTGCAACGGCCCAAGGCACTGAACGCCCTGTGCACCGAGTTACTGGCAGAACTGGCCACTGCGCTGGATGCAGCCGCCCAGGATGACCAGACCGGCGCTGTGGTGCTCACCGGCAGCCGCAAGGCGTTCGCTGCAGGCGCTGACATCCGCGAAATGGCCGAGCACGACCTGGTCGGCATCCTCAACGACCCTCGAGTAGCCCATTGGCAACGCATCGCCGCCTTTGCCAAGCCGCTGATTGCTGCAGTCAACGGCTACGCCCTGGGTGGCGGTTGCGAATTGGTGATGTGTGCCGACATCGTCATCGCCGGTACCGACGCCCGCTTCGGCCAGCCGGAGATCAACCTCGGCATCATCCCCGGTGCCGGCGGTACCCAGCGCCTGTTGCGTGCCGTCGGCAAGCCGCTAGCCATGCAGATGGTGCTGACGGGCGAAGCTATCACTGCCCGTCACGCCCAACAGGCCGGCCTGGTCAGCGAAATAACCCAGCCCGAATTCACCGTAGAACGCGCCATGCAGATCGCCCGCAGCATCGCCGCCAAGGCGCCGCTGGCAGTGCGCCTGGCGAAAGAGGCGCTGCTCAAGGCCGGTGATACCGACCTGGCCAGTGGCCTGCGCTTCGAACGCCATGCATTCACCCTGCTGGCCGGCACCGCCGACCGTGACGAAGGCATTCGCGCCTTCCAGGAAAAGCGCCAGGCCCGCTTCCAAGGCCGCTGATCACCTACCCCTCGACCAACGGAGCGAGTCTGTCATGACTTTCCAGCACATCCTGTTTTCCATCGAGGACGGCGTCGCCCTCCTTTCTTTGAATCGCCCCGAGCAGCTGAACAGCTTCAACACCGCCATGCATCTGGAAGTGCGCGAAGCACTCAAGCAGGTTCGCCAGAGCAGTGAGGCGCGGGTGTTGCTGCTGACGGCTGAGGGCCGCGGCTTTTGCGCCGGCCAGGACCTGTCCGACCGTAACGTCGCCCCAGGCGCCGAGGTGCCAGACCTGGGCGAATCGATCGACAAGTTCTACAACCCGTTGGTGCGCACCCTGCGCGACCTACCGCTGCCGGTGATCTGTGCGGTAAACGGTGTGGCCGCCGGCGCCGGTGCCAATATCCCGCTGGCCTGCGACCTGGTACTGGCCGCCCGATCGGCCAGCTTCATTCAGGCATTTTGCAAAATCGGCCTGGTGCCGGACTCTGGTGGTACCTGGTTGCTGCCGCGCCTGGTCGGCATGGCGCGGGCTAAAGCACTGGCCATGCTGGGCGAGCGGCTTGGTGCCGAACAAGCCCAGCAATGGGGGCTGATCCATCGCGTGGTGGACGATGCTGAACTGCGCGACGAAGCCCTCACCCTCGCCCGCCAGCTCGCCAGCCAGCCCACCTATGGCCTTGCGCTGATCAAGCGCAGCCTCAATGCCAGTTTCGACAACGGCTTCGATGAACAGCTGGAACTCGAGCGCGACCTGCAACGCCTGGCCGGGCGCAGCGAGGACTACCGTGAAGGCGTGAGCGCCTTCATGAACAAGCGCACACCCGAATTCAAGGGGCGCTGAACATGGCCGCACTCGCAAGCAACGTGCAAGTAGCGGTGATCGGTGCCGGCGCCATGGGCGCCGGCATCGCCCAGGTCGCCGCCCAGGCCGGTCACCCGGTAAAGCTTTACGACAACCGCCCGGGGGCTGCCGCCCAGGCAGTGGCCGGTATTGAACGGCAGCTCGCCCGGCTCGTGGAAAAAGGCAAGCTGCAGGCCGTAGAGCGCGAAATGATCAGCCTTCGGCTATGCCCGGTCGACACGCTCGAAGCATTGGCTGATGCCGGCCTGGTGATCGAAGCCATCGTCGAGAACCTGCAGGTCAAGCAGGCGCTCTTCAGCCAGCTAGAAGCGCTGTGCACGGCTGATTGCATCATTGCCAGCAACACTTCGTCGCTGTCCATTACCAGCCTGGCTGCCGGCCTTGCACGCCCGCAGCAAGTGGTGGGCATGCACTTCTTCAACCCGGCACCGCTGATGGCGCTGGTCGAGGTGGTGTCAGGCCTGGCAACCGAACCGGCCGTGGCCGCGTGTATCTACGACACCGCCCAGGCCTGGGGCAAACAGCCAGTGCACACGCGTTCGACACCGGGCTTTATTGTCAACCGTGTGGCGCGGCCTTTCTATGCCGAGAGCCTGCGCCTGCTACAGGAAGGCGCAGCAGACTGCGCCAGCCTTGATGCGCTGCTTCGCGATGCGGGTGGTTTCCGCATGGGGGCATTCGAGCTTACCGACCTGATCGGCCACGACGTCAACTACGCCGTTACGTGCTCGGTGTTCGATGCTTTCTACGGGGACTTCCGCTTCCAGCCTTCACTGGTGCAAAAAGAGCTGGTGGATGCCGGCCGCCTCGGCCGTAAGACTGGGCAAGGCTTCTATAGCTACGCCGAAGGCGCCGAGCGCCCTGCACCGGCCGAATTGCACAGCTCCACCAAGGCTGAAGCCTGCGTTATCGAGGGGCAACTGGGTGTACTGCAGCCAATGGTTGAACGCCTGCGCCAGAACGGCGTCGTCGTGACCCAGCGTGCCGGCAGCGGCGTGATTCAGGTCGGTGAGGCCACCCTGGCATTGTCCGATGGCCGCCTCGCCAGCCAGCGCGCCCGTGAAGATGGCCTGCGCAACCTGGTGCTGCTCGACCTCGCGCTGGACTACAGCACCGCCTCGCGGATTGCCATCAGCTGGTCGGCCGATACCACCGAAAGCGCCCGCGACCAGGCGGTGGCTCTGCTGCAGCGGGCCGGCCTCAAGGTCACTGCGGTCGCCGACCTGCCCGGCCTGGTGGTGCTGCGCACCGTGACAATGCTCGCCAACGAGGCCGCCGATGCCGTGCTGCAGGGCGTCGGCAGCGCCGCCGACATCGACCTGGCCATGCGCGCCGGGGTCAATTACCCCTGTGGCCCGCTGGCCTGGGCTGCAAACATTGGCATTGCCCAGACCTTGCGCGTGCTCGACAACCTGCAGCGCAGCTATGGCGAGAGCCGCTACCGCCCTTCTCTGCTGTTACGTCGTTGTGAGGCCAAAGGAGGCACCCTGCATGACTGAACTCGAACTGGCACAAGCCTGTGCCGACGCCATGTACGCCCGCGATCCGGCCACCCAGGGCCTGGGCATCAGCCTGCTGGATGCCAGCCCGGGCCGGGCAAGCCTGCGTATGACGGTACGCGCCGACATGATCCAGGGTCATGGCACCTGCCATGGCGGCTTCCTGTTCGCCCTGGCCGATTCGGCTTTTGCCTTCGCTTGTAATAGCTACGACCAGGCCACCGTGGCACTGGGCTGCAGCATCGACTACCTGGCCCCGGCGCTGCGCGATGACGTCCTCACCGCCGACGCCAGCGAGGTCAGCCGCAAAGGCCGCACCGGCCTGTACGACGTGCGCATCCACAACCAGCGCGGTGAGCTGGTGGCGATGTTCCATGGCAAATCCTACAAAGTGCGCGGCACCGTGCTGGCGCAGGAGACGCAAGATGACTGAACCTACCCTCGCCGACGCCCTGATCATCGACGCCGTGCGCACCCCCATTGGCCGCTATGCCGGGGCGTTGAGCGGCGTACGTGCCGACGACCTCGCCGCCATCCCGCTGAAGGCCTTGATCCAGCGCCACCCCGAGCTTGACTGGAAAGCGGTCGACGACGTGATCCTCGGCTGTGCCAACCAGGCCGGCGAAGACAACCGCAACGTGGCGCACATGGCCAGCCTGCTGGCCGGGCTGCCGATGGTAGTGCCCGGGACCACGATCAACCGACTGTGTGGTTCCGGTCTGGACGCCATCGGCAACGCGGCCCGCGCCCTGCGCTGCGGTGAAGCCGGGCTGATGCTGGCTGGCGGCGTGGAGTCGATGTCGCGAGCACCCTTCGTGATGGGTAAGTCGGAGCAGGCGTTCGGCCGCGCAGCGGAGTTGTTCGACACCACCATCGGTTGGCGCTTCGTCAACCCATTGATGAAGGCTGCCTACGGTACAGATTCGATGCCGGAAACTGCCGAGAACGTGGCTGAACAGTTTGGCATTTCCCGCGTTGATCAGGATGCCTTCGCCTTGCGCAGCCAGCACAAGGCGGCCGCTGCCCAGGCCCGCGGCCGTTTGGCGCAAGAAATCGTACCGGTCGAGATCCCGCAGCGTAAAGGCCCGGCCAAACGGGTGGAGCACGACGAGCATCCGCGTGGCGACACGACGCTGGAACAGCTGGCCCGCCTCGGCACGCCATTCCGTGAGGGCGGTAGCGTCACCGCTGGCAATGCCTCCGGCGTCAACGACGGCGCCTGTGCCCTGCTGCTGGCCAGCAGCGCCGCTGCCCGGCGCCATGGCCTGAAAGCCCGCGGTCGTATCGTCGGCATGGCGGTGGCCGGGGTTGAGCCGCGGCTGATGGGCATCGGCCCGGTACCCGCAACCCGCAAGGTGCTTGAGCTTACGGGATTGTCGTTGGCCGACCTGGACGTCATCGAGCTCAACGAAGCGTTCGCCGCCCAGGGCTTGGCAGTGTTGCGCGAGCTGGGCCTGGCCGACGATGACCCGCGGGTCAACCGCAATGGCGGAGCCATCGCCCTCGGCCATCCGCTGGGCATGAGCGGTGCACGCCTGGTGACCACCGCGCTACACGAACTGGAAGAAACCGCCGGCCGCTATGCCCTTTGCACCATGTGCATTGGTGTTGGCCAAGGCATAGCCATGGTCATCGAGCGCCTCTGAGCGGATCAGACCATCAGCCTGTTACCGAACCGAACGCAGCCGTATATGCTGCGCTCATGACACTCACCGCGCGGCCCGCAACCGGCGCTGCGCGGCGTACAAGAACAATTCGAGTGAAGCCATGAACATGTACCATGATGCCGACCGTGCCCTGTTGGACCCGATGGAAACCGCCAGTGTCGACGCCCTCCGCCAGCACCAGCTGGAGCGCCTGCGCTGGAGCCTGAAGCACGCCTACGACAATGTGCCGCTGTACCGCCAGCGCTTTGCCGAATGCGGCGCCCACCCCGATGACCTCAAGTGCCTGGAAGACCTGGCGAAGTTCCCCTTCACCGGCAAGAACGACCTGCGCGACAACTACCCCTACGGCATGTTTGCCGTCCCTCAGGAGGAAGTGGTACGCCTGCATGCTTCCAGTGGTACCACCGGCAAGCCCACGGTGGTCGGCTATACGCAGAACGACATTCATACCTGGGCCAATGTGGTCGCCCGCTCGATCCGCGCTGCTGGCGGGCGCAAAGGTGACAAGGTGCATGTTTCCTACGGCTACGGCCTGTTCACCGGGGGGCTTGGCGCGCATTACGGCGCCGAGCGCCTGGGCTGCACGGTAATCCCGATGTCCGGTGGCCAGACCGAGAAGCAGGTGCAGCTGATCCGCGACTTCCAGCCCGACATCATCATGGTAACGCCGTCCTACATGCTCAACCTGGCCGACGAGATCGAGCGCCAGGGCATCGACCCGCATGACCTCAAGCTGCGCTTGGGCATTTTCGGTGCCGAGCCCTGGACCGATGAACTGCGCCGGTCGATCGAGCAGCGCCTGGGTATCGATGCCCTCGACATCTATGGCCTGTCGGAAATCATGGGCCCCGGGGTAGCGATGGAGTGCATCGAGACCAAGGACGGCCCGACCATCTGGGAAGACCACTTCTACCCCGAGATCATCGACCCGGTCACCGGCCAGGTTTTGCCAGACGGCCAGCTGGGCGAACTGGTGTTCACCTCGCTAAGCAAAGAGGCGCTGCCGATGGTGCGCTACCGTACCCGCGACCTCACCCGCCTGCTGCCCGGTACCGCCAGGCCGATGCGGCGGATAGGCAAGATCACCGGGCGCAGCGACGACATGCTGATCATTCGCGGCGTCAACGTGTTCCCGACCCAGATCGAGGAGCAGGTGCTAAAAATAAAACAGCTTTCCGAGCTATATGAGATTCATCTGTATCGCAATGGCAACCTGGACAGTGTCGAGGTGCATGTTGAATTGCGTGCGGAGTGCCAGCACCTCGATGAAGGCCAGCGCAAGCTGGTTATCGGGGAGTTGAGCAAACAGATCAAGACCTACATCGGCATCAGTACCCAGGTCCACCTGCAGCCTTGCGGCACGCTCAAGCGCTCCGAGGGAAAGGCTTGCCACGTGTACGACAAACGGTTGGCCAGCTGAGTTATTCGGCTGCCTTTTCGGCCCCGGCATTGTCCGGGGCTTTTTTTCGCCTGGGGAAAATGCTGGGGGCGCATCGCGCACCTTTTGCGACACAAGGCCGCTCGTGCAAGAGACTGCGCTCCTCTGTAGGAGCGGCCTTGTGCCGCGAAAGGGCTGCGAAGCAGCCCCTTGGCCAGTCAATGTGATACACAAATCTTATTTGATACACATAAAACTGTTTGACGTTATGTTTTGTATCGCTTACAAATGACTCATGCCTTAGCAGGAGTCGCAGCACATGTACGCACAGCTAGTGGAAACCGGAGTCAAGCGCGTCAAGTCGCTGGAAGAAATGTCCCCCGAGGAACGCAACTTCCAGGAAAAGATCGACGCCGAAATCAAGATCGAAGCCAAGAACTGGATGCCCGAGGCCTACCGCCAGACCTTGATCCGGCAGATTTCCCAGCACGCCCACTCGGAAATCGTCGGCATGCTGCCCGAAGGCAACTGGGTCACCCGTGCACCTAGCCTCAAGCGCAAGCTGCAACTGATGGCCAAGATCCAGGATGAAGCCGGTCACGGCCTGTACCTGTACAGCGCCATGGAAACCCTGGGCGCCGACCGCGACGAAGAAATCGCCAAGCTGCACAGCGGCAAGGCCAAGTATTCGAGCATCTTCAACTACCCCACCCTCAGCTGGGCCGACATGGGTGCAGTGGGCTGGCTGGTGGATGGCGCCGCAATCGTCAACCAGGTGGTACTGCAGCGCACCTCGTACGGCCCCTACTCCCGCGCGATGATCCGTATCTGCAAGGAAGAGAGCTTTCACCAGCGCCAGGGCTACGAAATGCTCCTGACCATGATGCGTCACGGCACCCAGGCCCAGCGCGACATGGTCCAGGACGCGATCAATCGCCTGTGGTGGCCATCACTGATGATGTTCGGCCCCAGCGACGAACACTCCCCAAACAGCGCCCAGTCCATGGCCTGGAAGATCAAGCGCCAGACCAACGATGAACTGCGCCAGCGTTTCATCGACCAGACCGTGCCGCAGCTCGAACTGCTCGGCTGCACAGCCCCCGACCCTGAACTGAAGTGGAACGCCGAGCGCGGTCACTACGACTTCGGCGAAATCCAGTGGGACGAGTTCTACGAGGTGATCAAGGGCAACGGCCCGTGCAACCAGGAACGTGTCGCCACCCGCCGCAAGGCCATCGAGGACGGCGCCTGGGTGCGCGAGGCCGCCGTGGCCTACGCGCGCAAGCAACAGAACAAGAACGCCGCCTGAGCGGCGATTGATGCGGAGATCGAAAATGTCTGTCTGGACCCTCTACGAAGTGTTCGTGCGCAGCAAGCACGGCCTTAACCACAAGCATGTCGGCAGCGTGCACGCCGCCGATGCCGCCATGGCCATCGAAAATGCCCGCGAGCTGTACACCCGCCGCAGCGAGGGCGTCAGCCTGTGGGTGGTGCCTTCGGCGCTGATCACCGCCTCCTCCCCCGACGAGAAAGACCCGCTGTTCGCTCCTTCGGACGATAAGGTCTACCGCCATGCCAGCTTCTACGAGCTGCCCGATGAAGTCGGACACATGTGAGGTTGGCCATGCACAACGAAGCCCTGATCCCTTACCTGCTGCTGCTCGGCGACAGTGCCCTGGTCCAAGGCCAGCGCCTCTGCGAATGGTGTGGCCACGCCCCTGCCATCGAAGAAGAGCTGGCCCTGATGAACGTTGGCCTGGACCTGGTCGGCCAGGCGCGCAACTGGCTGGAATACGCAGCCGAACTGCTTGACGACGGTCGCGACGCGGACGCCCTGGCCTTCCGCCGAGACGAGCGCGCCTACCGCAACCTGCTGCTGGTCGAGCAACCCAACGGTGATTTCGCCGTGACCATGACCAAGCAGTTCCTCTACGACGCCTGGCACTTCGCCGTGCTACAGGGCTTGGCCGGCTCCAGCGATGAGCGTATCGCCGGTATCGCCGCCAAGGCACTCAAGGAAGTCACCTACCACCTGCGCCGTTCCAGCGAGTGGGTGCAGCGCATGGGGGGCGGTACAGAAGAAAGCCGCCAACGCATGCTCGCCGCCATTGCGGCACTGTGGCGCTTCACCGTCGAACTGACGGCCGCCAGCGACAACGAGGTGCAGTTGGCCGAAGCGGGTATTGCCGCCGACCCGGCCACCGTGGGTGCTGCGTGGCTCAAACAGGTGAGCGAGACTTTCGCATCGGTCGAGCTGCCGCTGCCCAAGGCTGCCAGCCACTTCTACCTGGACAGTCGCAAAGGCCTGCACACCGAGCACCTGGGCCTGCTGCTGGCCGAGATGCAGTTCCTGCCAAGGGCTTACCCCGATGCAACCTGGTGAGCTGATTACCGGCGACCGTGGCGCGCGGCCGCCACGCGGCGACGACCTGGCCCGGGCCTGGGAGGTCCTGGCCCAGGTCATGGACCCGGAAGTGCCTGTGGTCAGCGTGGTCGACCTGGGAATAGTCCGCGACCTCGACTGGCGCGCCGGCCACCTGCACCTGGTGGTCACGCCCACCTACTCCGGCTGCCCGGCCACCGAGGTGATCGAGGGTGATATCCGCCAGGCGCTGGAGCAGGCGGGCTTCCCCGCACCGGATCTTGAGCGCCGGTTGACCCCGGCCTGGACCACCGACTGGATCAGCGAGCTGGGCCGCGAGCGCCTGCGCCTCTACGGCATTGCCCCGCCGCAAGGCAGCGCCAGCAAGCGCAGCCTGCTAGGTGAAGCGCCCCAGGTGTGCTGCCCGCAGTGCGGCAGCGCCCATACCGAATTGCTCAGCCAGTTCGGCTCCACCGCTTGCAAGGCGCTGTACCGCTGCCGCGAGTGCCTGGAGCCGTTCGACTATTTCAAATGCATTTGAGCCGTGGAGAACGCCATGAGCCAGTTTCACAGCCTGACCATCAAGCAAGTGCGCAACGAAACCCGTGATGCGGTTTCGATTGCCTTCGACGTGCCCGAGCACCTGCAGGCGCAGTTCCGCTTTACCCAGGGCCAGTACCTGGTCATGCGTACGCAACTGGACAACGAAGAGGTCCGCCGCTCTTACTCTATCTGCAGCGCCGTGCAGGACGGCGAGCTGCGCGTGGCCGTCAAGCGCGTGCCAGGCGGGCGTTTCTCGGCGTTTGCCAATGAAGTGCTCAAGGCCGGCCAGCAACTGGAGGTGATGCCGCCATCGGGCAACTTCTTCGTGCCGCTGGACGCTGCCCGCCAGGGCAATTACCTGGGCGTGGCCGCCGGCAGCGGCATTACCCCAATCCTGTCGATTATCGGTACCACCCTGGACAGCGAGCCGCACAGCCGCTTCACCTTGCTGTACGGCAACCGTTCCAGCTCTGGGGCGCTGTTTCGCGACAAGCTCGAAGACCTGAAAAACCGCTATCTCGACCGCCTGAACCTGATTTTCGTGTTCAGCCGCGAGCAGCAGGATGTCGACCTGTACAACGGTCGCATCGACGCCGACAAGTGCGGCCAGCTGTTTTCGCGCTGGCTGGACGTTCCAGGCCTGGACGCGGCCTTCATCTGCGGCCCACAGGCGATGACCGAAACCGTGCGTGACAGCCTGCAGGCCAATGGCCTGGGCAAGGAGCGCATTCATTTCGAGCTGTTCGCCGCCGCCGGCAGCGAAACCCGCCGCGAAGCCCGTGAGGCCGCGCGCCAGGTGGATTCCGCGCTCAGCCATATCACCGTGATCAGCGACGGCCGCGCCCTCACCTTCGACTTGCCACGCAACACCCAGAACGTGCTGGACGCAGGCAACGCCATCGGCGCCGAGCTGCCCTACTCGTGCAAGGCCGGCGTGTGCTCCACCTGCAAGTGCCGGGTGATCGAGGGCGAAGTGGAAATGGACAGCAACCATGCCCTGGAAGACTACGAAGTGGCAGCCGGGTATGTGCTGTCGTGCCAGACCTACCCGGTGAGCGACAAGGTGGTGCTCGACTTCGACCAGCTTTAAGACCGCGCCGCCTGCTTCGCGGGCGCGCCCGCTCCCACAGGGACTGCACAAAGGCTGAGGGCAACATCCTCCTTGTGGGAGCGGGCATGCCCGCGAAGAGGCCCTTTGCAATACCGCAACACCCGCGTGACCTCAACAAAACAATTACAAAACCAAGAGATCGCTTGCCATGACACCCGAACGCATAGAAAGCATCGCCAACCACCCCGATTTCCAGCACCTGGTGCGGCGTAAACGCCGCCTCAACGGCAGCCTGACCCTGGCCATGCTGGTGATCTACTACGGCTTCGTCCTGCTGGTGGCGTTCTCTCCCAGCACCCTTGGCCAGTCCCTTAGCGGCGGCGTGACCACCGTCGGCATGCTGGTGGGTGTGCTGATGGTGCTGCTGTCCTTCGCCCTGACCGGCATCTACGTGCACCGCGCCAACAATGTGCTCGACCCGCTCAATGAAAAGGTCAAGCAGGAGTGCGCACAATGAACTGGACTGCCATCTCGATGTTCATGGTGTTCGTCTGCTTCACCCTGCTGGTCACCCGCTGGGCTGCCTTGCGCACCCGCTCGGCCAGCGACTTCTATACCGCCGGTGGGGGCCTGACCGGCATGCAGAACGGCCTGGCGATTGCCGGCGACATGATCAGCGCCGCCTCCTTCCTGGGCATTTCCGCGATGATGTTCATGAACGGCTATGACGGCCTGTTGTATGCCCTGGGCGTGCTGGCAGGCTGGCCGATCATTCTGTTTTTGATCGCCGAACGCCTGCGCAACCTGGGCAAGTACACCTTTGCCGATGTAGTCAGTTACCGCCTGGCACAAACCCCGGTGCGCCTGACTTCGGCGTTTGGCACCCTGGTCGTGGCACTGATGTACCTGGTGGCGCAGATGGTCGGTGCCGGCAAGCTGATCGAGCTGCTGTTCGGCATCAGCTACCTGTACGCCGTGATGCTGGTCGGCGTACTGATGGTTGCCTACGTTACCTTCGGCGGCATGCTCGCCACCACTTGGGTGCAGATCATCAAGGCGGTGATGCTGCTGTCGGGCACCAGCTTCATGGCCTTCATGGTGCTCAAGCACTTTGGTTTCAGCACCGAGGCCATGTTCGCCAGCGCCGTGGCCGTGCATGCCAAGGGCCAGGCCATCATGGCCCCGGGGGGCCTGCTGTCCAACCCGGTGGATGCCATTTCCCTCGGCTTGGGCATGATGTTCGGCACTGCCGGCCTGCCGCATATCCTGATGCGCTTCTTTACCGTGAGTGATGCCAAGGAAGCACGCAAGAGCGTGTTCTACGCCACTGGTTTCATCGGTTACTTCTACCTGCTGCTGATCGTCATCGGCTTTGGTGCCATCGTGATGGTCGGCACCGAGCCGTCCTACCGCGACGCCACCGGTGCAATCATCGGCGGCGGCAACATGATCGCCGTGCACCTGGCCCAGGCTGTCGGTGGCAACTTGTTCCTTGGCTTCATCTCTGCCGTGGCCTTCGCCACCATCCTGGCCGTGGTCGCCGGCCTGGCGCTGTCCGGCGCATCGGCGGTCTCCCACGACCTGTATGCCTGTGTGATCCGCCAAGGTAAGGCCACCGAGCAGGAGGAAATGCGCGTATCGCGTATCGCCACCCTGCTGATCGGCCTGCTGGCGGTAATGCTCGGCCTGATGTTCGAGTCGCAGAACATCGCCTTCCTTTCTGGCCTGGTGCTGGCGGTGGCTGCCTCGGTCAACTTCCCGGTACTGCTCCTTTCGATGTTCTGGAAAGGCCTGACCACCCGCGGCGCGGTGTGCGGCAGCATGGCCGGCCTGGCGTCGGCGGTGCTGCTGGTGGTTCTGGGCCCGGCAGTGTGGGTCAACGTGCTGCATCACGAGAAAGCGCTGTTCCCTTACAGCAACCCGGCGTTGTTCTCCATGAGCCTGGCATTCCTCAGTGCGTGGGTGTTCTCGGTTACCGACAGCTCCGAACGTGCCAGTGAAGAACGAGGCCGCTACCTGGCCCAGTTCATCCGCTCCATGACCGGTATCGGCGCTGCCGGCGCCAGCAAGCACTGACCTCAAGGACGAACAACCATGTCGGGTAAAACAACAACAATGAACCGCACACACTTCATGTCAGCTGCCTGCCTGGCCACCCTTGCGTTGCCAGTGCCGGCGATGGCCGATTTCATCGGCGACAGCCACGCACGCCTGGAGCTGCGCAACCACTACATCAACCGCGACTTTCGCCAGAGCAGCGCCCCGCAGGCCAAGGCAGAGGAATGGGGCCAGGGCTTTACCGCCAAGCTGGAATCGGGCTTCACCGAGGGCCCGGTCGGTTTTGGCATTGACGCCATGGGCCAGCTGGGTATCAAGCTCGACTCCAGCCGCGACCGCCGCAATACCGGGCTGCTGCCCTTCGGCCCGAACAGCCACGAACCGGTTGATGATTACAGCGAACTGGGGCTCACCGGCAAGGTACGCGTGTCCAAGAGCACCCTGCGCCTGGGCACCTTGCAGCCAATCTTGCCGGTGGTGGTCTACAACGACACCCGCCTGCTGGCGTCCACCTTCCAGGGCGGCCTGCTGACCAGCCAGGATCTCGATGGCCTTACCGTCAACGCCGGCCGCCTGACCAAGGCCAACCTGCGCGACTCCTCGGGCCGCGACGACATCGGCTACGGCGCTGCCAGCAGTGACCACCTGGACTTTGGCGGTGGCAGCTACGCCATCACCCCGCAAACCAGCGTCAGCTACTACTACGCCAAGCTCGAGGACATCTACCGCCAGCAGTTCGTCGGCCTGATCGATACCCGCCCGTTGAGCGAAGGCGTGAGCCTGCGCAGCGACCTGCGCTACTTCGACAGCCGCAACGATGGCGCCGAACGTGCCGGCAACATCGACAACCGCAACTTCAACGCCATGTTCACCCTCGGCGTGCAGGCGCACAAGTTCACCGCCACCTGGCAACAGATGTCGGGCGACAGTGCCTTCCCGTTCGTCAACGGCGGCGACCCGTTCACCGTCAACCTGGTCACTTACAACACCTTCACCCGCGCCGGGCTGGACTCCTGGCAAGTGCGCTATGACTACGACTTTGTCGCGATGGGCATCCCTGGTCTGAGCTTCATGACCCGCTACACCGACGGCCGCCACGCCGAAACCGCCACCGTCAGCAATGGCCGCGAGCGCGAGCGCGACACCGACATCACCTACGTCATCCAGAGCGGCCCGTTCAAGGACGTGAGCCTGCGCTGGCGCAACGTCACCTTCCGTTCCGGCAATGGCCTGACCAACGCCGTGGACGAAAACCGCCTGATCATCGGCTACACCCTGGCGCTGTGGTAACAGCGCCCCCTTACATTTGAACAGCATGGAGAACAGCATGTCTGCCGCCCCTACTCTGCAAAGCTTCATCGCCGGCCGCTGGCTCGGCCAGCACGGCGCCCAGGCCCTGCGCAGCGCCCTCGACGGCCACGTACTGGCCTACAGCCACGAAGAGCGCCCGGACTTCGCCGAAGCCGTCGACTTTGCCCGTGCTCGCGGCCTGGCCAGCCTGACGGCCATGGATTTCCAGCAACGCGCTGCACGCCTGAAAGCGCTGGCCCTGTACCTGGCCGAACGCAAGGAACAGCTGTACACCCTGTCGCACCATAGCGGCGCCACCCGTGCCGACAGCTGGATCGACATCGAAGGCGGCAACGCCACGTTGTTCGCCTATGCCGGTATCGGCAGCCGCGAGCTGCCGTCGGGCAACCTGGTGCACGAGGGCCCGGCCATCGCGCTGGGCAAGCAAGGTCACTTTGCCGGCAGCCACATCCTGGTGCCGCGCGCAGGAGTGGCGGTGCACATCAACGCCTTCAACTTCCCCATCTGGGGCATGCTGGAGAAGTTCGCCCCGACCTTCCTGGCGGGCATGCCGTGCATCGTCAAGCCGGCAACGTCCACCAGCTACCTGACCGAAGCCGTCGTACGCCTTATGAACGCCTCCGGCCTGCTGCCAGAGGGCAGCCTGCAACTGGTGATCGGCAGCACCGGCGACTTGCTCGACCGCCTGCAAGGCCAGGACGTGGTGACCTTCACCGGTTCCGCCGATACCGCCGCCAAATTGCGCGTCACGCCGAACCTGATACGCAATTCGGTACCATTCACCGCCGAAGCCGACTCACTGAACTGCGCCATCCTCGGCCCGGACGTAACGCCAGACAGCGAAGAGTTCGACCTGTACATCAAGGAGGTGGTGCGTGAAATGACCACCAAGGCCGGGCAGAAGTGCACCGCCATCCGCCGCGCCATCGTGCCGGCCAAGCACATCGATGCCGTTGCCACTCGCTTACGCGAGCGTTTGAGCAAGGTGGTAGTGGGTGACCCGTCGCTGGAAGGCGTACGCATGGGCGCCCTGGCCTCTCACGACCAGCAGCACGACGTGGCCGAACGAGTGCGCAGCCTGCTGCAAAGCTGTGACCAGCTGTTCGGCGCCAGCGATGGCTTCGCCCCGCGGGGCGATGGTGTGGCCGAGGGCGCATTCTTTGCCCCGACCCTGCTGCAGGCCCGCGACCCGCATGCCGAAGGTGGCGCCCACGATATCGAAGCGTTCGGCCCGGTCAGCACGCTTATGGCCTATGACGATCTCGACGAAGCCCTGGCGCTGGCCGCCCGAGGCAAAGGCAGCCTGGTGGCGACACTGGTCACCGCCGATCGCAGCGTCGCTGCCAAGGTCATTCCGGTAGCGGCGGCCTGGCATGGCCGCCTGCTGGTACTCGACAGTGAAGCCGCCAAGGAATCCACCGGCCACGGCTCGCCTCTGCCGCAGCTCAAGCATGGCGGCCCGGGTAGAGCCGGTGGCGGTGAAGAGCTGGGTGGCTTGCGCGCGGTCAAGCACTACCTGCAACGCGCCGCCGTACAGGGCTCGCCAAGCATGCTTACGGCAGTCACCGGCGAATACGTACGCGGTGGTGAAGTGATCGAGACTGAAGTGCACCCGTTCCGCCGCTACTTCGAGCAGCTGCGCATCGGTGAATCCCTGCTCACCCATCGTCGTACCGTCACCGAAGCGGACCTGGTCAACTTCGGCTGCCTGTCGGGTGACCACTTCTACATGCACTTCGACGAAATCGCCGCCAAGCAATCGCAGTTCGGTAAACGCATTGCTCACGGCTATTTCGTTCTGTCGGCAGCTGCCGGCCTGTTCGTCTCGCCTGGCGCCGGGCCAGTACTGGCCAACTATGGCCTGGACACCCTGCGTTTCATCAACCCGGTGGGCATCGGCGATACCATTCAGGCGCGCCTCACCTGCAAGCGCAAGATCGACCAGGGCAAGACCAGCCCGCTGGGCCAGCCGCAGGGTGTGGTGGCGTGGGATGTGGAGGTGACCAACCAGCTGGGTGAGCTGGTGGCCAGCTATGACATCCTGACCCTGGTGTTGAAACAGCCGGAGTGATCTGTTGACCTTGCGGGCCGCTCGCGTTTCACCCGCCCTACAGGAATCTCACACATTTCAAAGGTTGTGCAGTCCCTGTGGGAGCGGGTTCACCCGCGAAGAGGCCCGGAAAAGTAACACAACGCTAGACCACCGTTGGTCAGCGACTGCCGGCATTCAAAGGACTTCTGTCATAGATCTGTCGCTCTTAACCCATGAGGATCAGAGACGAGGATTGCATGATGGATTACTTACTGCGGATGGGTGGCGGCAATGTGCAGGATGACTGGCCGGAGCTTGAACCGGATCGCCGCAACGACCAAGTGGATGACCCGGATGCCGACCCCAATGTGACCGACGACGACGAAAATCGCCCAGGGGTCCCGGCCAGTGACCCTGAATCCGGTGCATGACAAGGGGTTTGTCTACCCACCATGCTGCGGCGGTATGCCCGCTGCAGCATGGTTGTGTGCCAGGCTGGGTTGGTATTACACCATCGCCGCCGGGTCGCCCACCGACTGGCTCGGTTTGCTCCCCGAAATCCGCCAGCTCACGCCGGTAATCCCGTAACGCTCAGCCATCGGCCGGCTGATCTTCTTGATCTTCTCACGCCCGAATTTGGGAATGATGCCGATGCCCGCATCGCAACTTGCCCAATGCCAGGCTTCGGCATTATCCAGGCGTTCCAGGCGAATGATGAAACTGCGCGGTTGGCCATGCAGTTGGTAATCGATGATGTAAAGCTGTGGGCTAGGCATCGCAGGGGGCCTCCTCTTCTCCATGGATGACAACCTGATTGATCGGGCCATGGCCAGAAGATTCAAAATTTTGTCGAACAATTGGCACAAGCGGCCGTTTCAGCGGGCTATGGCACCCTGATAGCTTGGGTCCGAGGCCGCACTGGGGACCAGAATTACCTTGCGACACCGGTCCTGCTGTTCGTTGAACAGTTTGTAGGCGCGCGCGGCATCTTCCAGCGCCATGCGGTGGGTGACGATGGCCTGCGGGTCCAGCCGCCCTGCTTCGATATGCGCCAACAACTCAGGCAGGTAGCGTTGCACATGAGTCTGCCCCATGCGAAACGTCAGGCCCTTGTCGAATGCATCGCCAAACAGAAAACCATGGATGAACCCCGCATAGACCCCCGGCACACTCACCACCCCACCCCTGCGCACTGCCGCGATACTCTGACGCAGGGCCTTGCCGCTGCTGCCCTCGAGCTTGAGCGCGGTGAGCACAGTTTCAGTCGTGCTGCCCTTGGCTTCGAAGCCCACCGCATCGATCACCGCATCTACACCACGCATGCCGGCGGTGTGGCGCACGATACTATCGGCCGGGTCGTCGTCATGGGCAAAATTGACCGGAATCACGCCGTACGCCTGATGGGCATAGTCCAGCCGGTAGGCACAATCGTCGACCATGAAAATCTGCTCCACCCCCAGCATGCGTGCGCAGGCGGCAGCAAGCAGCCCGACCGGGCCGGCGCCATAGATTGCCAGTGACGAGCCCTGGCCAACCTCGGCGTTGAGCACTGCCTGCCAGGCTGTGGGGAGAATG
This sequence comes from Pseudomonas sp. SAS7, assembly GCF_052112345.1. NCBI lineage: Bacteria > Pseudomonadati > Pseudomonadota > Gammaproteobacteria > Pseudomonadales > Pseudomonadaceae > Pseudomonas > Pseudomonas sp. SAS7. Next base: position 80,189 of record NZ_JBEGGO010000016.1, on the reverse strand, counting down.
TCCGAGAGAAAAAGGACCTGATCGTCGGCGAGGTGACCCGGAACCTTGAACGGCCCCACATTGCCCTTGGGTACCCGCACATAATCGGCCTGCCCGCCAGGTACGCCGCCATACAGGTGGCTGTAGCCGAATAGCGCTGCGCCAGACGGTATGGCCTTCTTGTTCAGCAGCGCGCCGCGCCCCGTGTTGGTCGTTTCGCAGGCGGCAAACAAGTCGTGCTGGCAGAAAAAGCAGTCGCCGCAGGCGATGACGAACGGGATCACCACCCGGTCACCTGGGCGCACAGCGGTTACCGCACTGCCCACATCCTCCACGATGCCCATGAATTCGTGACCAAGGATATCGCCTTGCTCGACCATAGGGATCTTGCCCCGGTACAGGTGCAGGTCGGAACCGCAGATGGCCGTGGCCGTTACCCGAAGCAGGATATCGTCGTCTTCCTGCAGGCCGGGCTCTGCAACGTTGTCGACGCGGACATCCCCTGCGCCGTGGTAGGTCAATGCGCGCATGCTCGTTTCTCCTGACAAAGTCATGGCGCGATTCCGGGTTCGTAAATCCGAAATCGCTACCGGGCATCTGATGAGTCCTTGGGCCCTCAGCGAGTGGGTTCACTCACCGGGTTGCGGCCCCCGCCGTGGCTGTTCTGGCCACCCTTGCGGCCGGCTTCCGAGGCACGCTGTCGGTCGTTGGCGAAGTTGCCGCCAGACGCTTGGCCCCCTTTGTGACCCGCGCGCGAAGCCCGTTCCCGGTCATTGGCGAAGTTGCCCGGGTTGGTTTCCTTGGTGCCGCCGCGCTGGCTTGTCCGCTCTTGATCCTGCGCCATGTGGGTTCTCCTTGCGGTGGATTGGCTAGTGGCGTGAATCTGTGCCATGCCTAGTTTCCGAGCCGCCGTTGCCCGGCTCTGCTCAATGCGTTTACTGGCAACTGACCAGTGGCACGAAACTTACGCTGGCAAAATGTTTGCGTGGCGGGGGCAGGGCCTGGTGGGACGCTACGTGATTTGACCGTTCGTCGGGTGAAACGCAACGTTTATTGCCGCCAACGGCCGAATCTTCATGCAATAAGCTCATCGTCAAGGAGCCTGAATGAAGCTGAACAAGGATCGCGCCACCATCATCTGCCGCCATGGCAAGCAAACTCATAAGTGGTTATGGGTAAGGAAATCCAACGGCGCCTGGACCCTACCCGGTGGCAAGATCGAGCCTGGCGAGACGCCAGTGCAGGCTGCAGAGCGCGAATTGCTTGAAGAGACCGGGTTACGTGCCGAGTCACTGACATTGCTGATGCGCCACGAGGCACCCGAGCGTATGCATTACGTATTCGAAGCAGAGTTTGCCGACGCGCCACAACCCAAGGCGCTGCATGAAATTGCCGATTGCCGTTTTGCCCACCTGGATCAGGCGCCTGGGCTCAAGGGCGAGATCAAGTTGCTGATCCGCTCGCTGTTGGCCTGTGACAGGGCCACCGCAGCGTCAGTTAGGTGAGCCTGGTGATCCCTTGCGGGCCTTTTCGCAGCTGCGAAGAGGCCGGTAAAGACATGCTCTAGGCATGCACGCTCCACTGAACTGACTGCGCCTCGATCGGCATCTCGTCGATCGCATGAATCATCCCGTTATCCAGCGCCTCGCGTGGCCCCAGAATCCGCGGATAGGCCATCAGGTACCGCGGCACATCCAGCACCTCCGTCGCCCCCTGGGTTCGTTCGGCAACGATCTGCGCATACAGCCGCAAATCATAATCCAGGCTCATCGCATACTCTGCCATACGCGAATGGTCCACCGACCCGTGCAGGGTCCAGTGGAACGGGTGGAACAGGAACTTGCTGAAACTGCACGCCGTGCGCCGTTCCCCGGCCAGGAACAGGATATTACCCATGGACTCCACCGTCCCCAGGTTGTGGGTATGCACCTCGACCGGCAACGCGCGCAGGAAGTTGTACAGGGTAAAGCCATAACTGCACTCGCCGCCCATGGTGGCGATGTTCAGTTGCAGGATCTCGGCGCCCTGTTGCAGCGCCCGCGAACAAGTGTTGATCAGGTTGCCACAGGTCGATGAGTTGATCGGCCCGGTGAAGTGGATGATATGTCTGGCCATGCTTGCCTCCAGGGGTGGCAGGTCATTCCTTGGTCTGCTGCGCATCGTCACCCACGCTCTGCGGGCGGGCGGCCCGATTGGCCAGCCAGTGGGCAAAACCATCGACTTTCATGCTGGCACCCTTCCACAAAGCGGGTATGCGGTGGAAACGCCAGGCGCCGCAAAGTTCAACCCGGCCTTTGTCTTTCCCGTTGGTCAAGCGTGATGAACCCTGCCCGGTCTTTACCAGTCGCACCTTAGAGCGACCGAATTAGAACCGGCAATGAGGACGGCAGCGTGAGCGATATCCGCATCGGTATCTCCGGGTGGCGCTATGGCCCCTGGCGCAAGGACTTCTACCCCAAGGGCCTGAGGCAGGATGACGAACTGGCATTCGCTTCGCGGGCGCTTAACAGCATCGAGATAAATGGCTCGTTCTACAGCCTGCAAACGCCCGAACGTTATCAGGGCTGGCGTGACCAGACGCCGGAAGATTTCGTGTTCTCGGTCAAGGGGCCGCGGTATATCACGCATGTGCGGCGGCTCAAAGACATCGAAGAGCCGGTGGCCAACTTTTTCGCCTCAGGGCCACTGTTGCTGGGCAAAAAGCTCGGCCCGATCCTGTGGCAGTTTCCGCCGAACATGAAATTCGATGAAGAGCGGTTTGCCCGTTTTCTCGAACTGCTGCCGCGTAACCACAAGGCGGCGCGTAAGTGTGCCGAACACTGCGCGGCCCGCCTGCAAGGCAACGGCAGCCTGGAAATTCAAGGCAATGCACGCTTGCGACATGCCGTGGAGATCCGTAACGAGAGCTTCCTGTGTGAGGCCTTCATCAAGCTGTTGCGCAAGCATCGGGTCGCTTTGGTGGTTGCCGACAGCGCCGGCAAATGGCCCTACGTGGAAGACGTTACCGCCGACTTTGTGTACATGCGCCTGCATGGCGATGTCGAGCTTTACAGCAGTGGGTATACCGCAAACGCACTCAGGCGCTGGAAGCAGCGCATCCAGCGCTGGAGCCAGGGTAGCCAGGCCGATGATGCGCAACTGATCGTCCAGGGCCCGCCGCCGCGCCGAGCGACCCGCGATGTCTACTGCTATTTCGACAACGACCAGAAAGTTCACGCCCCCTACGATGCACGACGCCTGCTGCAGAAGCTGTCGCTGGACCATGAACTTATGACCGAACCGGGCGTGCTGCCGGAGGTGGCCTTGTGAACAAGACCCTGCCCGCCCCACGCTGCGTCATCGATAAGGTCACTGCGGTACGCCGGCTCAACGTGCTGACACTGAACGTGCACAAGGGCTTCACCTTCTTCAACCGGCGCTTCATCCTGCCCGAGTTGCGCGAGGCCGTTCGTGCCACTGGCGCTGACCTGGTGTTTCTCCAGGAGGTGCACGGCAGCCACCAGCAGCACGCCCTGCGGCACCCGGCCTGGCCAGAAACGCCGCAGTACGAATTTCTCGCCGACAGCATATGGCCGCAGTTCGCCTACGGCCGCAATGCCGTATACCCGCATGGCGACCACGGCAACGCGCTGCTGTCGAAATTCCCCATAAGTCACTTCAACAACCTGGATGTGTCAGTCCAGGGCAACGAGCAGCGCGGCCTGCTGCATTGCCAGCTGGACGTGCCGGGCCATGACCAGGTGCATGCGGTGTGCGTACACCTGGGGCTGCGCGAAGCCCACCGGCAGCGCCAGGTAAAGCTGATGCTCGACCTGCTGGCCAGCCTGCCGCCCAAAGCACCGGTCATCATCGCCGGCGATTTCAACGACTGGCGGCTGAAAGCGGATGCTGTGCTGTGCGAACACCTGATAGAGGTTTTCGGCGAGCACTTCGGCACCCCGGCGCGCAGTTTCCCCGCGCGCCTGCCACTGCTGCGCTTGGACCGCATCTATTTGCGCAACGCCATGCCGAGCACTGCGAAGGTGTTGTCGAATTACCCGTGGTCGCACCTGTCCGACCACGCCCCACTGGCTGCGGAGATCAACCTGTGAATCGACCTTGGGTGGACGGCAACAACGTGCAGTTGCTGATCAATGGTGAGCAATACTACCCCCGCGTATTCGAGGCCATGGCCCAGGCGCGCGAAGAAATACTGCTGGAGACCTTCATCATCTTTGACGACAAGGTCGGCCAGCAATTGCAACAGGTGCTGATCGACGCTGCCCGGCGCGGTGTGCGGGTTGAAGTGGCGGTGGATGGCTACGGCACTGCCGACCTGCCCGCCGGGTTTATCTCGGCCATGACCGATGCGGGCGTGAGCTTCCATGCATTCGACCCACAGCCCCGGCTGGTGGGCATGCGCACCAACCTGTTCCGGCGCCTGCACCGCAAGATCGTGGTAGTCGATGGTGAGCGGGCCTTCATCGGCGGCATCAACTACAGCGCCGACCATCTGGGCGATTTTGGCGCCATGGCCAAGCAGGACTATGCCGTGGAGGTCACCGGCCCGGTGGTGGCGCAGGTGCATGCCGCCAGCAAGCGCCTGATGTCGCCGGTGCTGCAGCCACCCAGCGCGGTACGCCCGGTTACCCAACCTGCCGGGGCCAGCACCGCCGTGCTGGTCGAACGCGACAACGGGCTGCGCAGTACCGATATAGAAAACCACTACCTCCAGGCATTTCGTGGCGCCAAGCAACGCATCGTGGTTGCCAATGCGTACTTCTTCCCGGGCTACCGGCTGATGCGTGAGCTGCGCAACGCGGCCCGGCGTGGCGTGGAGGTGAGGTTGATCTTGCAGGGCCAGCCCGACATGCGCTGGGTCCGCGCGCTTTCACGGCTGCTGTACAACTACCTGCTGCGCGACGGCGTGATGATTCACGAGTACTGCCAGCGGCCCCTGCACGGCAAGGTGGCACTGGTGGACGACGAGTGGGCCACCGTGGGCTCCAGTAACCTCGACCCGCTGAGCCTGTCGTTCAACCTGGAGGCCAACCTGTTCATCCGTGACCGGGCCTTCAACCAGCAACTGAACCAGCACCTGCAGGCCCTGGCCAGCGAGCAATGCAAGCCGGTGACCCTGGAGCGCATGATTCGAGGTTACTGGTGGCGCGCACCGCTGATTTTCGTGTGTTTCCACGTCATCCGGAATTTTCCGCGCATTGCTGGCTGGTTCCCCGCGCACCGCCAGCGCCTGCGCTCGGTGCAGCCGGAGGTCGAAGCCCAGGGCGACCTGCACGAGGGCAATACATGATGGCGCGCAAAAGTTGGCAAACCTGGGGCAAACGCCTGTTCACGCTGGCGTTCCTGATCCTCATACCTGTGCTGCTGTTCGTGTTGGCCCGCAACCTGGACTGGAATGAAGTGCGCCAGTCGCTGCTGGCCTACAAGCCTGGCACCCTGGCCATCGGCCTGGCGCTTGCGCTGTGCAGCTACCTGACATTTGCCAGCTACGACCTGCTGGCACGGGCTTACACTGGCCACCACCTGCCCGCCCGGCAGGTGCTGCCAGTTGCTTTCGTGTGCTACGCCTTCAACCTCAACTTCACCACCTGGGTAGGCGGCGTTGCGTTGCGCTACCGGCTTTATGGCCGACTGGGCCTGGATACCGCGACCATTACACGTATCCTCACCTTGGGCCTGTTGACCAACTGGATGGGCTACATGCTGCTGGCCGGCACAGTATTCGCCCTGGGCCTGGTCGAGCTGCCCAGCAACTGGGCGGTGGGCGCTACAGGCCTACGCCTGATCGGCCTGCTACTGTTGGCTATAGCAGGGGGTTATCTGCTGGCCTGCGGTTTTGCCAGCAAGCGCACCTGGCGCTGGCGCGAGCACGAGGTGACGCTCCCGTCGCTGCGCCTAGCCCTGTGCCAGGTGGCGCTGGGCGCCAGCAACTGGGCGCTGATGGCGCTGCTGATCTTTTGGTTGCTGCCGGGTGAAGCGTTCTACCCCTCGATTCTCGGCATCCTGCTGATCAGCTGCGTGGCAGGCGTGGTTGCGCATATCCCAGCGGGGCTGGGCGTGCTTGAGGCGGTGTTTCTGGCCCTACTGCACGGGCAGATGGCCCAAGGCACGCTGGTGGCTGCCCTGCTCGGCTACCGCACGCTGTATTACCTGATACCGCTGCTGCTGGCAGTGGTGACCTACCTGATCCTGGAAAAGCGCGCCAAGGCCATGCGCCAGGGCGACAAGCCCGCCCAGACCTGACAAGGGCCGTTGGCCCTGGAGGTGGCAAATGCGTGTACATGTCTTGATATTGATGGTTGCCAGCCTGGCCGGTGGCCAGGCCTTGGCCGAAGGCTGCGACGTGCTGACCCGCTCGTCCAGCGACGCGGTCACTCCGGTGGAGCGGCACACCTGCTACAGCTTCAGCAACCTGCCAGCCGAAGCCATCAACTGGTCGTGCAGCAACGAGAGCAAAGACATGCTCAACAGCGAGAAGAGCAAGGTAGCGCGCTGTGCCGATGGCAGCGTTGGCAGCTGCATTGCGCCCCTGACCCAGGAAGCGCTGGCCAATCCCAAGTCCATCGGTGGCGACAAGCCGGCCTTGCCCAAGGACGCGCGGGTCATCACCTATTATTACGACACGCCCAGCCTGGGACAGGCCCGCACGGATTGCGAGCGTAACAACGGCATCTGGCAGACCCATTGATTCCTGGGGTAAATAATCTCGCTCAGATTGTGTAAGTTGGTGTGGTCATTGTGGGAGGGCTTTAGCCGCGAACATCAGCAACGCCGGTGCCATCCACCGCGTCGTAGTCTTAGCGGATAAACCCGCTCCCACAGGTGCAGCGCCTGCATCAGCCCCGCATTGTTTCATTCACCGGATTGTCTGTCGCACTCTCCCCCGGCTTCTCGCCACACTGGCAGTCCTGCATCCGGCACGCCTCACCACCGCGGTGCCCGCTGGCGCAGGCCTCACAGCAATAAGCCTTGCCGTCGCGCTGCAAGGCAGTGGCATCCACGGTGCAGGAACAGTGCGGGCAGGCACAGCGTTGTTCGTTCATGGCTTGCTCTCCTCGTCGTCAATCACATCATCGGTCCAAGGCACGCCATCCAAGGGTGCGGAGCGGGCCAATTCGGCTTCATCCAGGCCTATGCCGCCACCGATCTCGTCGGCGTCCACCTGCCGCAAGCTCTGGTCTGCCGGGCCGCCGTTGCCACCTGGCTCGTGCGGGTCGCGGGCACCGGTTTCGTCCAGCAAAGTATCCGGGCTCAGGTCGTCATAGGTGACATTGTCCTCATGCAGGCTGTCGCTCAGCGCCTCGCCGCCGGTCATACCGCTTTCGGCCACGCGCCGAGGTGGAAACTCACGGGCGACTTCATCGGCCGGTCGCTCGTCGCCTACACGCCCTTCACGTTCGTCCAGGCGTTCATCGAAGTCGAGTTCATGGACGCTGCCCATGCGGTCTTCGGTGTCGTCGATTTCTGGGGGGGTATACGGCTTTGGTTCGTCTGCGCGTGCCATGTGCGTTCTCCGTCAGGTGGCTTCATTAAGTCGACTGCGCCGGCTTGTGGAAGATTCAGAGTTTTTTGAACTACCACCCCGCGCGGCGCCTCCCACCTTAGAGAATGCGAACTGCCCGGAAACCGCCATGGCCAAGCCCCTGCAGGAATATGAACGCAAGCGCGACTTCAACGCCACGCCCGAGCCCAGCGGCAAGCGCAGCCGTGGCAAGCGCGCGCATGCGCTGCAGTTCTGCATCCAGAAGCACGACGCCAGCCACCTGCACTACGACTTCCGCCTGGAACTGGATGGCACCTTGAAAAGCTGGGCGCTGCCCAAGGGGCCCTCGCTGGACCCTAAAGTGCGCCGCCTGGCCGTACACGTCGAGGACCACCCGCTGGATTACGCCGACTTCGAGGGGCATATTCCCGAAGGCCACTATGGCGCCGGTGATGTGATTGTGTGGGATCGTGGCGTATGGGAGCCCGAAGGCGATGCACATGAGGCCTACGCCAAAGGCAAACTGCGTTTCCGCCTCCAAGGCGAAAAGCTCAGCGGCGTTTGGAACCTGTTTCGTACCCGCCTGGACGGCAAGAAAGAGCAATGGATGCTGGTGAAATCGGACGATGACCAGGCACGCAGCGAGGCCGACTACAGTATCGTCGAAGCCCAGCCCGACAGCGTGCTTAGCGACCGTACCCTGGTACCGCGCAAAGCCGCTGCGAAAAAGGCCGCTGCACCGCGCGCCAGCCGTAAACGCACCGATAAAGGCGCGAAGGTGCCCTTGCCTGCACAGCTGCAGCCGCAGCTGGCCACCTTGGTCGACACGCCACCCAGTGGTGACTGGCGCTACGAGGTCAAGTTCGACGGCTACCGTATCCTGGCCCGTATCGACGGCAAGGACATTCGCCTGTTCACCCGCAATGGCCATGACTGGAGCAGCAAGATGCCCCGGCAGGTGGCCGCCTTGCGCGAGCTGGGCATCGATTCGGCCTGGCTCGATGGTGAGATGGTGGTGGCTGACGAGAATGGCGCAGCCGATTTCCAAGCGCTGCAGAACGCGTTCGACACCGAGCACGACGAAGCCATTACCTATTACCTGTTCGACCTGCCCTTCCTTGGTGGCCAGGACCTGCGCCAGGTACCTCTGCAGAGCCGGCGAGACACCTTGCGCCAACTGCTCGAGCACGATGAGTCGGATGTACTCAAATTCTCCGCCGACTTTGACCAGCCCGTCGAATCCCTGCTCGACAGCGCCTGCCGGCTTGAGCTGGAAGGCCTGATCGGCAAGCGGGCTGACAGCCTGTACAGCGGCCGTCGCAGTCCGGACTGGATCAAGCTCAAGTGCAAGCAACGCCAGGAGTTCGTCATCGTCGGCTACACCGACCCCAAAGGTAGCCGCAGCGGCTTCGGTGCGCTACTGCTGGCCCTGCACGACAACGACAGCGGTCAGTTGCGCTATGCCGGCAAGGTCGGTACCGGGTTCACTACCACGACCCTGGCCAGCATTCATGCACGGCTCAAACCCCTGCAAATTGCCAAGCCAGCCTTGGCCAAGCCGCCTACGGGTGCCGAAGCGCGGGGTGTGCACTGGTTGCAACCGCAACTGCTGGCCGAAGTCGCCTATGCCCAGATGACCCGTGACGGCATTGTCCGTCACTCGGTGTTCCATGGCCTGCGCGATGACAAGGCGGCCACTGCCATTGACCTGGAGCACGCCATGCCCGCCAAGACCGTGCCCAAACCCAATAAGCAGGCGAAGGCGCCTGAAAATCTGGGTGAACTGCGGCTGACCCACCCCGACCGGGTAATCGACGCCACCACCGGCGTTACCAAACGCGAGGTCGCCGAGTATTACGCCAGCGTCAGCCAGTGGATCCTGCCCCAGCTCAAGCAACGCCCGGTAGCCCTGGTGCGCGCCCCGGACGGCCTGGCCGGCGAGCTGTTCTTTCAGAAAAATGCAGGTCAGCTGCACATACCTAACGTCATCAGCTATGAAAAGGCCGAGGCCGGCCAGGCCGCGATGGTCATCAATCGGCCGGACACCCTACTGGGTGCTGTGCAGATGAACATGCTCGAACTGCACACCTGGAACGCCACCGACAAGGACTTCGACAAACCAGACCGCTTCGTACTCGACCTCGACCCAGACCCTGCACTGCCCTGGAAGGCCATGCTGGAGGCCACCCAGCTCACCCTCACCCTGCTCGACGAGCTGGGCCTGAAGGTGTTCCTGAAAACCAGTGGTGGCAAGGGCATTCACCTGGTCGTGCCGTTGACCCGGCGGGCGGGCTGGGACGAGGTCAAGGACTTTAGCCACGCCATTGTCGATTACCTGGCCAAGCTGTTCCCGGACCGCCTGAGTGCGGTGTCGGGGCCGAAAAACCGCGTGGGGCGGATCTTCATCGACTACCTGCGCAACGGCAAAGGCGCCACCACCGCCTGTGCCTACTCGTTGCGGGCCCGTGAGGGGTTACCTGTATCGGTACCGATCTGGCGCGAGGAACTGGCGCAAATCAAGGCTGCCAACCAATGGAGCATCGCCAACCTGCGCGAGCGCCTGGCGGAGGTCGATGACCCGTGGGCCGACATGGGCAAGGTACGCCAGACCATTACCGCGCACATGCGCAAGCAACTGGGGCTGAAGTGATGGCGCAACGGCGATTGGATACGAACCTGGAGACACACCCATGAGCATCATTCAGGATTTCAACCTGACCACCCTTGACCGCCTGTTACGAACCTTTGGCGAGCGCCAGCAACCGCTCAACCTCGATACCCAGCTGCCGCAGCTGATCCAGGCGCTGCAAGCCGACCATCTCGACCTGCTGCCACTGCCGGGGCAAGGCAACACGTTGCGCCGGTGGCAGACCCTGGCCCGGGTGGCCGGCTGCGACCTGGCGCTGGCCAAGCTTTATGAGGGCCACACCGATGCCCTGGCGATCATGGCTGAATGCGGCGCGGCACACCACGCCGCCGACGGCACCTGGGGCGTATGGGCCGCCGAGCCGCCCGATGCCCGCGCGCAGATCACGGCGCGCGAAGGTGACCAGGTGCGCCTGCAGGGCCGCAAGGCCTGGTGTTCCGGGGCCTTGCAGATCGACCGGGCGCTGATTACCGCCTGGGATGAGGCGGACCAGCCGCAACTGGTGGCGATCGAGCTCTCACACCCGAGCCAGGGCCTGTCCATCGAAGATTGGCAAGCGGTGGGCATGGGCACCACTGCCAGCGTCGAGGTGACATTCAACGACACCCCAGGCACGCTCATCGGCAAGCCAGGCCAATACCTTGCACGCCCTGGTTTCTGGCACGGCGGCGCTGGCATCGCCGCCTGCTGGTACGGCGCGGCCGAAGCGCTGGCAGACTACCTGCGCGAACATTGCCGCAAGCCCCGCCCCGACCCCCATGCCGATGCGCATCTGGGCGCAGTGGATGCGGCGTTGTACGGTGCCCGCGCGGCGCTGCGTGAATGCGCCGCCTGGATCGATCGGCAGCCAGGGGCAGATGCCAGTTTCGAAGTGCGCCGCACGCGTGCCCAGGTGGAACAGGCCGTGGAACGCGTGATCAGCCACGTCGGGCGGGCGCTGGGCGCCACCCCGTTCTGCCGCAGCAGCCATTTTGCCCGGCTGATCGCTGATCTGCCGGTATTCATACGCCAGAGCCACGCCGAGCGCGATCTGGCGGTGCTGGGCCAGCAATTGGCCCAACAGCCGGCGGGGGTGTGGCAGCTATGAGCGAGAACCTGATCCAGTCTGCCAGTGGCACCCCGTGGGCCGACTGGCAGCATGGTGCGCACCTGGCGCGCGCTACTTGGCTCGATCCATTGCAACTGTGCCCACCGGGGCGCCGGCTGGTGTTGATTGCACCGCATCCGGATGATGAAATTCTCATGGCAGGCGGCCTGCTGGCCGGCTTCAAGGGGCGTGAGGATGAACTGGTGCTGATTTCCGCCACCGACGGTGAAGGCAGCCACCCCGGCTCCAGCCACTGGACCGAACACCGCTTGCGCCGACAGCGTCCGCAGGAAAGCCGCCAGGCCCTGTTGCAGCTTGACCTGGACCTTGCCCATCTGGACTGGCGCAGGCTGCACCTGAAGGACGGCCAGCTACCGCGCGAAGAGGCATTTCTGGTCAGTCACCTTACCCAGTTGCTGCGGCCCGATGACCTGTTGATGGCCACTTGGCGTAACGATGGCCATTGCGATCACGAGGCCGTCGGCCGTGCGGCGGCACACGCGGCAGCGGCCCGCCAGGTGCAATTGGCCGAGGTGCCGGTCTGGGCCTGGCACTGGGCTGCGCCCGATGACCCGCGCCTGCCATGGCCCCGTGCGCACCGCCTGCAACTTGATGAAAGCCGCCTGGCCCGCAAGCGCAAGGCCTTGGCCGCCCACGTCAGCCAGCTGGAGCCGGACGCTGAGCAGCCGCCAGTGCTGCCAGCCCGGCTGATGGAATGTCTGCTGCAACCTTTCGAACTGGTGTTCCTGTGAATGGAGCTGTCATGAGCCTCGATCCGCAATATTTCGCCGAGCTGTACGCCACTAACGAAGACCCCTGGGCTTTTCGCACCCGCTGGTACGAGAAGCGCAAGCGCGAGCTGGTGATGGCCAGCCTGCCACGCCAGTGCTATCAGCGCGTGTTCGAGCCAGCCTGTGCCAATGGCGAGCTCAGTGCGCTGCTGGCTGACCGCTGCGCCGACCTGCTGTGCCAGGACCTGGACCCGACGGCCGTGGCGCTGGCCCGCGAGCGCCTTGCCGATGTGCCCAACGCCTCCGTGGAAATGGCCCGGCTACCGGCGGACTGGCCGGGCGGGCGTTTCGACCTGATTGTGCTCAGCGAAGTCGGTTACTACCTCGACTCAACAGCCTGGCTGCAGGTCCTCGAGCAATCGGTGGCCAGCCTGACCTACGATGGCGGCCTTCTGGCCTGCCACTGGAAACACCCCATAGTAGGTTGCCCACAGGACGGCCGCGAGGTGCATCGCATGCTGGCGCGGCACCTGCCGCTGCATCAGCAGTTCCGGCATGAGGAGGCAGATTTCGTGCTGGAATACTGGTCCTGCCAGCCCAGCGTGGTTGACCTGGACGAGACCTGCCCATGATTGCCGTGGTCATCCCGGCGCACAACGAAGCCCGCCGCCTGGGGCGCTGCCTGCGGGCGGTGCTGATCGCTGCCACGCAAGCGCAGCAGTTGGGGCACCAGGTGGAAGTGCTGGTGGTGCTGGACCGTTGCAGCGATGGCAGCGCCGCCGTGGCGCGGCGCTTCGGCGTGAAGGTCTTGGAAGTTGATGCCGGTAATGTCGGCATGGCTCGCCGGGTGGGCGCGGCGCACATGGTCGAACGTGGTGCGCAGTGGCTGGCGTGCACCGATGCCGACAGCCAGGTGCCGTCGCACTGGCTGGTGTCGCAGTTGGCCTGCAGCGCCGAGGTGGTGTGCGGTACCGTGCATGTCGAGTATTGGCAACCCTGGCAGAAAGCTGCCCTGCGCAAGCTGTACCAGAGCCGCTATGAAGCGCGGGAAGGCCATCGGCATGTACACGGCGCCAACCTGGGTGTGTGTGCTGCTGCCTATCAACGCGTGGGTGGCTTCCAGCCCCTCGCGGCGCATGAAGATGTGCAGCTGGTCAGCGACCTTCAGGCCAGTGGCGCGCAGATTGTCTGGACCGCCAGGCACAGCGTGGCCACCAGCAGCCGCCTCGACAGCCGCGCCCGCGAGGGGTTTGGTGATTATCTGGCGGGGTTGCAAGCACAGGTGTGATCAGCCTTGGTCACACCTGGCTGAACAGCACCCGCTTGAACGCCTCAGCCGCCAGGTGCACCTGCACCGCCCAATCCCCGGCGGCATCGCTGCCGGCATCATCGGAAATGTACTTCAGGCACACAAACGGAATGCCTTCGGCGCGTGCGATCAACGCCAGCACATAGGCTTCCATGTCGACCACGTCATAAGGCGCGTCGCCATGGTTGATTTCGAAGCTGTCACCACTGCCACAGGTTTCCAGCGGCAGGCCGGGGATTGCTGCGCCATGTTCCAGGACTACCGGGATATCCGACAAGGGTGTTTCGTAGCGAGCAAAGCCCAGCGGTGTCACGTCCATGTCGCGTTGTACGAAACGGTTACAGCACACCACCTGGCCCTTGCCATGACGCTGGCTGCCAGCCGAGCCAAGGTTGACGATAAGTCTAGGCCTGCGGGTTGCAATTGCCTTGGTCAGTGCGATCGCCGCATTGACTTTGCCAATGCCGGTGAACACGGTGTTCAGCTCGGTGAAGACATCGCCAGCCTCGGCCTCGAGGGCGAAGACGAACAGCGTGTCATCCAGGGAAATGTCGGGGAATTGCTTGATCAGCATCATGGAGCAGGTGTTTCCGCGTGGCTGCAAGGGGCGCGGCCATTGTCGGCCAACCCCGGCTAATTGCAAGTCCCGGCCGCCACCACGGCCTGCAGCGCCTGTGCCTTGCCGAGCCCGCCCTCGATGGCCTGTGCCAGGCGGTGCAGCTGCTGGTCGGCATGGGTGCCGTCGCGCAGCAGGTGCCGGGCATGCTGGCAGGCCCGCTCGGCATCCACGCTGTCGACCGGCACCTGCTCCTGCAACTGGCCAAGCCAGCCCTCGGCCGTGACTGGTTGTTGCTCGTGCATACCAATGAATTGTGCATGGCGCCCATAGCGCATGGCGCGCCAATAGTTCTCCTGGGCGATCCAGCGCAGTTCGCGGTTGCTGGGCAACAGGTCATGGCGACCGGTAATGGCGTGCTCCACCAAATGGCGAAACAGCGCGGCGATGCACAGGGCATCCTCCAGCTGCGGGCAGCCATCGCAGATACGCAACTCCACGGTCGGGAAGCGCCGCGAAGGCCGAATCGCCCACCAGAAGTCGCCATCCACAGCCAGCGCACCGGTGCGCTGCAACAGGGCGCGATAGCGTTCATAGGCAGCCCAGTCCGGCAAGGCCTCGGGCAAACCCATGTGCGGCCATTCCCCGCAAATCACTCGGCGGTAGCTCATGTAGCCGGTACGCTGGCCAGCCCACATGGGCGATGAGGTGCTCAGCACCAGCAACAGCGGCAGCCAGACCAGCAAGCGGTTGATCAGCTGCATGCGGTCACAACCTGGCGGAACCCCAACGTGCACATGCAAGCCGTTGAGCAGACTTCGCTGGGCTACATGCCGGTAGTCATCGAACAGTTGCTGGTAATGTGCCGCGGCAGCGGCCTTCTGCCGCAGCCATGCGGCGCTAGGGTGGCTGGCTGCGCCGTAAATTCCCATCCCCTCCTCTGCCAGCGCCATGCTCAGCCGCTGCCGCCTGTGCTGGAAGAACTCACGCGCTTCGTGAAGATGGGTAAACACCGGCGAGGCCAGCTCGATCTGGCTGCGGAACATTTCCTGGGCAAAATATTGGCCCAGCGCTTCGCGACAACGCCCTATCACCGCAGGTGGCGGTGTTGCCGGAACCTGCCCCGAGCCCAGCCTCACAAGCAGGTATTCCTCCTCGATGCCGAACGTGCAGGCCCGGGCCATGTTGCCTCAGCGATGACGGGTTACAGTGAGCGCCACGGCGGCGATGCGTTCGACCTGCTCGTAGCCGGGTTCGGCCAGTTGCTCGCCAAACACGTCAGGGTCGATCTCCCGGTACGCCCAGGCCCATTGTGGCCCCGCCAGGCGCAAGCGGATAGCCTCGAGCAAGGCGTCGCGGCCATCGACAATGGCCACGCCGGTGTAGAGCAGCAAGGTACCGTGGCGGGTCAGGCGTTCGCATGCCTGCTCAACGATGCGCAGCGACAGTTCGGCGCCCAGCGCGCCACCGCCGTGGCGATAGGTGCGGGCGCTGCGGTCGAGCATGTAAGGCGGGTTGGCGACAATCAGGTCGAACGTACCGCTGATACCGTCCAGCACGTCGCTGGACGCTACCGATATGTTGCTCACCCCCGCCAACGCTGCGTTGATCGTGGCGTAGCGCAACGCCAACGGGTTGATGTCCACGGCGCTGACCTGCGCATGCTGGGCGGCGCGAGCGATCAGCAACGCGCCCACCCCGCTGCCGCAGCCGATATCGACTGCATGCTCGACCGGCCTGGGGTTGTGCTGCAGGTGCTGGTGTATGACCTGGGCAAAGCGATAGCTGTCCGGGCCGAAGAACACCGCATCGCTGGCATCGGTGGGGAACGCTGAATGCACCAGCAGCAGGTCGTCCAGGCTTGACCAGCGCACCGCACTGCCCATCAGTTCGCCCCTTGGGACCAGCACCTGCGCGCGTTCGAGCAACTCAAGTTGATCATTTGATACGAGGCCTGGGGCGAAAGGTCGGCTCCAGCCGAACACGTCGCGCAAGCTGCTGGCCTGTCCGGAACCCTTGTGGGCATTGACGCGGCTGTGGGTCGCGGGTGTCACGCAGGTAAATCGGTAGCCGTCAGCGCGTAACCGCTGGCCCAGTTGTAGCAACGCCTGGTCGGCCTCGACTTGTCTGGCATCAAGCATCATCAGCGGGGTTCCTCCTGGAGCAGCCCGGTGGTGCGAATGTATGCCCGGGTCGCCGCCAGGCCCTCAGGTGTGGCATGGCGGTTGCCGGCCATGCGCCCGATCAATGCGGCGGGTGCTTCACTGGGCATTTCGCCTTGTGATTCGCCCGGGGATTCGGGCAGGCCCCAGCTACCGGGCGCTACGCGGCGGATCGTGGGGCGCCAGGTGTCGGCGATCCAGTCGTGCCACAGTTGTTTCTCGTAACTGTTGAACACGCCGAACATTACCGCCGCAGGCCCTTCGATCAGCTTCCACCAGCGGCTCTGGGCCGGGTCCTGGCCCCGCACAATCCAGCCCTGGGCCTGCAACGCGGCAACGAACTCGGGCATGGCGCCGGGTGTGGCCAGCCACTGATTGATGGTGCGCTGTTGCAGGCGGCAGCGGTCGGCATGCATGAACTGGCCGTAAACACGCTTGCGTTCCAGGGCTGCGAACAGTTCATCCTGCAGGTCGAACTGGCGGATCAGGTCAGCTGCCGCAATACCCAGCTCGTTCAGGCGATAACCGTTGCGCACCCTGTCGTAGAACGCTTGCTGGTCGTGCTCAGGGCTGAGCTGGCGCAGCGCCTGGAGCGATAATTGAGCGTGGCCGCTGGCAGCATTGTCGATCGTGACATGCAACTGGAAGTAGTGGCCGTCGATGCCCAGTTCTGCCAACTCGTTGGTGGTGATCAGCAGGTGCAGCGGTGGTTGTTCATAACCGAGATTGTAACCAATGACCTCGGGCAGGTGCGTGTCGCAATGCTGCCCCAGGGCCAGCTGCAGGCTGCCCTGGAGATACCGTGAATCATCCAGGGGCATAGCCTCTACACACCCCAGGCGACCTAGCAGACGCTGGTAGATCAAGACATGGTTGCAACGCGGGTCGCCGTTGCCAAGTTCTTCCAGGTAAGTCCGGATCAAGCCGTGGAAACGCGGGTCACGCCAGTGGTGCAGCGTGCCGTGCAGCCAGGCTCCATCCACCGCTTTGGTCGGTGCAACCTGTTGCACGAACCACAGCGCATGGGCGCGGCTGGTAAAGAAGCGACGTGGTGCGCCTTGCCGGCGTTGCTCCAGGTAGTCGGCATAGCCGGCGGCGACATCCGCAGCGCACCTCGCGCTCCAGGCTGGCAATTTCGAA
Organism: Pseudomonas sp. SAS7; assembly: GCF_052112345.1. NCBI lineage: Bacteria > Pseudomonadati > Pseudomonadota > Gammaproteobacteria > Pseudomonadales > Pseudomonadaceae > Pseudomonas > Pseudomonas sp. SAS7. The sequence goes on along the minus strand of NZ_JBEGGO010000016.1, from coordinate 63,095 downwards.
GGTGAGTCAGGCAGGTCATCCGGCAAGCGTGCAGCACGTGAAAGTTGTTCGTCGAGCCATGCGGCGCTGCCGTCATCGTTGCCCGTCAGCATTGCCTGATAGCGCTGTTGCAGGCTGGACCGCTCGGCGGCCATTGGCAAAATTAGAGCGGTGTCGCGGTTCATCACCCTCATGCCGTGCTCCTCGTGGGCCTACTGGCTCGGTTTCTGCCCCGGCATCGGTTCAGGATCGGGTGCAGGCTGCGGTGCCGGTTTGGTATCGGGTTGCTGCATCTGCAGCGATGGCTTGCTTGGGTCCGAATCCTTGCCCGGGTGGTCGTTGTCGCGGTCGAAACAGCCGCCGACCAAAGTCAGCGAGCCCATAAGGATGATGAGTGGAGTCAGTCGCATGGGTAATCCCCTTTTGGCTGATTGCAGTGCCAGGTAGCCCCGGCACTGCGCGTCGGTCAATTACGAGCGGCCGCCCTTGCGGCCCGACTCGTGTGGCATGTCCTTGCCAGAGGACTGGCCGCCCTTGCGTCCGGCTTCGGAAGCCTTTTCTTTATCATTGGCGAAGTTGCCTGGGTTCTTGTTACCGCCCTGGCTGCCTTGTTGGTTGCCGGTACGGCTGTTGTCTTTAGTGGCCATGGTGTTCAAACCTCGTATGACTTCGGGATGCACGGCAGGCTGCCGTACACAGGTTGGGAGTTCGGCGATATCGAGGGATTCGGTTTATTGCGAAGGGTTCGGACCGGTGGCATTAAATAAGCGGCAACGCCATATTTGGTGCGCCTGTCAGTCGTGCGGCGGGTTATCCAGATGGGCTTGGCGGCGGCCCAGCCAGCTGCCGGTCGCAGCCCAGCCCAAGGCAATCACGGCGCCGATCAGCATCGCCAGTTGCGGGTGCTCACCCATTACGTCCAGCGCACGCTTGATCCAGCCGCTGAGGGCATCGCCGCCTCGATAGACCACCGTGTCAATGAAGTTCTTGGCCTTGTACTTGTCCTCGGCGGGCAGCACGGTGAACAGCATCTCCCGCCCTGGCCGCACCAACGCGTACTCGCCGGCCCGGCGCACCACCATCACCACCACGAAAACCGCGAACACCGGGGCCAGTGCCAGCCACAGGAAACCTGCAGCCATTACCAGCGGCACCGCCACCAGCAACACCCCCACGCCCAAGCGCCGGGCCAGGCGCCCGGTGAGGAATACCTGAGTGAGGATGGCCATAGCCTGCACCACCGTGTCGATCAGGCCGAAGACCTGGGTTTGCCGGGTGCGATCGGTGAAGGTTTCACTGACGATGCGCGCCTGCTCGAAATACAGGAAGGTGCTGACGCTGGCCAGCAACACCACGAACAGGGCGATGCCTAGCAGATACGGGGAACGCAGCACGGCGGTAGCGCCGGCAAACGGGTTGCCACCCAAGGGCCGCGAGCCCGCCCGCTCGGCCTGTTCTGGTAGTGGGTGGCGCAGTCGCCAGCGTTGCAGGAACAGCGCGGCACCGATACTGCCCAGCAGCAACACTGCCGCCAGCACCAGCAGCCCGGAATGGCCCAGCGGGGCCACCAGCAAGGTGCCAAGGATCGGGCCACTGAGCCCGCCCAGGCTGGCCCCGGCGGCCAGTAGGCCGAACAGGCGCTTGCCCTGCGCAGTGGAAAACAGGTCGGCGAGCACGCTCCAGGCCAGTGAAATGGTCAGCAGGTTGAAAACCGATAGCCAGATGTAGAAGGCTCTGGCGGTCCAGAGATCGTCCGGGTTGCCGGCAAACAGCGCCGCGAACAGCAACAGGTTGCTGGCAAAGAAACCGTAGGTCCAAGGCAGGATATACCTGCGCTGCACCCTGGACGCCAGCCAGCCAAATAGCGGCAGGCAGGCCAGTGTGGCGATGAAGGTGCCGGTGAATAGCCATTGCAGGTTGTCTACCCCACCGGCGACGCCCATGGTTTCTCGCACCGGGCGCAGCATGAAGTAGCCGGTGAACAGCAGGTAGAACAGCAGCAGGCCGGCGATTACTGCTGGCCCCTCGCCGGGCTGAATGTTCAGCCCTTGGTCCAGGCGCCGCCGCCAGCCTTGCATGATGTCAGCCAAACTGCTTGATCAGCGCCTGTTGCTGCGCCTGGGTGAGCATGGGTTCTTGTCCGGCCTTGAGCTGGTCGAGCTGGCGGTCGGGGCGGCCGGTGGCGGGGATTACCGTGGTCACCGCCGGGTGGCTGATGGCGAACTTGAGAAACAGCTGCGCCCAGCTGCCAATGCCTGCCTCTGCGGCCCAGCCGGGTAACGCCTGGCCTTTGACCTTGGCAAACAGGCGACCATCGTCGAAGGCCCGGTTGATCAGCACCGCAACGCCCTTGTCCTGGCACAGCGGCAGCAGTTCGCGGGCGGCATCGGGGGCATTGACCGAGTAGTTGATCTGGATGAAGTCCAGCGGCTCGCTGCGCACGATACGGGCAACTTCGTTCTGCCCACTGTTCAGGTAGTGGGTGATGCCCACATAACGGGTCAGGCCCTGCTGCTTGAGTTCGCGTGCATAAGGCAGTTGGGTCTGCCAGTCACGCAGGTTGTGGATCTGCAGCAGGTCGACCTTGTCGGTACGCAGGCTCTTCAGGCTACCGGCCCATTGCGCTTCGGCGTCGGCCCGGCTGTCGGCGGCGATCTTGGTGGCAATGAAGCATTGCCGGTGCCAACCGCCCTCTTCCAGCAACTGGCCAAGAATGCTGTCGGCACCGCCGTAGTTGGGGGACGTGTCGATCACCCGGCCGCCCCCTTCGAAAAACGCCTTGAGCACCGCCTTCAACTGCTGATACTGGGCCGAGTCGGGTTCTACCTCGAAACTGCCAGAGGTACCGGCACCGATCACCGGCAGCGCTTCACCGGTGGACGGTATCTTGCGAGTCAGCAAACCCGCCGGGGCGGCGGCGTGCAGCCAGGGGCTGGCAGCGGCCAGCAACCCCAACGTGGCACCTGCGCGTAGGACGTCACGACGTGCGTACATGGAAAAGCTCCCGTCATGAAGCGGAAACTTTCAAGGCTAGCCGCTTCATACGATGCCGGCAGGTGTTTCTGTATCTGAATGTTTAGTGATCAGGCCCGCAGCAATTGGCCCAGGTCAACAGCCGTGTCGCCCATCGGCGGGCACCAGTAATAGCCGCCGGTCAGTGGCCGGCTGAAGCGGTACAGGCCGTCAATGATGCCGTCCTCCAGGCCGCTCATGCGCCGCAGCTGTACTTCGAACGCATCGAAGCTGTGGCCCAGGGCAACAAAGGCCAAGCCGGCGCCACGCTGGTCAGCCCAGGCAACGGAGCGACGGACCATGAACGCTTCCGGCTCAAAGCTTTCCTGGGCGGTGCGCTTGACGTGCGCGGACTCGGGGGCGTCGTCGAGCTCTTCGTTATCGCTCAGGCGGCGGCCGATGATGTTGTCCTGGTCAGCCTGGGACAGCGACTTGAAGTACTCCAGGTCGTGCTTCCACAGCTGGAACGCGGCAAAGCTGGAACCATCGGCAGCAATGGCCGCCTGCACGGCGTCTTCATCCACCGGGTTTTCGGTGCCGTCTTCATAGCCCGTCAGGTCATGGCCACCACGGTGCAGGAAGCCATCGACACTGTCGGCCAGGCGCAAGGCCGGTGCCAATGCCTGCTCCAGGGCCTGGGCACGCAGCAACAGCTCACCGCGCTCGTTACCGCGCAGCCATAGCCACAGGGCGTGCTGGGTACTCGGGTTCTCCACGGCAGCATCCAGCAGCGGGAAAGCTCGCAGGCCTGGTACTTCGCGGCCCAGGGCCTTGGCCAGCGGGGCACCGACGCCCAGAATCAGTTGGTCGCCATCGACCTGCGGCAGCAAGGTGTCCAGAGCGGCAAACAGCGCCTCGGGCGACTGCAGGGTGAAAAACAGGTGACGGGCATGGGCCGGCACCGGGGTGGCAAGCAGCCCTTTCTGGAACGGCATGACAGGCTAATCCTCGGATAAAAGCGGCATGCTACTGCGCCTGCAGGCCTGCTGCAATGCGGCATGCAGCCTCTCCAATCACCGCGGCTGGTAACAAACGGTTACCAATAGCTGGCCCTTTGCAATTAGCTATCAATCAGGCTCAACCTACACTGCTCGAGATCCTTCGCCCGAGAGACTGCCATGACTGCCTCGCCCTTGCTAACCGCCTTTCTGCCGCTTGCCTTGGGCATCATCATGCTCGGCCTCGGGCTGTCGCTGACCCTGGCCGACTTCGCTCGCGTGGTGAAGTACCCCAAGCCAGTGGTGGTAGGCCTTGCCTGCCAGATTCTGCTGCTTCCGCTGGTGTGCTTCCTGATCGCCAACGGCTTTGGCCTGGAGTCGGCCCTGGCGGTGGGGCTGATGCTGCTGGCCGCTTCGCCGGGTGGCACCACGGCCAACCTGTTCAGCCATCTGGCCCATGGCGATGTGGCGTTGAACATCACCCTCACGGCCGTCAACTCGCTGATCGCGATTTTGACCATGCCGTTGCTGGTGAACTTGTCGCTGAGCTGGTTCATGGCCTCGGACCAGGCCATTCCACTGCAGTTTGCCAAGGTCTTGCAGGTATTTGCGATTGTCCTGCTGCCGGTCGCCCTGGGTATGCTGATTCGCCGTTACGCCCCTGCTTTTGCCACACGCATGCAGAAGCCTATGAAACTGGTGGCGGCACTGTTCCTGGCCTTTACCATTGTCCTGGCGCTGGCCAAGGATTGGCAGACTGTGGTCGAGTACGCTCCGGTGGTGGGCCTGGCTGCGCTGTTGTTCAACCTGCTGAGCCTGGCCGTGGGCTACTGGGTGCCGCGCCTGTTGAACATTCCCAAGCGTCAGGCAATTGCCATCGGCATGGAGATTGGTATTCACAACGGCACGCTGGCGATTGCCTTGGCACTGAGCCCTTCATTGCTGAACAACCCGACCATGGCGGTGCCAGCGGCGCTGTACAGCCTGATCATGTTCTTCACGGCGGCGGGGTTTGGCTGGTGGGTCAGCCGCGGGCATGTGGCGGCAGAGCCCAAAGGGGAAACGGTGAATTGAAGCGGCCCGATCAAGTTGTCACTGCGCACTGCGCTTCCTGCGCAATTGCTGCTTCAACACCTTCAACGGCGGCGCATAGAAAAACCCGAACGACACACTCCCCGTGCGCCCCTTCACCGCGTGGTGCAACTGGTGCGCACGGTGCAGGCGCTTGAGGTAGCGGTTGACCGGCCGCGGTGCGCGCGGCCAATGCCGGTGAAAGAAGCCGTCGTGGGCCACGACATACAACATGCCGTACCCCGCCACCCCGCCACCAATCCACTGCAAAGGGGCATAACCACTCTTGCCCAGGGCGACCAGCGCTGTGGCGATCAGCCCCAGCGCCACCAGGTACAGGTCGTTGGTTTCGAGCATGCCCAGGTGTGGCTCATGGTGCGAGCGGTGCAGCCACCAGCCCCAGCCATGCATGATGTACTTGTGAGCCAGCGTGCCAACGCCCTCCATAGCCACCAGGGTGCCGAACAATACGGCGAGATTGAACAGCATGGAACGGTCCGGTGGATGGCAAAGAGAGGCGCAAGGGTACCGGCTGCCCAGGTTTTTTTCCATGCGGGCGTGACGGGTTGCAGGCCACTCACGGATGAAGCCATTGTCATGTTTTCACCCTTGACCTGCTCTGCCGCGCGGCGTATGGTCCGCGACGCAATTTTGCCTTCCTCAACAGGAGACCTGCCTTGGACAGTAGCCCCAGTCGCTTGCGACAGGCCCACGTGGCGCGCTAGCCCGGCAGTGTCCTGCACTGTCTGGCCGCTCTGGCAAGACGGTGGTTTCCTGTAACCCCCGCTTCGTCTCCCCTCCTCGTGGTCCTGCGCATTTTTCTGGTTTTTCAACCACGCCAACTGATGGCGTTCATGCGGGCGTGTGCCTGCGGAAGAGGTTTGCTATGGATTGGAAAGTATTTCTGCTGCGCGTCAGCATTGCCCTGCTACTCGGAGCACTGATCGGTGCCGAACGGCAATTGCGCCAACGCCTGACCGGGCTGCGCACCAATGCGCTGGTAAGTACCGGTGCCTGTCTGTTCGTGCTGATGACCCAGGCGGTGCCAGGCATGGCGCCTGCCGATGCGTCGCGCGTCGCCGCCTATGTCGTGTCGGGCATCGGCTTTCTCGGTGGCGGTGTGATCATGCGCGATGGTTTCAACGTGCGTGGCCTGAACACCGCGGCCACCTTGTGGTGCACGGCTGCGGTCGGCGTGCTGTGCAGCTTGGGGCTGTTGCTGGAGGCAGCATTGGGTAGCCTGGTGGTGCTATGCGCCAATATCCTGTTGCGTGACATCGCCCAGCGCCTGGACCGTCAGGACGTGGTGCCGGCCAGCGAAGTGGAACAGCACTTCGAAGTGCGCATCGTCTGCCGCGCCGAGGACGAAATCCAGGTGCGCAGCCTGATGCTGCATAGCCTGGGCGATCCGCAGCTGCGCTTGCAGTCACTGCAGAGCGAAGACCTGGACAGCCCTGCGCGCCTGGAAGTGCGCGCCGAACTGCTGGGCACCGCACAGGCACCAGCGCAACTGGAGCGGCTTGTCAGCCGGGTCAGCCTGGAAAAAGGGGTAAGCTCGGTACGCTGGCAATTACAGCCGCAGGTGTTGGCGGCGGACTAGAACGACTGGAGTGATTCATGCTTATCCGCCCTACCCTTGAACACGATGTTCAATCCCTGCCGGACATCGAGCGTTCCGCAGCCCAGGCTTTTGTCGGTTGGCCGGCACTGGCCTGGCTGGCGGAGGGTGACGTGATGGATTGCGCTGAACACAGGGCTTTCGTCGAGGCGGGTGGTAGCTGGGTGGCTGAGGATCCCGCTGGGCGCATTGTGGGGTTTGCATGTGCCCGGCTTGTGGGCCAGGCACTGCACCTTCATGAGATATCGGTGCGCCATGAGGCGCAAGGGCAAGGTGTCGGGCGCCGATTGCTACAGCAGGTGGAAAATGCCGCGCGCTTCACCGGTGTGCGCGAGCTGACGTTGACCACCTTTGTCGATGTGCCCTGGAATGCGCCGTTTTATGCACGGTTCGGGTTTGAAATTATCGATGAGGGGCTGCTGGGCGAACGACTCCGGGGCATTCTTGCCAGTGAGCACGCTCACGGTCTGCAAGGGCGATGTGCAATGCGGCTCTGCCTTGCTCGTTAGCCGTTGGGGGCGCAAAGCCAGATCACGTATCCACGCCCAGCACCACACTCCCCGCCACGCAATACCTGTCGCGCCCCAGCTGTTTGGCCTGGTACAACGCCCGATCTGCCGCCGCGACCAGCGCCTCGGCAGTCACGCCCTCCCGCGCCAGGTCGCCCACTGCGATCCCCGCACTGAACGATACCCGTCCCAACGGGCTGGCCGCATGCTCCAGCATCTGCCGGCGTAACAGTTGCTGCAGCTCCTGCACCAGCGCCTCTGCCCCACGGCCATCGGTGTCGGGCAACAACAGCGTGAACTCCTCGCCACCATAACGCACAGCCAGGTCGGCCGGCCGCTTCAAGGCCTGTTTCAGCACCTCGGCAAAGCGCCGCAGGCACTGGTCGCCTGCGGGGTGACCGTAGTGGTCGTTATAGGGTTTGAAGTAATCCAGGTCGAGCATGACCAGCGCCAGCGAATACCCTTGGCGGCGAGCCCGGCGCAGCTCTGATTCGAACACCGCATCCAGCCGGCGTCGGTTACCCAGCCCGGTCAGGCTGTCGGTCAAGGCCAGCGCTTTCAGTGTCTGATGTGCCTGGAGCAGCGCTCGCTCTATGGCAATGCGCTCGCGCAACTGGCGCAGCACCACAGCTGCGAACGCGGCCAGCCCGACCAGTAACAGCAACAGTACCGCCACCGATTTGATTGCATCATGCCGCCAGGGCGCGATGATCGATTCACGCGACAAGCCCGCCTCCACTACCAGCGGGTAGCTGGACAACGCGCGATAGCCATACAGCCGCGGCGTGCCATCGATCACCGCGACCGCCTCGGCTACACCTTCTGCGGCATACGGCAAGTGATTACGGAAGATCTCGCTATTGGCCAGGCTGCGGCCTACCACTTGTGCCACGAACGGGCGCCGTACCAGGATGGTCCCGTCACGCTTGGCCAGCACCAGGGCACCGCGTTCGTCGATCTTGAAGTCGCCGTAATAGCGCACGAACCATTCCACTTTGATGGTGCCCAGCAATACACCGGCGAAGCTGCCGTCGGCATATTCCAGGCGCCTTGAAATAGGAATGATCAGATCGCCGGTCGAACGGCTGCGTACCACCGAACCGATACGTACACCCCGGTCGGTGTGGTTGCGATGGTAAGCAAAGTAGTCGCGGTCGGCGTTATTGGCGTTGGGCGGGATTGCCGGCTGATCGGTAACGATCCAGCTACCGTCCGGGCCGTAAACGAACAGCCCGTGCAGTTGCGGCATGATGCTTTTGTGCTGCACCAGCAAGGCATGCAGGCGCGGCCGGTCGATGTGCTCGAAACCGTCGCCTTCCAGGCGTTCGGCCAAGGCAGCGGTAATGGCGTCAACCTGGCGGATAGCGTCCTCGGCATGCTGCGCCGTGGCCCGGGCCAGGTTGCTGACCATGTTCTCGGCATTGCTGTAGGCGTATCGGTAGTCACGCCAGATGCGCCAGCCTTCCACCAGCACAAATGCCAGCATCACTACCAACATGAACGCCAGTACCAGGCGGAACAGCGCCACGGCGCGGCCCTCGCCTGTTAGCGCGAAAAGTCCTTCGTCATCCTGTTTCCTGGCTGCGCACATTGGAGTCCCTGGCCATACCGCGTTCGCCGCCTTTCACTATAGTTCAGCGTCGTACAGACAAACCGGCGGCGAAAAAGATTAAACCTTTGCCTCACCCTCACCCTCAACTGTACGCGACACTGAGGTCGCGCCACGGTTTAAGGAGTGAAGCATGAGCAATCTCTTCATCAAGCGCGTTGGTTTCTCCATGGTGTTGGGCCTGGCATCGGTGCACGCACTGGCGGCGAGCTCCGACGACTTCGTCGATGCGGCCACCGAGGCCGGCATTGCTGAAGTGGTCACCGGCAACCTGGCCAAGGAAAAAAGCCAGAATGCCGAGATCAAGACCTTCGCCCAGCAAATGATCACTGACCACACCCAGGCCAACCAGAAACTCGGCGACATTGCCCGCAAGCTGGACATTTCCGTTCCGGACGAGGCAGCCATGACCGACAAGGTCAAGAAAATGATCCTGGAATGGCGTGATGAATCGTTCGACAAGTCGTACCTCAACAACCAGGTCGACGCTCACGAAAAAGCGGTGGAACTGTTCAAGAAAGAGGCTGCATCGTCCGACAAGGCCGAGCTGAAGGCCTTTGCCAGCGAAACCCTGCCCAAACTCGAACAGCACCTGGAGCATGCCAAGGCGCTTCAGGCCAAGCACGCCAAGTGAGGCCCGCCATGAGTAACGATGCATTGAAAACCGAAGTGCTTACCCGCCTGCTGCATGCGCACCCTGAAGGGCTGGGCAAGGAAGTGCTGGACAACTACCGCGGTGAGAAAGCTGTGGCCGGCATGCTGAAGACATTGCAGGAAGCCGGCCTGATCCACGACGGCAGCGTGGTAGTGGGTAGTGACCACCAGATCAGCGTGCACTACCCGATCAAGCTGTCGGCGTCGGGGGTCGAAGCAGCGCGCAAAGCCGAAGCCTGAATACTCGCCCGTCGGGCCATAAGGCTGCTCTTACGGTAAACCTGCTAGCTCAGTGAGCTAGCAGGGCGCCGTTGGAGCGCTGGGCATAGCCGCACTCACCTGTCCTTTTCAATGTCTCTGGGCGCCTTGGCCGGCCCTTGCGGGTCCACCTGTGGGTCGTCGACATCCGGGGAATCAGGGTCGAAACCAAGGTCGTCCGGTTTATCCGCCTGCTCCGTCGAGTGAGGCCCCTCTTTGCGTACTGGCTCAGAATCATGCATGGCGTTTTCTCCCGTGAGTGTCAAAGGAAGAACACGCCAGCCACGGAAAGTTTGATTAATCTGCAACGGGTGCCAGCTGTGCGCGACATTGCGCCAGCGCCTCGTCCCGGTCCTTCAACTGTTCCTCAAAGCGCTGCAATTGCCGCGCTTGTTCGGTGCACAGGTCTCGTCTGGCCTCCAGGCTCTGCGCCTGCACATCCAGCTGACGGCGCATTTCCTCGCTGGCGCCTTGAGCCTGGGCCAGGATCGTGCGCAAGCCCTGGATCTGCGCATCGCGTTGTTCCAGCAACTCGTCCTGCGCCCGGCACTCGCTGGCCGCCTGGCGGTGTTCGCCCAGCAAGCGCTCGTTGTCGCGGTGCAGGCGGGTCAGTTCATCCTGCTTGACGATCATGCCCTGCTGCAACTGGCGCACTTCCACCTGCATGTGCTGCAACTGCGCTTCGTGGCGGCGCTGCTCCTGCTCGCGCTGCTCACGGCTGGCATTGCGGTAGTGCTCCAGAGCATCGCGGGCATGGCGATGCTTGTCTTCCAGCGATTTGACCTGTTCGTCCTTGTCAGCCAGACGCACCTGCATTTCGCCCAGTGACTGGTTGAGGCTGGCACTGCGCAGCTGCTCGGCCTGCAGGGTGCTTTGTGTGGACAGCAGCTTTTCTGTCTCGGCGGCCAATGCCGCTGCATCGATCTTGTGTTGCTGATGCGCTGCAGCCAGCGCCTGCTGGGCAATCTCCAGCTGCGCTTCAAGCGTTTCCCGCTGTTGAGTGAAGGTGCTTTCGGCCTGCTCGATCGTCAGGTCGGCCTCGTCCTGCAACTGGGTTGCCAGTTGCCCGACCAGGCGGCTCAGCACATCGCTCAGCGCCGCGCCGCCTTCGGAAGCCACCGGCTGCTGGCCGTTCAACTCCTTCAGGTAACGGTGAATGGTGGTCTTGGAGCCGGTATTACCCAGCTCGATACGTATGGCATCGATGCTGGGGTTCTCGCCCCGGGCTATCAGTGCCTGACGCGCCTGCTGCACTACCACCTTGTTAATACCGCCCCGGGCCATGCTTGCTCCTACGATTTTGTACTGTGTTATGTACCATGTAATTACGTACTAATTATGGCGATATCCAATCGCTCCTGCAAACAGTTCCTGACATGGAATAATCACGGCTTATCGCATGTGATAAGTAAAATACTGTTGTTTTCGACGTTGGCAGCCGTACGGAACCTGCAGGCGCACAACCTTGTGCCGGTTACGCTTTGCCGCCACCATGGGCGTCCAGCACTGATCACCGACAGAAAATGAACCTGCAAAACTACAAGGCAATCGCCGACAGCATCGCCCTGCTGCTGTACCCGCACGCCGAAGTCATCCTCCATGACCTGCGCAGCCAGACGGTAGTGCACATCGCCAACAACTTCTCCCAGCGCAAGCTGGGCGATGATTCGGCGATCGATCACGAATTGGGCGATGTGCTTGACGGCGCCAACCTGGGCCCGTACGAGAAGCTCAACTGGAACGGCCAGAAGGTCCGGTCTATCAGTACCGTCCTGCGCAACGCAGAGGGCGAAGCCGAGCACCTGATGTGCATCAATCTGAACGTGTCGGTACTGGAACAAGCCCGTGTGGCACTCGATGCGTTCTTCCAGATGGGCCGGCTGGTACCGCAACCTGACTCGTTGTTCCGCAACGACTGGCAGGAACGTATCAACACCTTCCTGCATGCGTGGCTGCAAGCGCGCAACCTTTCGCTGCAGACACTGCAGATGAAGGACAAGCGCAGCCTCGTGCAGGCACTGCACGCCGAAGGCGCGTTCGAAGGGCGAAGTGGTGCTGACTATGTCGCCAACGTGCTGAGCATGGGCCGGGCCACCGTGTACAAGTACCTGAAAGAGCTGAAGACCTAGCGCGCCCTTGACCGACAGAACATCGCCACCGGCTCTGCTCGCGCACTTGTCTACCATGGATAATTATTCTACCGTAGACAGATATTCCATATGCGGAGCGCAGCATGCCAGTCTTTACAGCTTCCCCGACCTTTGCCGACAGCCCTTACCTCGATGCACTGTACGAATCCATCAAGGAAGCACACAGCGCACTGCGCCCAGCCGTCAGCATTACACCGCTCACCTACAGCGCCCGGTTGTCGGCATTGAGCGGCTGCGAAGTCTTGCTGAAATGCGAACACCTGCAGCACACGGGGTCATTCAAGTTCCGTGGCGCCAGCAACAAGATCCGCCTGCTACCGACCGAAGCACGCAAGCGCGGGGTAATCGCTGCCTCTTCCGGCAACCACGGGCAGGCACTTGCACTGGCCGGCAAAACGGCTGGCGTGCCAGTGACTGTCTACACCGCCATCTCCGCCTCGCCATACAAACTGCAGGCGATGCGTGCGCTGGGCGCCGAAGTGCTTTGCCTGCCCACGGACCCGCTAAGTGCAGAGCTGGAGGCAGCCAGGCAAGCCAAGGCTCAGGGTGTACCGTTCGTGTCCCCCTACAACGACCTGCAAGTCATTGCCGGCCAGGGCACCATCGGCATGGAGTTGTTCGAGCAGGCACCCGACCTGGACGCGGTGTTTGTCGCCGTGGGCGGTGGTGGGATGATTGCCGGCATCGCTGCCGCCCTGCGCGTACTCAAGCCGGGTACCGAGATAATCGGCTGCTGGCCGGCGAATGACCCTGCACTGGAGCAATCCCTCAAGGCCGGAGAGATTGTCGAGGTGGACGCCCGCGAAACGCTGTCGGACGGCACAGCTGGCGGCGTCGAGCCCGGCGCCATCACCTTGCCACTGTGCCAGGCGTTGCTCACCGATACCGTACTGGTCAGCGAAGACGAAATTCGCGCCGCCATGCGCGATATCGCCAGCAATGAACGCTGGATCATCGAAGGCGCTGCAGCGGTTGCGGTCGCCGGCATGCAAAAGCTCGCCGAGCGCTATCAGGGCAAGCGTGTCGCAGTGATCCTGTGCGGCCGTAACATCGTGCTGGAAAAATTCCTCGAGGCCGTGCAATGAAAGTCTTCAGCAAGGCGCAGATCACCGCCAGCTTCAACCCGGAGCTGGCGGTTAGCCTGCTGGAAGAAGGCTTCATCGCCTACTCCAACGGCAAGGTCCAGGTACCGCCCGTGCAGGCCTTCGCATTTCACGCGGCGAACGGTGACTGCTGCGTGAAATCGGCCTACATCGAAGGCAGCCCTACCTTCACCGCCAAGCTTTCCACCGGTTTTTATGACAACCCTTCCAAGGGCCTGCCGAGCAACGATGGCCTGATGCTGGTGCTCTCGGCGCTCACCGGGCAGCCGCTGGCACTGCTGCAGGACCAGGGCTGGCTGACCGCCATGCGCACCGCGCTGGCCGGGCGTATCGCTGCCCGGCTGCTGGCACCGGCCGAGGTCAAGGCCATTGGCATCCTCGGCACCGGCATGCAGGCGCAGATGCAGCTTGAACAGCTGCGCGCCGTTACCGATTGCCGCCAGGTCATTGTCTGGGGCCGGCATGAAAACGGGCTTGCGGCCTATGCAGCATTTGCCCGTGAACTGGGCTTTGAGGTTCGCACCACACGGGATGCGGCAGAGGTCGCGGGCGCGGCAAACCTGATTGTCTGCACCACCCCTTCCCGCCAGGCGCTGCTGCACAGCGAGTGGGTCCAACCGGGTACGCATATCACCGCCGTCGGCGCCGATGCGCCCGGCAAGCAGGAGCTGGACCCGGCACTGGTGGCCAGCGCAGACCGCATCATCGTCGACTCGGTCGCCCAGTGCAGCCAGTACGGCGAAGTGGCTCACGCGCTCGAGAGCGGTCAGCTACACGCGAACCAGCTGATCGAGCTGGGTACGCTGTTGACCGGCCGCGCCAAAGGGCGCGAGCACGACGACCAGATCACCCTGGCAGACCTGACCGGCGTGGCTGTGCAGGATGCTCAAGTGGCGAGCTGCGCCCTGGCTGCACTGAGCACCTGAGCCCATAGCGAAGTCAGAGCAAACGCTGCACCTGCGCCGGCGTACGCTGCATCAGCACCTTGCCATTGCGTACTGACACCAGTGCATGCCCCTGGGTACGGACCATTTCGTAATCATCAGGCGCCGACAACAGCAACAGGTTCGCCGGCCGCCCCACCTCGATGCCGTAGCGCTCGCCCAGGTTCAAGGTACGGGCGCTGTTATCGGTGATCAGGTCAAGGCAACGCTGCAGGTCTTCGTAGCCGAGCATGTGGCAGATGTGCAGGCCGGCTTCAAGAATGCGCAGGATGTTGCCATTGCCCAACGGGTACCACGGGTCGACGATGGAATCCTGGCCAAAGCACACGTTCATCCCGGCACGGTCGATCTCGGCAACACGGGTGACGCCACGGCGTTTGGGGTAGTTGTCAAAACGCCCTTGCAGGTGAATGCTCTCGGTCGGGCACGACACGAAGTTGATGCCCGACAGCTTGAGCAGGCGGAACAGCTTGTAGCAGTAGGCATTGTCATACGAGCCCATGGCCACGGTATGGCTGGCCGTCACCCGGGCACCCATGCCGCGCGCCCGGGCCTCTTCGGCCAACACTTCAAGAAAACGTGATTGCGGGTCATCGGTCTCGTCGCAGTGCACGTCCACCAGGCAACCGGTACGCTCGGCCAGGTCCATCAGGAACTTCACCGACGACACCCCCTGGTCGCGGGTGTTCTCGAAATGCGGAATGCCGCCGACCACATCGGCGCCGATGGCCACCGCTTCGGTCATCAGCGCCCGGCCGTTGGCGTACGACTCGATCCCCTCCTGCGGGAAGGCGACAATCTGCAGGTCGACCAGTTCGCGTACTTCGTCACGCACTTCGACCATTGCCTTGAGCGCGGTGAGTTTCGGGTCGGTCACATCGACGTGGGTACGCACATGCTGGATTCCGTGGTCCACCAGCATGCCGATGGTCTTTTTCGCGCGTGCCTTGATGTCTTCATGGGTGGTGATTTCCTTGCGCTCGGCCCAGCATTCGATGCCTTCGAACAGGGTACCGCTCATGTTCCACCGGGGCTCGCCGGCAGTCAGTGTGGCGTCGAGGTGGATATGCGGTTCGACAAAGGGCGCCACCACCAGGTTTTGCCCTGCGTCCAGGTCATGGGCGGCAACGGGCGCCACCACCTCGGTCTGCGGCACGATGGAGGCAATGCGCTCGCCGTTCAGTTCGATGCGGAACAGGCCAGGCTTGCCGCGCAGCCGTGCGTTGATGATGTTCATGCTGTTACTCCTTGCCGTGGGCTTCGCTCATGCGCCATACCAGCATGGCGACCGAAGCATTCATGCGAAAAAGCGGGTCATCAATGGACTGCCCGCTCAGTTGTTCGATGCGCTGGATGCGCTGATTGATGGTGTTGCGGTGCAGCCCTAGCCGCTGTGCGGCCTTGAGCCCGTTGCCGTTTGCCATGAGCAAGGCATCGAGGGTGTGCACCAGAGCATTGGCCTGCTTGCGGCCAGGGGCGATCAACGGGCCGAGCGTACGGCTGACGAAATCGTCGATCAGCGAGCGGTCGACGATGCCTTGCAGCAGGCGCAGCACGCCCAGTTCGCTGTAGTTGCAATAGCCGTTGGCTGGGCGCAGGTGCTGCGCGACGTCCAAGGCCTGACGAGCCTCGTTGAGGGCCTGGCGATAGTGCGCGCAATCGTCGGCGACGCTCGACAGACCCATGTGCAAACTCAGTTCACCCGTTGTGGCCTGCAGCTGCCGGTAAAGCGCAGCCAACGTCTCGGGCAGGTCGTGTGTATCGGCCAGCAGCACCACGAACAGATCACCCGGCAGCTGCGCGGTAACGCTGCCTGGCCGTTGGCGGCACCAGGCTTCGAGCTGGTCTTCCAGGGCCTGCCGGGTAGCTTGCCAGGTACGCTCGCCGTGGGCCAGCCCGTGGCGCTCGAACAAACCGTCCACGCCCGCCAGGCGCAAAGCCAGCAAGCGACGCGGCTCGTCCAGTGCCAGCTGCAGGTGCGTTGCGCGCTGCCGGGCAATGGCCAGGCTCGGGTAGTCGCCCGTGAGCAGTTGGCCAAGGATATCGTGACGCGCGCGGCGTACCTGGCTCATCTGCACCAACGCCGTGCCGATCAGGTGGGTAACCACCACCATCTTCAGCGCGTAGGGCTGCTCGATCAGCGGCAGGCCAAGTTGCTCGGCTCGTGCGATGACAGACGCCGGGACGCTCTGGATAAAACTGCCGCCAGTGAGGATCACCATGCCGGCGATGCCCACGGCGTCGCCGTCTTCCAGCAGGCTCAACAGGTTGGCCTCGCCGCGCGGGTGGTTGATACCGGTAACGAACACCAGTTCACCGCCCATTACCCATTCAGCGATGCCTTCGTTTTCCGCCACATACGGCCAGCGCACCCGACGCTGAAGGTTACGTGCCCCGGCCAGCACACGCATCTCGTGCAGGCCAGGCAAATGCAGGATCTCGTCCAGCGCCAGGCTCACGGCTCCACACCCGCCTGGCCCGGCGCCCGGCGGCGTGCGCCCAGTTCGAGCATGACGATGTAGCACAGGGCCGAGGCGCCTATACCCACCAGCGGAGCGACCCAGGGCGAGGCGTACGCCAGTACTGCGCCCACGGCATAGGCAAACAGCCCGGTGAGGTTGTAGCGTGGCAGGCTTGCGGTGCCCAGTGCCGGGTATTGGCCGCGGTGTCGATACCAGAAGTCAGCCATGATCACCCCGCCCACCGGTGGAATGATCGAGCCCAGCAGCACCAGGAACGGGATCAGCATTTCGTACATGCCACCAATCGCCAGCACAATGCCAACCCCGGCCGCCACCAGCGTTGCCGTGCGCCGGCGCTCACTGCGCAACAAATGGCAGGCGGCCGCCGACACGTTGTAGATGGTCGGCCCCTGAATGGTCCACAGGTTCAGGCACAGCATCACCACCGCCGCGAACGACAGGCCCTGCAGCATCATTACTTCGACAATATCGGCCTGCTGGTAAACCATCGCGCACCAGGCACCGGCCACCACCATCAGGCCGTTGCCAAGCAAAAATGCCACCACGCTGGCGATCACCGCCACCCGGCCGCTACGCGACAGCCGTGTCCAGTTGGTGGCTTGGGTGGCACCACTGGCGAAGGTGCCGAACACCATGGTCACTGCTGCCGAAAAAGTCATGGTCTCGTGCGGCACTACTGCAGCCAGGCCGGCAAAGCCACCGGCATCGCGGGTAGCGATGTACATCGACACCAACAGCAGCACGAACATCAATGGCACCGACACGCGCGACAGCACGTCCAGCCCCTTGAAGCCGATGATGGCAGTAATGCTGAAACCCAGCCCGAACAGCACCATCAACGGTACGCCGAAGCCTTCCGCCAACCCCAACAGCTTGACCAGCACGATGGCCACCGTGGCCGTACCCCAGGCGTACCAGCCCAGTTCAGCGAAACCCAGCAGAAAGTCCGAGAGCCGGCTACCTGCCTCACCGAAACAAAAACGCCCCATCAGTACGGTATTCAGCCCGCTGCGCGAAGCGATGAATGCCAACGCTGCGGCATACATCGCCAGCAGGCTGTTGCCGACGGTGGCCACCCACAACATGTCGACAAAATCGAAAGCCATGCCCAGCTTGCCGCCGGCGAACATCGTGCCGGTGAAAAAGGTAAAGCTGAACAAGACCATGGCAATCGGCAGCAGGCCCTTGCGGGCGGACTGCGGGGCTTCGCTGAGGGGGAATTCGCTGGGTGAGCTCATTGCACGGGGGCTCCGGGTGGTAGTTGGGAGCTGGAAGAGCAATATGCGGGCCGCTTTTTCTAGGGCCGGGACCCGGAATCAAATCGGGCAGGCAGCCCAGACATCAATGTGCACTGTGAACAGTAAAGTCGCTTTTATGCGCTGTGGAAGTGTGCTGAACGACTTATTTTGAGGCATTCATGCACCAAAGCGGGCTTGGGCTGGGTAGGAATCACCCAGTCGACCAAGCACTTTGGGCCTGCTGCGCAGCCCATCGCCGGCAAGCCGGGCTCCCACAGAGACCGCGCAATGATTGAAGGGTTGCACCGTACCTGTGGGAGCCCGGCTTGCCGGCGATGGGGCGCAAAGCGGCCCCGGGGGGGCTACGCCACCCCGTCCAGGCCCATCTGCCAGAAGTCCGCCTCCAGGCTGGATGCCTGGCCAAAGATCCCCACCAACTCGGCAAACCGCTGCTCGGTCATGCTCCGCGCTGCCAGCTCATCCAGGTGCTTGCGCGCTGCGGCCGCCACCCCCTGGTAGCCTTCACCGGCATACTCACCAATCCACTCGCGGTACGGGTGGTTGCTCAAGTCGCCAATGCGCTCGGCCAAGGCCCGGCCGATCTCCGCATAGCCGATCACGCAAGGCGCCAGCGCCACATGCAGCTCCAGCAGGTCACCGGCGGCGCCACAGTCCAGCACGTAACGGGTGTATGCCACCGTGGCCTGGTGCTCTGGCGCGGCCTCGATATCCGCCTGGGTCAGCCCCCAGCGCGCGCACAGGCGCAAGTGCAGGTCGGTTTCATCCAGAATCGCCGCCAACCCGGCCTGCGCCGCGCGGATATCGGCCGGGCGACGGCTCTTGTAGGCCGCCAGTGCCCAGGCGCGGGCGAACTGGATGAGGAACAGGTAATCCTGTACCAGGTAAGTGCGGAACGCTTCCTCGCTCAGCGTGCCCTCGCCCATCTGCCGTACGAAGTCATGGTCTACGTAGCTGTGCCACTGTTGGGTGGCTGCGGCCTTGAGGCGCTCGAAGATATCCATGCTCATTTGCCCTCCGGGTAGACGGCATCGAAGAAGGCCAGCTCCAGCGCAACGGTGCGCTGGTAGAAATCGCTTGCAAGTGCGGCTTCCTGCGGGCCGACACGGTCCAGCTCAGACTGCAGGAAGGCAACAAAGGCCTGGAATGCCGGGTTGTCGTGCAGGGTGATCCACTCGGCATGGACAAAATTGTCCGGCATCGGCTTGGGTGCCTTGAGCGCCCAGTCGAGGTAAAGGCCTTCGGCAACGTTGAGCACTGCCAGCGCCGCTGCATAGGAGCGGGTCGCTGCCGCTTCACGCATGATCGCCTTGAACCCTGCGGTTGGCACGGTATCGGCGGGTGCGCTGCGTTGTGCGGGGCTCACGTCCAGGGCCTCGAAGGCACGCAGGAAGTAGGTGTTCTCATCGCTGGAAATCATTCCGGCAAAGCGGCCGAAGCGCAGGCGCGCCTCGAACGTATCGGCGGTGGCAATGGCCGCACCCAGCAAGGTCAGGAAACTGTCGAGAAAGCGATGGTCCTGCACCAGGTAGTCGACCATGATCGGGTCCGGCAGGCTGCCGTCGCACAATTGGGTCACGAAACGGTGGCCAACGGCCGCCGACCAGGTCGGCTCGCTTTGGCGGCGCAGGGACTGGCTGAAACGTTCGGTCATGTTGCTGTCCTTGATGAAGGTGACAGCGAGACCTTGGCAGTTGACATGGACGGGCCTCGCAGTGAGGCCGGCAAAAAGGCAGGTTACAAGCCCCATCCCTTCGCCGGCATGATCCGGATCAGGTTCGAAGGGTCACCGCGCTGTAGCGTTCAGCGGTTTCTCAGCCCTTTACCGGGCTCCCCTTGGTGGCGAACAGGTATACCCCAGCGCGCTGGGGGTGTCACGCCCCAATCCACCCAATCTGTGGGCATTGGGCCCCCGCTAGTGGGGACTTATACCCATTCTTGACGCCCCGTCATCATGCGCACATCAGGCGCCACAAGGATTTGTTTAACAAAGCATTACTGAGAGATCTGTTGGCACAGCCGTTGCTCAGGGCCTTTTACCGGGCAAAACGCCATTGATGGCTTTAAGCCATACAGCCGCGAGCGAGGCACAAGGCAATGAAAACACCTGCCGTGATACACCCCACAAGGCACGCATTCCAGCTGTCTTGCGTCACTGCGCTGATGGTCAGCCTCGGACTGATCACGGCCATGGCCTCACCCATGGATGACAACAGCCAACCGTCGCCGACCGACCCATCGGCCTATACCAACCAGCCGGACGACCCTGCCCCGGCCCTGCTCAACCTGAACACCTTGCCCGAAGCCAACCAGGGCTCGCTTGAACTGATCAATGGCGCATACGGCGACCGCGATACGGTGCGTATCGACAACGTGCTGCCGCCCGCCCTCCAAACCTCGGACAGGTACCCCACCAACGGCAAACCCAGCCCGTTGTTCGGCGCGCAGCCCTTTACCCAGCAATTGCTGCTGTTCGAAGAGTTCGGACCAGAGAAGCTCGACCCGACCACGCCGGCGCCAGAGCTGACCTTCCCGGTCCCCACCCTCGGCGCGGCCCCCGCGCAAGACCCCAACGTAGTGGCGCGCAGCGGGCCAAGCGGCACGGCACTTGAAGCGTTCCTCAAGCAACCCGGCCTGTACCCGTTCCCGACCCAGTACGCCAATGTGCTGGACCGCAACCCCTGGAAGGCGCAGATCGAGATGTTCCTCAACCGCCAGCCGGTCGGTTCGCCTGCCGAAGGCCGGCCACCAGGGAAAGGCTGGTCGCACCAGCGCTGGAACGAGTTCTACCCGCAGGCGGCGTTCAAGACTGCGCAGGCCGGCGCGCGCATCAACCTCGGCCTGCGTGACCGCAAACAGCTGCACAACTATGCGGTTGGCGAGTTCGCACCCGGCGGCCTTTACTACCAGACCTCCGACATCCCGACCACGCTGGGCACCACCAAGGGCATCGACACGCGCTTTCACCCGAACATGCCCTTGCAGAACCATAAATCACTGTGGACATTCGACGGCACCTTCCCGGCCAAGCTGCTGATGGTGCGCTACGGTCAGCCGATCCTGATGCGCCATTACAACGCCTTGCCTATCGACCCCTCTGCCAACGGCGGCTTTGGCCTGCACACCATCTCGACCCACGAGCATAATGGCCACTCCCCGGCTGAGAGCGATGGTTTTGCCAACGCTTACTTCTTCCCCGGCCAGTACTACGACTACCGGTGGCCGGTGCAACTGGCCGGCTACGACACCATCAACACCCGTGCCCAGGATCCGCGTGCGGCCTTCCCTTGCTCGCCGGGTGAAACCCTGTTCGTCAACGACGGCACACCGGGCCTGAAAACCTGCCAGAACGGCAGCATCAAGATCCGCGGTGACTGGCGTGAAACCATGAGCACCCACTGGTTCCACGACCACATGATGGATTTCACGGCGCAGAACGTCTACAAGGGCAACGCCGTGATGATGAACTACTACAGCGCCCTGGACCGCGGTAACGAGGCCCTGCAGGATGGCGTAAACCTGCGTTTCCCCAGCGGCACGGGCATGCCGTGGGGCAACCGTGACTATGATGTTAACCTGATGATTGCCGACAAGGCCTGGGATGCCAACGGCCAGCTGTGGTTCAACCCGTTCAACACCGATGGCTTCCTCGGCGACCAGATTCTGGTCAACTGGCAGTACCAGCCCAAGCTCAAGGTTCGCGCGCGCAGCTACCGCTTCCGTATCCTCAACGGCTCGGTATCGCGCTACTTCAAGTTTGCCGTGGTGCGGGAAATTGCCGGTACCAGCGGTGAGTTCAAAGGCCCGTCCGGTTCCAACCTTTCATATGCGCGGGTGCCGTTCCACATGATTGCCAACGACGGCAACATCATGGAACACGCCGTGCCATTCGACGGCACCCTGGACCTCAACGGCGACGGCAGCCTGCAGGACAACAATGGCATCCTGCCGCTGCAAGGCATCGCCGAGCGCTACGACATCATCATCAACTTTGCCAAGAACGGCATCAAGGCGGGCGACAAGCTGTACTTCGTCAACCTGGAGGAGCACCGCACCGGCAAAGGCCCGGAAGGTACCATTGCGTTGGCCGACGTACTGTCGGAAAAATACAAGGCGGTGATCAAGCAGACCAGCAAGGGCCCGCAGTGGGACAAAGGCGACCCTGCAGTCGGCAAGTTCCTGCAACTGCTGGTACAGCCTTACACCGGCCAGGACCTGAGCATGGACCCGGTGGCCTATGAGCCAGCCAAGCCAGGCAAGGCCGCAGGCCTGAAAATGCTGCCGCTGCCAATTGACCGCAACTCGGCCGCCGATTTGGCCAAAATCAAGAATGCCCGCCACCGCGAGTTCATCTTTGGCCGCTCCGACGGTACCGACACCAAGCCCTGGACCATCAAGACCGACGGCGCCTTCGGCTACAGCATGGACCCGCGACGCATCAGTGCCGCGCCGCAACTGGCCAACCAGTCCACCGACGGTGGTTTCAGTGGCGACGGCACCCTGGAAGTGTGGAAAATCGTCAACGGCGGCAATGGCTGGAGCCATCCGGTGCATGTGCACTTCGAAGAAGGCGTGATTCTCAGCCGCGACGGCAAGGCGCCACCAGAGTGGGAAAAATGGGCGCGTAAAGATGTGTACCGCATCGGCCCGGATGCCGACTCTTCGGAAGAGGTGGAAATGGCCATCCGCTTCCGCGAGTTCGCCGGTACCTACATGGAACACTGCCACAACACCCAGCACGAGGACTCGTCGATGCTGCTGCGCTGGGACATCGAGCACCCGGGGCAGTTCCAGGTGATGCCGACCCCGCTGCCAGGATGGGACGGCGTGCAGTACATGGCTTCGGTGGGCCTGCCGACCTTCCGCACCAAAGGCCATGACGACAACGACGACCCGGCCAACAAGCCACCCGTCGCGGCCAATGACAGTGCAGCCACTACCGCTGGCAAGCCGATCACCCTGAACGTGCTGGCCAACGACACCGACCCGGACGGCAACGTACCGCTGACCGTGACCGGCCTCAGCCAGCCAGACTCCGGCCAGGGTACCGTCAGCACCGACGGCACCACGGTGACCTACACCCCACCCGCCACGGTCGCCACGCCGTTCACTGCCAGCTTCAACTACACGGCGCGTGATGCCAAGGGTGCCGAGTCGCTAACCCCGGCCACGGTCAGCATCGCCGTAACCGCAGCGGCAGCGCTCGACCAGATCCAGGTCACCAGTGCCACGGTGCAGGTGCGCAGCGGCAACCGCTTCACCTGGGATGTGCAAGGGACCACCACGGTGGCCACGGGCAACAGCATCAGCGTGACAGCGGCCACCACCGGCGGCCCGGTAAGCCTGGGGAACGCCACGCTGACGGCCGCAACTACGGGCGCCCGCTGGCGGGTGTCTGTGACCACTACCGGCTTTGGCCCGGCCACACCAGCGACGGTCACGGTGAAGTCGGCGCTGGGCCAGACGGTGACTGCGCCAGTGAAATATCAGTGAGTGCACCGCTCCCACAGAAATCGCGCAGCTGCGGCTCTGTGAAGTTCCTGTGGGAGCGGGCGTGCCCGCGAAGGGCTGCACACCATCGAGGACCCTATCATGCCTGGCTCATGGCGTTTCCTGCTGGTACTCGCGGTATTTGCCGCCAGCATCCCGTTCTGGCCACTGCAGCCGCAACAACCTGTGGCCGAAAAAACCGCAAGCCCATGGGGCGCCGACTACTTTCCCAACATCCCCCTGCTCACCCAGGACGGCGACCAGCTGCATTTCTTCGACGACCTGATCAAGGACAAGGTCGTCGCCATCAACTTCATCTTCACCGGCTGCACTGACTCCTGCCCGGTGGAAACCGCGCGCTTGCGCCAGGTGCAAAAGATTCTGGGTGACCGGGTCGGCAAGGACATATTCCTCTATTCCATCAGCATCGACCCCTACAACGACACCCCCGTCACCCTGAAGCGCTACGCCGAAAAGTTCGGCATCGGCCCTGGCTGGACACTGCTCACCGGCGAGCCCGACGACATCGAGCAATTGCGCCGTAGCCTGGGTTTATGGATAGACGGCCTGGAAAACGGCCGCTCCAAAGACCACAACCTGAGCCTTATCATCGGCAACCAGGCCACCGGCCGCTGGATGAAGGCCTCGCCCTTCGAAAGCCCGTACATCCTCGCTGACCGGCTGGGCAACAGCTTGCACAACTGGAAGCAGGCCAGCGCCCTGAACAATGATTATGCCCAGGCCCCCGAAATACGTTCGCCCAGCAGTGGCGAGCAGATTTTCCGTACGCGTTGCTCTTCCTGCCACACCCTTGGCAACACCGAGCCAGGCCAGCCAGGTATCGGCCCCGACCTGCTGGGCGTGACCCGTCAGCGCGACGCCAGCTGGCTGACCCGCTGGCTGAAGGAGCCCGACCAGATGCTGGCCGAGAAAGACCCACTGGCCATGCTGCTGTATGAGCAATACAACCGCCTGGCCATGCCCAACATGCGCCTGGGAGATGCCGAAGTCAGCGCATTGATGAGCTATATCGAGGAAGAAACCGCGCGCCTGAAAACACCCGTCGCGAATAGGGAAAACCCTTAAAGGCGATTGGCCACTAGTCATCAGCCTGTCATCTCCTTGTCGTATTTTTTGAGCATCACCCAGGGTCGGGAACTATCAGCAGTGATACGCCGTTCGCTTTCATCCGCCAGCCTCCTGCGGCTGCTGATCCTGATGCTCGGTGCAGCCACCCTGGCCTTTCTCTGGGGGCTGCACATCACGCAGAAAGCCGCCGCCCGCCAGGACGCGCTGTCGGCCAAGGCCGCCGAGCACCTGAACCTGGCCAGCATCGTCGGTGAAAGCCTGCGCCAGTTGGTCGACCGCGCCCAGGCCGTTGGCCGGGTCACCCAGGACGACATGAAGGTGCTACGCCAGGGCAACTTCAGCCTGGCGCGGATACTGGCCGAGGACCCGGTGTTCAAGCGCATGAGCTTGTACGACCGGCAAGGGCGGCTGTTGTCAGCCAGCCATACCGACGAAGCTTCCGCACTGCCCGAAGACTGGTTACGCCAGCTGCAACGGCACGTTGCCCGCTATGGTTTCAAGCCCTTTCTGCCCAGCGTGCAGGCGCCGGACCAGCAGGCCACCCTGCCCAACTGGCGCCTGCCGTTTCTGCTGCCGTTGACCGACCTGCCAGGCCGCGAAATCGAAAGCATCCTGGTAGTGCAGCTGGACATCGGCTACCTGGCGGTGCTGTTCCAGCATATCGACCTGGGCAGCAGCGGGCTGGTGCGCCTGCTGCAGGATGACGGGCTGGAGCGGCTGCGCATAGACACCAGCGGCGTGGTGGAGGCCGGCGACGGGTTGCAGCCTGAACTGCCGGATACCGGCAGCGACGCGGGCATGCTGACCCAATACGCGGCCGGCGACGCGTACCAGAGCCTGTACCGACATGTGCCAGAGCGCGGGTTCAGCGTAGTGGTCAGCCAACGCCAGGATGAAATTCTCGCGCCTTCGACCCTGGCCTATTCCCGACAATTCTGGTTGAACCTGAGCATGACGCTGATGATCATCGCCAGCCTGCTGTGGACCTTGCGTCTGCTGCGCAAGCGACAGGAGGCCTTCAGCGCACTGGAACATGCCCAGCAGGTCAACCAGCAGCTTATCGGCCGCCTTGAGGACGAACACCGGCGCAGCAGCCATGCTGCCGCCACCGACCACCTCAGCGGGCTGCACAACCGCCGCCAGTTCGTCGAGGTGGCCGGCCAGGCGCTGACCCGCCAGCGTGGCAAGCGCCGGTTGATGGCGATACTGTTCATCGACATGGACCGCTTCAAGTCGATCAACGATTCCCTCGGGCACAAGATCGGTGATCTGCTGCTGCAGGCCGTGGCCGGGCGCATCCAGCGTTTGCTGGAGCCCGGTGACGAGGCTTCGCGCTTTGGCGGCGACGAATTCGTGGTGTTGCTGGCGGGCGAGCGCAGCGAAGACCAGATCAATGCCTGGGTCCGTGAATTGGTCCAGCGCTTGTCGGCCACTTATGCCCTTGACGGCCAAGAGGTCAACACCAGCCCGAGTGTGGGCGTGAGCATCTGCCCACGCGACGGCCAGGACATCGACAGCCTGATCCGCAGTGCCGATGCCGCAATGTATTCGGCCAAGCAGGCCGGGCGGGCCCAGTACCGCTTCTTCGACCCCTCGCTGAACCTGGCCGACATCCAGGCCTTCACCCTTGAACAGGCATTCGGCAGCGCCTTGGCCGAGCGCCAGTTCGTGCTGCACTACCAACCGCAGATCCGCCTCGACACCCAGCAGGTGCTGGGCTACGAAGCGCTGGTGCGCTGGGATCACCCTGAGTTCGGCCTGCTGTACCCGGACCGCTTCATCGACCTGGCAGAGCGCAGCGGCTTTATTGTCGACCTGGGCTGGGAAGTATTGCGCCTGGCCTGTGAGGCCTTGGCGGGTTGGGACGCCCAGGGCCGGGAAACGCGGTTGGCCGTGAATGTATCCGCCCTGCAACTGCGCCAAGGGGACTTCGCCATGCGGCTGCTGAACGAACTGCTACGGTATGCCATCGCCCCGCCGCGGCTGGAGCTGGAAATTACCGAAACCACCATCCTCGATCCCGAAGGTACGGCAGTGGCGCACCTTCACACGCTGCGCCGCGCGGGCCTGGGCATCAGCCTGGATGATTTCGGCCGTGGCTACGCCGGCTTCGCCCATCTGCATTCGCTGCCATTGAGCAAGCTGAAGATCGACCGCTCGTTGATCGCGCCGCTGTCCAACAGCCCTGATGACAGCCCGATCGTGTCCTCCACCATTATCCTGGCCAAGCGCCTGGGCCTGGAAGTGGTCGCCGAAGGCGTGGAAACCCGCGAACAGGTGGTGTGCCTGAAGCTTGCCGGTTGTGATATTGCCCAGGGCTACCACTTCAGTCGGCCACTGTCGCCGGCGCAGTTGCGCGAGTACCCGCCGTTCAATGGTGTCGAGGAGAAAGCATGCGTGTAATGCGAACACTGGCGCTGCCCCACTGCCCCCAGCTCACAACCTGGGCCCGCTTCGCGCGCCATCGCGACACAAGGCCGCTCCTACAGGGGCCGCGCTGGCATGCAATATCCCTTGATTCGGTTTATCGTGTACCCATCACCCGCCGACACCCGCACCATGACTGATATCGAGCGCTACCTTCGCGCCGCCACCCGTGACAACACCCGGCGCAGCTACCAGGCTGCCATCGAGCACTTCGAAACCCACTGGGGCGGTTTTCTCCCGGCTACCGCCGAGAGCATTGCCCGCTATCTGGCCGACCACGCCGACCAGCATGCCGTCAGCACCCTGCGCCAACGCCTGGCCGCACTCAGCCAATGGCACGTCGCCCAAGGCTT
This sequence comes from Pseudomonas sp. SAS7, assembly GCF_052112345.1. Lineage (NCBI taxonomy): Bacteria > Pseudomonadati > Pseudomonadota > Gammaproteobacteria > Pseudomonadales > Pseudomonadaceae > Pseudomonas > Pseudomonas sp. SAS7. The sequence goes on along the minus strand of NZ_JBEGGO010000016.1, from coordinate 36,152 downwards.
CCCCGACCCGACCAAGGCGCCGCTGGTGCGCCAGGTGCTGCGTGGTATCCGCACCCTGCACCCGACGCCGCCCAAGCAGGCAGCCCCGCTGTTGTTGCAGCACCTGCAAACTGCCGTGAACTGTTTCGAAGAGGAAGCGCGGCAGGCCCAGGAACATCACGACCTGGCCGCCCTGCGCCGTGCCCGCCGCGACAGTGCGCTGCTGTTGCTGGGTTTCTGGCGTGGATTCCGGGGTGATGAACTGGCGCGCCTGCGCATCGAACATATCCAGGCCGAAGCCGGTGTCGGTATCACGTTGTTCATGCCGCGCAGCAAGGGCGACCGGGAAGCACTGGGCGTGCAGCACCGCACCCCTGCCCTCAAGGCCTTGTGCCCGGTCACGGCCTACCTGCAATGGCTGGAGGTCGCCGGCATTGCCCATGGGCCGGTGTTCCGCAAGCTCGACCGCTGGGGCAACCTCGGTGACAGCGCCCTCAACAGCAACAGCCTGGTCGGCCTGCTGCGGCGCATGCTGGAGCGTGCCGGGGTACCGGCCGCGCTGTATACCGGCCACTCGCTACGGCGTGGCTTCGCCACCTGGGCAACCGCCAATGGCTGGGAACTGAAGTCGCTGATGAGCTATGTGGGTTGGAAAGACGCCAAGTCGGCCTTGCGCTATATCGACTCGGCGCAGCGCTTTGGCGAATTGGCCGTTTTACCGGCCAGCCAGACGCAACGGCTTATTCCTTGAAGCTGTGCCGGGCGACGCCGCCAGTTTCCGGGCGGATGGCATACAGGTCACCAGCATCGGGGTAATGGTGCAGCTCTTCAGGGCTCATGTCGAAGCGCGCGGTGCTGATGTACAAGGTGTTCAAGCCCGGCCCACCAAAGCAGCAACTGGTGGGGCACGGTACCGGCATCAACACCTGGTCGGTCAGGTGGCCGTGGCGATCGTAGCGCAGCAGGCAGCTGCCATGGTACTGGCACACCCACAGCCCGCCTTCGCGGTCCAGTGCCAGCCCATCCGGCCGCCCCAGTTCAGCGGGGGTTTCGGCAAACAGCGTCACCGCGCCCAGCCGGCCTTCGACGAGGTACTCGGCGCGGTAGATGGCGCGCGCCGCCGAATCGACGAAGTACACCGTATGACCGTCCTGCGACCAGGCCAGGCCGGTGGGCAAGGCCATGTCGTCGTGGATAACCTGGTCGTTCAACTGCCCGTCGAAGCGGAACAGCGCCCCGGTATTGCCGCTCAAGGCTTCGTCCATCAGCCCGGTAACGAAGCGTCCTTGCGGGTCGCAGGCGCCATCGTTGAAGCGGTAGGTCGAACGCGGGTGGACAGAGGCAGAATGCTGGAGCACCTTACGCGCCGGCACATCAAAGATGGCCACGCTGGCATCTTCGGTGAAAATCAGGTTGCCCCGGCTGGTCAGCGCCAAGGCGCCAATGCGCGCGGCTGACGCGTAAAGGCTGTGAACTTCGCCATCCGGTGTCAGGCAGTTGATGCGCCCGCCAGAAATATCGACGAAGTACAACGCGCCGCTGCGCTCATCCCAGACCAGGCTTTCACCCAGGTCCGCGCGCGTGTTCGCGACTTTCACCGGCACGTAGTTGCATTCCTTGATGCGGTTCCAGCGCTCGGCCACCTGCGCCAGGTCGTCCGCCTGCACACGGCCCAGGTCCCGGGGGTAGCTGACGCCGCTGTTTTCGTTGAAGCGTGTGGCGGTGAACTGGCCGTTGCTGGCGCGCAGGATGTAGCCGGTGTCGTGGCACAGCGCACTGGCCAGGTACAGCACGCCGGGCGTAACCCACTCCGGTTTCAGTTCTTCTGGCGGTTGGCTGATGCCCCACATGCGGGTCTTGGCCACCGGCGAGATGGCATTGACCAGGATGCCATGCTCCTGGCCCTCCATGCTCAAGGCGTTCATGATGCCGACCTGGGCCATCTTGCCGGCGGCATAGGCCACCAGGCCTGGCTGCGCATAGCGCTGGTACATGGCGCGGTCCGAGGTGGTCAGCACTACCCGTGGCGCTGCGGAGCGCTTGAGGTGGGGCCAGGCATGCTTGGCTAGCCACACGGGGGCCTGCACGTTGATGCCCAGCGCACGTTCCAGAAAGGCGGCTTGCTGATCCTCGATACGCTGGTAATCGACCCAGCCGGCATTGTGGATGAGGATATCCAGGGCACCGAAATGCTCGATGGCCAGCTCAACCAGTTGCTTGCAAGTGTCCTCGTTCTCCAGTTGGCCGGCGTGCCCAACCACAGCAAAGCCTTTGCCACGCATGGCCGTCAGTGCGTGTTCGAGTGCCGAAGCGTCCTGCCCTTGCCCCGATCGGTCGGTGCCCAGGTCGCTGATGACGACCCGCGCGCCACGTTCGGCCAACGCCATGGCATAGGCCAGGCCCAAGCCTTGTGCGGCACCGGTGATGACCGCAACTTTATTGTGAAAAGGGTCTGTAACGGGCATTTCTGGCTACCTTCAATTCTCCTTTTTACGATATCAACAAACAAATCCATGGCTTAATATTAAAAGCATGCACCTTTGATATCTCAGGGATATCACCGCCAAGTAGCCATGCTCTAGGAATGCTGGATGATCGAAACACGTTTGCTCCGGCAGTTCATCGCTGTGGCCGAAGAATTGCATTTTCACAAGGCCGCCGAGCGCCTGCACATGGCGCAACCGCCGCTGAGCCAGGCGATCAACCGCCTTGAAGAAAAACTGGGCTTCAGCCTGCTGCTGCGCAACAAGCGCGGAGTGCGCCTGACCGCAGCGGGTGCGGCGTTTCTCGATACGGCCTACCGCACGCTGGCTGAGCTGGAACAGGGGATCGAGTACGCCCGCAGTGTGTCTGCGGGGGTCAGCGGCAAGCTGACCATCACGGCTATTTCCATCGCCTATTACGACTCGCTGCTCAGCAGCTTGCGCCGTTTTCGCGAGACTTATCCGAACGTGCAGTTAACCATCCGCGAGATGCCATCCGCGTCGCAGGCCAAGGCTTTGCTGGCCGGTGAGGCGGACATCGGCTTCATGCGCAGGCTGCCGCTGCCGGCTGGTACCCTTGAAGCACGGTTGTTGCTTGATGAGCAGATCGTCATGGCCATGCCCGTCAGCCACGCGAAGGCGCGACAGGGGGAAGTCGACCTGCGCGAGTTTGCCGATGAGGATTTCGTATTCACCCCGCAAGCCTTGGGCGGTGGCTATCACGCGCAGTTGATCGCGCTGTGCGAGGCGGCGGGTTTTTATCCCAAGGTCGTGCAGGAGGCGGCGCAGATCCATACACTGCTAGGCCTGGTGGCATGCGGTTTTGGCGTGGCCCTGGTGCCGGTCTCATTCGTCGGCTCCACTGCGCGTGAGCGCGTACAGTTTTGCGCGATCCGGCCGATCGATGAGCAGCCCGCACCCGGGATCGGCCTGTACATGAAATGGAATGCCCAGAACACTTCGCCCGCATTGGCCAACTTCATTGCCATGTTCGATTCCCAGCCCATCATCAGGTAACCCTGTGGGAGCGGGCACGCCCGCTGCCACAGGGTTCAGCGCAGGTCATGTTCAGTTTGCAACGCGCCACAGCCGACCAATGTCACACGCCCGCGCCTGCAGCAGCTGCGCAGCATTGGCACAAGCCTGCTCCAGGCTCATCGGCCCACTGGCCAACGCAAATGCAGCATCGACCCCGTGGGCATACAACTGCTGATAGCCCTCACCCAAAGTCCCGGCCAGAACCACCACCGGCACGCCATGACGCTTGGCTACCCGGGCCACACCCATCGGTGTCTTGCCACGCAGTGTCTGGGCATCGAAACGGCCTTCACCAGTCACCACCAGATCTGCCCCCTGCACCAATTCATCGAGGCCGGCCAGCTCGGCCACTACCTCCACCCCAGGGCGGAACTGTGCGCCCATGAAGGCCCGGGCGGCGAAGCCCATGCCACCGGCAGCGCCACAACCTGGGTAATCCCGTACATCCTCACCCAGCAGCTGGGCGCAATGGTCGGCAAAATGGCCTAGCGCCTGGTCCAGCGCCTGCACCTGCTGCGGGCTGGCCCCCTTCTGCGGGCCGAAGATCGCCGAAGCACCATTAGCGCCACACAGCGGGTTGTCGACGTCGGCCGCCACTTCAAATTGCACTTCGGCGAGCCGTGGGTCGAGGTCGCTGGCGTCGATGCGGGCCAGCTTGGCCAGGGCCAGGCCGCCCTCCTCCAGCGCTTGCCCGTCAGCGTCCAGCAGGCGCAGGCCGAGTGCGCGCAACATGCCGCTGCCGGCATCGTTTGTGGCGCTGCCACCGATGGCCAGTACTACCCGCTGCGCGCCGGCGGCCAAGGCTGCGGCGATTAGCTCGCCGGTGCCCCAGGTGCTGCTGCGGCAGGCGTCGCGCTGGCTGGTCGGCACCAGTTGCAGGCCGCTGGCCTGGGCCATTTCGATGATTGCCGTACGGCTTTGTGGCAACCAGCCCCATCCGGCCTCCACGCTCTGCCCCAGCGGCCCACGCACGGTCTGGCGGCGCAATTCGCCGTGGCTGGCGGCAAGGATCGCCTCCATGGTGCCTTCGCCGCCGTCAGCCATCGGGCACTCGACCAGTTCAGCGTCCGGCCACGCCTCGCGCAGGCCCGCGGCGATAGCGCGGGCGACACCGGCAGCGTCGAGGCTGTCCTTGAACGAGTCGGGGGCAATGACGATCTTCATGGGGATTCTCCTGTCCTGATGAGCGGCATGCTGACAGCTGTTCGCCAAGGGGGCCTCGGTCAAATGCACAAAACGCCGGGCGGGTTGTTTGGGCGGATGCCTTCGTAACTGCTTGCCGGCCTTGTAGGAGCAGCCTTGTGCTGCGAAGAGGCCCGCATGGTCGGAGCGGGTTTGTCGCCCTGACCGGCCCTTTCGCAGCACAAGGCTGCTCCTACGGGAATCGCGTCAATCTGCCGGCAACAACTGCAACCCCAGGTACAGGCTGAGCATCCCTTCCATGCGTAGCGGGTCGACCTCGCCCAGTTCGGCAATCCGCTCCAGGCGATAGCGCAGGCTGTTGCGGTGGATGCCCAGGGCATCGGCACAGGCCTGGCTCTGGCCGTCATGGGCACACCAGGCGCGCAGGGTGGTGAGCAGCTGGCCGCTGTTGTCCCTGGCGCGAATGCGCTGCAGCGGCTCCAGCAGCTCATCCAGGGCGTCATCGTTGCGGTGGCGCCACAGCAGCGCCGGCAACCGGTAGCGCTGCAGGCTGAGCAAGCGTTCGCTGGGCAATACCTCGCGGCCATAGGCCAGCAAGTCACGTACCCGGCGGTAGCCACGGCGCAACTGCTCCAGGCTTTGCGCGGCACTGCCCAGGGCCAGCCGCTCCACGTCCCAGCCATGGCGTTGCAGGCGCTCCAGCAGACGCGACTCATCCAGTGCCACGCCGGCCGGCCGGCACCACAGCAATGACTGGCGGGCCGGGCTGACACACCAGCTGTCCGGGTAGCGGCTCATCAACCACGCCGACAACGCCTCGGCGGGCGGGCCCGAGGCCAGTTCGAACAGGCATGGCACCCGCGCCAGCTGCGGCTTGAGGCCCAATTGCCGGGCTTCGTCGAGCAGCCGGGGCGAATCACCGCTGCCACCGAGCAACAACGCCAGCAGATCATCACAGCGCTGCCGTCGCCATTGCTGGTCGGCCTGCAAATGGCGCTGGGCCAACAGCATTTCGGCGGTCATGCGTACCAGCTCGCCATAGATGCGCACCTGCTGCGGGTCACCGGTCAGGCCCAGTACTCCCATCAGCCGGCCATCGAGCATCAGGGGCAGGTTAACCCCGGGCTGCACACCTTTCAGGCATTTGGCCGCATCAGTATCCAGCTCGACGATTCGGCCGTTGGCCAAAACCAGCTGTGCCCCTTCGTGTCGGGTGTTGATGCGCTCCGGCTCGCCACTGCCCAGGATCAAGCCCTGGCTGTCCATGACATTGACGTTGCACGGCAGAATGGCCATGGCCCGGTCAACGATATCCTGCGCCAGGTCATGGTCGAGTTCGAACATTGCGTGGTCCTTTAGGTGTTAGGCTTTTGGGCTCGGGCACAGCAGCCTGGGCCGAGCACTGTGCAAAAGCACAAAGACAGGCTAGCCGCAGTCCCCGAGACTCGTCAGGGCGAGCGCCGGAACAGGCGACGCGGCAAAAACCATAACAACAGAGAACCCGATCATGGCACACAGCCCCGCCCCTGACCAAGGCTCGGACACCACCCGCAACGCGCTGTACCGGCGCATCACGCTGCGGCTGATTCCGTTCATTTTCATCTGCTACCTGTTCAACTACCTGGACCGCGTCAACGTCGGCTTTGCCAAGCTGCAGATGCTCGACGCCCTGAAATTCAGCGAAACGGTGTACGGCCTTGGTGCTGGCATCTTCTTCATCGGGTACGTGCTCTGCGGCCTGCCGAGCAACCTGGCACTCAACCGCTTCGGCCCGCGGCGCTGGATTGCGCTGATGATGATTGCCTGGGGCAGCCTGTCCACCTGCCTGCTGTTTGTCACAACCCCCACCGAGTTCTACGCCCTGCGGCTGCTTACCGGTGCTGCCGAAGCCGGCTTCTTCCCGGGCGTGGTGCTGTACCTTTCGCGCTGGTTCCCGGCTGCCCGTCGCGGCCGCATCATGGCCCTGTTCATGTCGGCGATCCCGGTGTCCGGCCTGCTCGGCGGGCCGTTCTCCGGCTGGATCCTCCAGCACTTCGCCGCCGGCCAACACGGCCTGGCCGGCTGGCAATGGATGTTCCTGATCCAGGGCCTGCCCACCGTCGCCTTGGGTGTGCTGGCGGTGTTCCTGCTCAGCGATGGCTACCAGAAAGCCGCCTGGCTGAGCCCGGCCGAACGCCAGCTGATCGCCAACGACCTCGAAGCCGACGCTGCGGGTAAGCCGAAAACCACGGGCGATGGCGTGCTCGCCGTGTTGACCAACCCGCTTATCTGGACCTTTGGCTTCATCTACTTCTGCATCCAGAGTGGCGTTTACGCAATCAACTTCTGGTTGCCGTCGATCATCAAGAACATGGGCTTCGACAACCCACTGCTGATCGGCTGGCTCAGCGCCATCCCGTACCTGCTGGCCGGTGTGTTCATGATCCTTTGCGGCCGCTCGGCGGACCTGCGCAACGAGCGCCGCTGGCACCTTGTGGTGCCGATGCTGATGGGCGCCGTCGGCCTGCTGATTGCGGTGAACTTCGCCGGCAACCCGGGCATTGCCATTCTGGGCCTGTCGATCGCCACCATGGGCGCGCTGACCGGGCTGCCGATGTTCTGGCCGATGCCAACCGCCCTGCTCAGCGCCGGTACAGCCGTTGCCGGCCTGGCGATCATCAACTCCGTGGGGCAGATGGCAGGCTTCCTCAGCCCGTACCTGGTGGGGTTCATCAAGGACCAGACCGGTTCCACCGATGCCGCGCTGTATTCGCTGGCGGCGCTGATCGTGCTAGGTAGCTTGGTGGCCTTGCGCGCAACTCGCGCAGGCGCATTCAAACCGGCCAGCGTTTGAAGTGTTGTGCCAGCCGGTCTGATTCCCGGCTGGCACTGAGTCATGCTGGATTGTCGCTAGACAGTTGTAAGCCGCAGTTCCAGCAGCTCTGTCGTAGCTGGCATTTCCCCCGTCCGCACATTGCCCATCTCCTCTGGCAGTTCAATGCGAACGATACCGGACTCTCGCCCTCGTAGCAGATTCACCCCGAACATCTCCTTCGCCACCTCAAGCGCAAGCCCCGGAAGCCCGATGTGGTACTGGTTGATGTCTGCTATGGTACGCGTTGTGGCATCCCAGGCTATCATCCCCCTCCCCACCATACCCGTTCCACCAGTCCCCAGCCGTATTCCCGACGATGCAATTGAGGCCGCAGACGATGGAGCCACCCAGGCAGCTATCACGCCGGGTGGTGTACCAAGGATCAACCCGGTCATACCCGAAACCGCTGCTATCGAATTGCCGACGCGCGCCATCAACGGGTATTCGGGCTGGCGCCCAGGAAAACTCAGATATTGCTCGGCGGTCATGCCTTGGTGGGCGGCATGAATAGACCTCTTGATGATCGACGTGGAAACTTTAAATCCCGACAGGGCGGTGTTTATCAGACCTGTAAAGCCACTGAAGACCTGCTGGAACGTCCGAATGACATCATGACCGCTTCTGTCAACATAATTGACTGGGTCGCCTTGGCAATAGGCATAGGCGTTCAGCCCACCCTTGCCAAACGGGCTGATCGAATCGGAGCTGCTGAACCTCATAAGCGCCGGCTGATACAAGCGTTGGCCATTGCCGAGCAGATAGCCTTGGGATGTTGCGTCGTGCCATTCACCCGCATAGCCCAAGGCAGACTCGGCTCGCGCACCAAATCCATAAACGGTATACGTGCAATGGCCTTTCCCGGGTGCAGCCAACTTGCCTACCGTTCCCATGTCGTTACCTCAAGGTCAAAATCGTAGAGTGACCAGAAGCGAGACAATCCGAAACTGACAATAATGCTAGTACGCCCCTTGAACACCCAGAAGAGCTAGGTTGATCCGCCAGGAGGCGATGGCGCCGAGGGCTGAAGGGTGCCTTTCAAAGCGCCCCGGTTGTGTGTAAAACAGGTGGATCAGCCTACTGCAAAAGGACCAACGCGCATGATCTACCGCCCCCTCGGCCACAGTGGCCTGCAGGTTTCCGCCCTTACTCTGGGCAGCATGATGTTCGGCGAGCAGACCAGCACCGAGGACGCCCTGCGCATCATCGACAAGGCCTGGGACCAGGGCGTCAACTTCATCGACACCGCCGACGTTTACAACGCCGGGCGTTCGGAAGAAATCGTCGGTGAAGCAGTGGCGCGCCATCGCCAGGACTGGATCGTTGCCAGCAAGGTCGGTTTCGGCCCGGCCGACGGCCTGCCAAACCGCAGCGGGCTGTCACGCAAGCACATCTTCAATGCGCTGGAAGCCACCCTGACGCGCATGGGCATGGATTACCTGGATATCTACTACCTGCACCGCGAAGACCACAAGGTGCCGCTGGAAGAGACGGTACAGGCCATTGGCGACCTGCTGCGCCAGGGCAAGATCCGCTACTGGGGCGTGTCCAACTTCCGTGGCTGGCGCATTGCCGAGGTCTGCCACATTGCCGAGCGACTGGGTGTGCCCAAGCCCGTGGTCAGCCAGCCGCTGTACAACATCGTCAACCGCCAGGCCGAGCCGGAGCAGCTTGCTGCAGCCGCCGCACACGGGCTGGGCGTGGTGCCATTCAGCCCATTGGCCCGGGGCGTACTCAGTGGCAAGTATGCGCCGGGTGCTGTGCCCGATGCCGGTAGCCGCGCCGGGCGCCAGGACAAGCGCATCATGGAGGTGGAGTGGCGCCAGGAGTCGCTGGCTATCGCCCGGCAGATCCAGGCTTATGTAGAGGCCAAGGGTGTGGGAATTGTCGAGTTTGCCATTGCCTGGGTGCTGAACAACCAATCGGTGAGTTCGGCGATTGTCGGGCCGCGTACCGAGGAACAGTGGGATACCTATGGTGGTGCATTGGCGGTGAAGATCACGGCAGAGGATGAAGCGTTCATCGACTCGCTGGTGACGCCGGGGCATGCCTCGACGCCAGGGTTCAATGATGTGGCCCACTATGTGAGCGGGCGGTTGGCCCGTAGCTGATTTTTCGCGGATAAACCCGCAGGATTTGCGATGGTTTCAAGGCAGACACAAGCCCTGTAGGAGCAGCCTTGTGCTGCGAAGAGGCCATTGCAGCTGAAGACAATCTTTAGCCTTACCGGCCTCTTCGCAGCACAAGGCTGCTCCTACAGGGCCGGTACTGACAACGCCATTGGGGAGCCCTGCGCCGGGCTTCCGGTCCCCCCTTTCCCCAATCATCTCGGTATGGTGCGCACCATTGGTTTTCACCTTTGGAGCTGCAATGAAACTCTTCCAACCCCTGCAAGTCGGCCCGCTCACCTTGGCCAATCGTGTGTTCATGGCACCCCTCACCCGCCTGCGCAGCCTCGAGCCGGGTGATGTGCCGACCACCATGATGGCCGAGTATTACCGCCAGCGTGCCAGCGCCGGGCTGATCATCACCGAAGCCACCCAGATCTCCTTCCAGGCCAAGGGCTATTCCGGCTCGCCCGGCATTCATAGCGCCGAGCAGATTGCCGCCTGGAGGCACATCAACGAAGGCATTCACGCCGAAGGTGGCCACAGCGCCGTGCAGGTGTGGCACACCGGCCGGGTGTCGCACACCTCGTTGCAACCCGGCGGCGAAGCGCCTGTGGCGCCCTCGGCGCTGCCGGCCAGCGCACGTACCACCTTGCGTGACGAGCAAGGCCGCCTTGTACGTGTAGAGACCTCCGCACCGCGCGCCCTGAACGAGAACGAAATTGCGGGCATCGTCGCCGACTTCGGCCAGGCAGCAGTGAACGCCCGCGAAGCCGGCTTCGACTTCATCGAACTGCACGCTGCCCACGGTTACTTGCTGCACCAGTTCCTTACCCCGAGTGCCAACCAGCGTGAGGACCGCTACGGCGGTAGCGTCGAAAACAGGGCGCGCATTGTGCTTGAAGCAGTGGACGCGGCGATTGCCAACTGGAGTGCCGAGCGCGTGGGTATTCGCGTTTTCCCGCTGGGCGGGTTCAATGGCGTGGACAATGGCGAAGACCAGGAGGCAGCAGGGCTTTACCTGATCCGCGAGCTGGCCAAGCGCAACCTCGCCTACCTGCACCTGTCCGAGCCGGACTGGGCCGGCGGCAAGCCGCTGCGTGACGAGTTCCGCCAGGCGATCCGCGCTGCCTATCCGGGGGTTATCATTGCTGCGGGTGCCTATACCGCCGAGAAAGGCGAAGACTTGATTGGGCGCGGTTTGATCGATGCCGTCGCGTTCGGGCGCAGCTACATTGCCAACCCGGACCTGGTACAGCGGCTGCGGATGCAGGCGCCTCTGAACGAACATCGGTCACAGTTCGACTACGCCAATGGGCCCGAAGGCTATACAGATTATCCGTTTCTGCACCAGGCCAGGGGCGCTGGTGAAGGTTCGGCTCACCGATAATCAGGGTATTACCGGGTACAGGCGGCCATCCTGCAATCCTGCCCCTGGATCTGAAAGACAAAAAACGGAGCCCTCCAAGGGCTCCGTTTTCCAGCGGCCGGGCATGCCTTGGCGTACCAGTCACTCAGGCATCTTACACGGCGCGCACTTGCGCAGCCTGCATGCCCTTCTGTCCCTTTTCGGCAACGAAAGACACTTTCTGGCCTTCTTTCAGCGACTTGAAGCCGTCCGACTCAATGGCTTTGAAGTGGACGAAAAGGTCGTCGCCACCGCCATCGGGAGTGATGAAGCCGAACCCCTTCTCATCGTTGAACCACTTGACCGTTCCGTTTTGTCTGTTGGACATACTCTAATCCCTCAAATGCTGGCTGGTGCGTTTACATGGATAGTTGAGCCGCCAGTCGATCGACTGGCATCTTCACACTCCATCTTGGGCGATATGAAGCCAACTAGCCACTGACACTTTTATCAGTACGCAAAAAAAGTCGCTTACGAGACTCGCGCACTACACCAGATCAGCCATCGCCTGAGCAGCAAAAGCATAGGAACGTTGCCGCGCCAACGGGTCATGAATCCGGCAGTCGATCATCAACTCATCTGCCCCGGTCTGCTCGATCAGCGAGCGCAGCCCTTCTCGTACCCGCTGTGGCCCACCCGCCACTGTGCAGGCCATCACCTGTTCAAGCACCGCCCGCTCATGCTCAGGCAGGCGCTCGACATAGCCTTCCTGCGGTTTTGGCAACAACCCCAGGCGCCCCACGTGCAGGTCCAGCATCCACTTGCGGTGGGAGCTGGCCAGGTAGTCTGCCTCGGCATCACTGGCGGCGGCGAACAGGTTCATGCCCACCATCACGTAAGGCCTGGCCAATTGCGCTGAGGGCTGGAAGTTGGCGCGGTAATGGGCAATCGCCTGCAGCAGGTAGCGCGGGGCAAAGTGCGAGGCGAAGGCATAGGGCAGGCCCAGCTTCGCCGCCAGGTCGGCGCCGAACAAGCTGGAGCCGAGGATCCACACCGGCACATCGTGGCTGCCAGGTACGCCACGCACCCGGCGTTGGCCGTTGTCGGCCAGGTAATCGCGCAGTTCGGCGATGTCCTGGCCGAAATCACGCTCTGGCGCGACACCGCGCAAGGCACGCACGGTCGGCCCGGACGTGCCTGGCGCGCGGCCCAGGCCCAGGTCGATACGGCCCGGGTGCAAGGTATCGAGGGTGCCGAACTGCTCGGCTATGACCAGCGGTGCATGGTTGGGCAGCATGATGCCACCAGCGCCGACGCGGATGCGCCGGGTGGCGTTGGCAATTTCATTGATCACCAGCGAAGTGGCAGCCGAGCCGATGCCCGGCATGTCGTGGTGCTCGGCGATCCAGTAGCGGCTGTAGCGCTGTTGCTCGACATGGCGCGCCAGCTGGCGGGATTCTTCGATCGCGTCGGCGAAAGTCTTGCCTTCGCCGATCATGACCAGATCCAGTACGGACAGTGCAGTCATGGGGTCTCCAGAGGGATTATCAGTGGCTGACAGTTTCCCTGCTGCGCTGCCAGCGATAAACCCAGGTACAGGCCCGGCATACGGGCCTGATATTCCCCAATCAGCACTCCCAGGGCACGCCCGATTCCCAGCTGGCGACCAACAAGTCGATGAAACCGCGTACCCGAGGGGACAGGTGACGCTTGCTCGGGTACACGATGCGAATCGGGTCCGCCGGTGGCCGGTAGGCATGCAGGACTTCCACCAAGGCGCCAGCGCGCAGGTCGTCACCGGTGATGTAGGTGGGCAGGTGAATCAGCCCGAAGCCGGCCCGGGCACCGTCGAGCATCGCCTCCGAGCTGTCGATGTTCAACCGGCCAGGGTCTTCGCACAGGTGCAGCCCTGCTTCAGTGTCAAAGCGCCAAGGCATGGCTTTCTCGCCCGCGAGGAAGGCGATCTTGTCGTGACCATAAAGGTCGGCAGGCACCAAGGGAATACCTCGCGCTTCGAGGTACGCGGGCGAAGCGCAGGTGGCAAACTGCTGCCAGGCCACCGTGCGGGTCAACAGCTGCGAGTCTTCCTTGGGTGCGCCAATACGCACCGCAACGTCCACGCCCTCCTCGACCAGGTCGACGAAACGGTCGGTGAAGCGGATGTCTGCGCGCAGTTCAGGCCACTGCTTGAGGTACTGGTCCAGCACCGGCAGCACATGGCGCTGGCCGAGCGACAGCGGCGCAGTCAGGCGCAAGGTGCCTGTGGGTTTGCCGCGGCGCTGGGCCATGGCGCTTTCCACCTCGTCCAGGTCATCCAGGATCTGCCGCCAGCGTTCGAATGCCACCAGGCCTTCGTCGGTCAGGCTCAGCTTGCGCGTGGTGCGATTGAGCAAGCGCACCGCCATGCGGGCCTCCAGGCGAGCAATGCTCTTGCCCACCGCCGACCGGGTCAGGCCCAGGCTGGCAGCGGCGGCAGTGAAGCTGCCGGCCTTGGCGGCGCTGACGAAGGCGGCGATATCGCCGAAGCGGTTGGGTTCCATGGACGGTTCCTGAGTACGGTGCGGCCGGTTTAGATGGGTCTGGATCTGTGAATTGCAAGCGCCAGGAACGGCAAGCCTCAAGACAAGCCTTTGATCACGAGCAGATGCGCTGGATAGAACAGGTAACCCCACCGCCCTACCGCAGGTACCCGCCAAGCATCATGACGCAACAACAGCCACCCGACAGGGACTGCCAGCGCAGCTGCAACCAGCGTCAGCAGGGTAATTGGCGCCAGAAGATGCTCGCGCAGCCAGTTGTTGGTCAGGTTGCCGCCAATGGCCATCAGGCAAGGCAGCAACCAGGCTAGCCCACCCTGCCTGCGTGCTATCAGCCAGGCACCAGGTAGCAACACCCCGGGCAGCCCGTACATCAACTGATCACTGAACAACCACCCCGCCAGCAGGCCTGCAAGGCCAAGCACTCGCGCCGACCGCAATGGGTGCTGCACACCCCAGGCAACCAGCAACCCCAGCACCAGTGTCGGCATTACACTGAACGTCTGCGAACCACTGTCCAGCCAACGATAGGCAGGTTCCGAGAGCACCGCGAACAGCAGCATCAGCAGCAGATAGCGCAGGTTGGCGCGGGTATGGAACACCTCTGCCCTGGCACGCCCCACATTCACCGCAATGGCCAGGCAAAACAGCGGAAACGCCAGCCGGCCTAGCACGAACAAGCCATGGGCCTGCGGCCATATGAAGCGCAGGTGGTCGGCAACCATGGTCAGCATCGCTGTCCATTTGACCAGGTCCAGCCCGGCCGAACGCATGCCTCAGTGCCCACGCTCGACCGCACCTGCCCCCAGGTACCGGTCGGTCCAGGCAGCCAGCGGCAAAGGCGGCTGCTGGTCGACGATACGGCGCCAGATCAACACCAGGTCATTGCCATTGAACATCGACCCAGGCCCGGCGCCGTCCCACGCCGAAGGCACATCGACAATCCAGTGGCCCTGGGTGTCGCGGTGCGCCATGTTGAAACGGAAGGTATAGTTGCCCGGGATGCCCATGCGCAGGTCGGTGACCACCAGCGCATCGCCTATCTGGTCGTACCGCAGCCAGTCGCCGGTGAACCAGCGCAAGCGCTGGTGCAAAGGGTCGCCTGCCAGCGCTTTTGCCAGTTCCAGGTTACGCGACAAGCGTTGCATTTCCGGCGCCTGCCGGTCGAACCCGCTGCTGATGCCTTCGTAGTAGTCGCCATTTTGGGTCTTGGCCATGACCCGCCAGACCAGGCTGTTGAACGCGATCGGCACGGCGCGAACCTCGCTCACGACGATGCCTTGCTGGTCCAGTGCCGCCTGGAAGCGTTGCTCGGCTGCCATGCGCCCGGCAAGGCCGAACCCCAGGTAAGCGGTACTGAACACCAGTGCGAGGGTCAACAGGCGTGTAGCGCTACCGGTAACGCCCTTGATGGTTGCGTAGATGACCGCCGCCAGCAGTGGCAAGGTATAGACCGGATCGATAATGAACACTGCAGCCCAGCTTTGTGGGGTGGGTTGCAGTGGCCAGAACAGTTGCGTGCCATACACCGTGAAGGCATCCAGCAACGGGTGGGTGATGAGCACCAGCCAGAAGGCGAGGAAGAGCCTGGGCAAGGTGTAGCCTTTGCCGGGCCAGCATCTATTGACCAGCCAGGCCAGCAGCAAGGCCAGCCCGGTGAGCACGAACAGCGAGTGTGAGAAGCCGCGATGGTAAGTCATCTGCGACACAGGGTCGGCATAGCGGATGATTACATCGAGGTCGGGCAGCGTGCCCAGGGCTGCGCCATACAGCAGCGAGCGGCGGCCCTGGATACGGCCAAGCACGGTGCCTTGCAGGGCTGCGCCGAGTACGGCCTGGGTGATGGAGTCCAAGGGTAGCATCCTGAAAAGGTGGTTTCCGGAAGCTACCTCTATCTGGTGCCGATGCGCAAATCCCCTCCGGTTGCCCCTAGGTGATTCAGAACAACTGCCAGGTGTACACCAGGGTCAGCCGGTTCTCGTCGATATCGCTGCGGTAGTTGGAGCGTGCCATGGCGTTTCTCACCCGAATCCCCAGCCCTTTCAGTACCCCGCTCTGTACTGCATAACCGATGTCCAGGTCGCGTTCACGATCACGGCCTTCATAGCCCAGCCCGGTATCGACATTGTTACCGGTGATGTAGCGCACGGTCGCGGTCAGGCCTGGCACGCCCATGGCGGCGAAGTTGTAGTCGTAGCGCACCTGGTACGAGCGCTCGTCGGTGTAAGCGAATTCATAGGTCGGCACCTCGTTACCCAGCGGCGAAATATTGGCGAACACCCGTGGGAACGGGCTGTCGCCATAAATGCCCTGGTAGCCCGCATGGAAGCTGTGCCCGCCATGCCGGGCGGTGAACATGGAGAAGAACGCCTGGTTGTCGATGTTGCCCAGCAATGCATCGCCATCCTCACGCGCGGTGAAGTAGCCCAGGTTGGCACTGAGCACCCAGTCACCCACCGGCTTGCTGTGCTTGAGGCCGACAAAACCCTGTTGGTAGATGTCCTCAAGTTGCCCGTACCACAGGCTGACGCTGCTCTGGTTGGCATTGAACGCGTAATCCCCGCCCACATAGTTGAAGGCATCGCTCTCGGCCTGACGCATCGGCACATGGCCGAGCATGGCGTTCATCTTGCCGTCGCCGCCTTCGTTGCGCAGGTGGGTGCTTTTCAGATGCCCGGCCTGCACGGTCAGCCCGTCAATTTCCGACGAGCTCAAGCTGGCGCCCTGGTAGGTCGGCGGCAGCAGGCGGATGTCGCTAAATGTCAGTACCGGAAGGTTCGGTTGCAGTTCACCGACGCGCAGTTCGGTCTTCGACAGGCGAGCCTTGAAAGTGGGCGCAAGGCGGCTGTACTCGTCGGCAGCACGGCCGTCGCCATGTACCGGTAGCAGGCCGGTGTTGACGCGGTCGGGGCTGCTGTCCAGCTTTATGCCCAACAGGCCGAGGGCATCGACGCCAAAGCCGACCGTACCTGGGGTGTAGCCGCTCTTGAAGTCGAGGATGAAGCCTTGGGCCCACTCCTCGGCCTTGGACTGCCTGTTGGCCCCGACAATATCGGAGAAATCGCGGCTGAAGTAATAGTTGCGGGCACTCAGGGTGGCCTTCGAATCCTCGAAGAAACCGCCTTCGGCGGCCAGTAAGGGTTGGCTGAGCAAAGTCAGGCCCAGGGCAACGCAAGGGGTGTGATTCATTCCGAAGCTCTCTTGATCTTGTTTTTATGGATAAAGCGTTGGAAACACGACAACTCATGGGGTGCGGCGCAGCACCTCCCGGGTACGGGGCTGGCGCAACCTGAGCAGCGCATGGGCGAGCAGGCCGAACAGCAGCCCCCAGAACGCCGCCGACAGGCCAAGGAAGGCCACCCCCGAAGCAGTGACCAGAAAGGTGAAAAGGCCTGCATCGCGCTCGGCGGGCTCCGCCAGGCTGCGGGCCAGGGCTTCGCTGATGGCGCCATACAGGGCCAGCCCGGCCAGGGCGGATATCAGTGCAGCGGGACAGGCTGCGAACAGCGACATCAACGTGGCACCGGCGATGCCCAGCAGCAGGTACAGCGCGCTGCCCGCCACCGCCGCCACATAGCGCCGCCGTGGGTTTTCATGGGCCTCATGGCCCGTGCAAAGGCTGGCGGTAACCGCCGCCAGGTTCAGCCCGTGACAGCCGAATGGCGCCAGCACGGCACCGGCCAGGGCACTGGCGCTGATCAACGGGCTGGCTGGTGTGGCGTAACCCGCATTGCGCAGCACCGCCATGCCCGGCATGAACTGCCCGGTCAGCGCCACCAGCACCATCGGCAGCGCCAGGCTGAATACCGCTGCCAGGCTGAACTGAGGGGTGATCCACTGCGGCGAAGCCAGTTCCAGCACCAGCGCCTCGCTACGGAACGCACCGCTGGCCCCGGTCACCAGGGTGCCCACGCACAGCACCGCAGCCACTGCATAACGGGGCTGAACCCGGCGCATCAGCACGTAGGTGACGAACATCGCCAGTACCAGCAACGGCTGCACTGGCAAGGCGCGGAACACTTCGATACCAAAACTGAACAGGATGCCAGCCTGCATGCCAGCGGCGATGGACCCCGGCAGCCGCGCGATGATGCGGTCGAAGGCCCCGCTGATGCCGATCAGCAGCAGGACCAGGTTGGCCACCAGGTAGGCACCCACGGCCTGTTCCACGCCGAGTTGAGGCAAGGCAGTGACCAGCAGCGCGGAGCCTGGGATCGACCAGGCGATCACTACCGGCACGCGGTAGCGCAAACTGAGCAGCGCACCCAGCACGGCACTGCCCATGGACACGGCCCAGACCCAGGATGACAACTGCTGGTGAGACAGCCCGGCAGCTTCCGCGGCGTGGAAAATGATCACCAGCGGGCCGGCGTAGGAGATCATCGTGGCGATGCAGCCAGCGACAATGGCGGACAGTGAGCTGTCCTTGATCAGGGTTTTCATGGCGCATCCCGCAAGGCAGTGGCCGGTCTTTGTGGCTGGTCTTGTTCTTTTCGGGTCATGCCTGCGCCGCGATGGCCTGGGCTTGCCGACGGCCGCTGGCCAGGTGCACGGCCATGGCCAGGGCGGCGATCGCGCCTGGGATGGCGAAGGCGATGAAGTTGAGTTGCAGGGGCAAGTTGATGCCCATCAGTGCGCCGCCCAGCAAGGGGCCGACGATGGCGCCGTTGCGGCCGATACCCGAGGCCCAGCCAAGCCCCGTGGAACGCACCGACAGCCCATACATTTGCGCGGCGCCGGCATACAGCAGGATCTGCGTGCCAATGGTGGTGGCGCCGGCAATGAAGATCAGCAGGTACAGCACCGGCATCGGGCTATTGACGCCCAGCAAGCTGATCGACAGCGCGGCGGCAATGAAGAACGCCACCTTGACCTTGACCAGGTTGTAGCGGTCACCCAGCCAGCCGCCGAGGATGGCCCCAGCCATGCCGCCGAAGTTCAATGCCAGCAGGAACGACAGGCTGGAGCCCAGGCTGTAGCCAGCGTTGGCCATCAGTTTTGGCAGCCAGGAGCTGAGTGCATAAACCATCAGCAGACAGCAGAAGAACGCCAGCCACAGCGCCAGGGTGCGGATGGCGAGGCCGTTGCGGAATAGCTCCAGCACTGACGCCCCGCCACCCGCTTTACGGTCAGCCGCCTGCAGCACGTCATCGGCCTGCACGTCGCATTGCGGGTCGAGTCGTTTGAGCAACGCCCGCGCTTCCTCGGTACGCCCCTTGCGCACCAGAAAACCAATGGACTCTGGCAGGTAGTAGAGGATCACCGGCAACAGCAACAGTGGCACTGCAGCTGCGAAGAACATCGACTCCCAGCCGAAGCGCGGCAACATGAAGATGCCGACGCCCGCCGACAGCATGCCGCCCAGCGAATAACCGCTGAACATGATCGCCACCAGCGTACTGCGCAGGCGCTTGGGCGCGTACTCGTTCATCAGCGCCACAGCGTTGGGCATCAGGCCGCCACAGCCCAGGCCGGCAATGAAGCGGTAGATGCCAAACTCGCTCGGGCTAGTGGCGAAGCCATTGAGGATGGTCGCCACCGAGAACAAGGCGAAACAGATGGCAATGCCCTTCTTGCGCCCGATGCGGTCGGCCAGGCTACCGAACGCCAGGGCGCCGAACATCATGCCGAACAGCGCGTAACTGCCCAGCGCACCGGCCTGCAAAGGGGTCAGGCCCCACTCTTTCATGATGACCGGCAGTACCACGCCGTAGATGAACAGGTCATAGCCGTCGAAGATCAGCAGCAGGCCGCACCAGGCCATGACCATCCAGTGGAACGGGGTGAAACGCGCGTTATCGATGATCGGGTGTACGTCAAGGGTTCGCATGGCATCTGTCGCTCTTGTTTTTGTTGTGGAGGAAAGCTGTTGCCGTGAAGTTGCTGCTCAACCGAGGTCGCCGCCCCCTACCGGCAGGGTCACGCCGGTGATGTAAGAGGCCTCGTCGGAAGCGAGGAACAGAATCGCCCCCACTTGCTCGTCGATGCTGCCGTAGCGGTGCATCAGGCTGCTGTCGAGGGTCTGGTCGACGATCTGCTGGTACCAGTGTTTTTCCTGCTCGCTTTGCTCGGCGCTGTTGCGTGGCACGCGCCGGGGTGGCGCTTCGGTGCCGCCGGGCGCAGTGGCGTTGACGCGGATGCCCCGCCCTGCAGTTTCGAAGGCCAGGCATGCGGTAAGCGCATTGACGCCGCCCTTGGCTGCGCCATAAGGCACCCGGTTGACGCCACGGGTGGCGATGGAAGAAACGTTGACGATGGCGCCGCTGCCGCGTTCAAGCATGTAGGGCAGCGCGGCGTGGCAGCACCAGAGGGTGGGGAACAGCGAACGGCGCACTTCGGCCTCGATCTGCTCGACCTCGTAGTGTTCGAAAGGCTTGGCCCAGATAGTGCCGCCTACGTTGTTGACCAGGATGTCTAGGCGGCCAAAGGTTTCTACCGCACTGGCCATGACCCGGGCGCAGTCGGTGTGTTGCTCCAGGTCGGCGGTGAGGGTGAGCATGCCTTCGCCAGCCAGCTCGTGGACCAGTTCGGAACGGTCGACCGCCACCACTTGCGCGCCTTCGGCCTTGAGCCGCCAGCACACGCCCCGGCCGATGCCTTGAGCGGCGCCGGTGACCAGGGCAACCTTGCCTTGGAATCTGTTCATATGTTTTTCCTGCATGACCCGGTTAATGGCAATTGGGAGGGCTGCGCGCCCTCCATCGCGACGCAAGGCCGCTCCTACATGGATCGCGTTTCCCCGTAGGAGCGGCCTTGTGCCGCGAAAGGGCCGCGCAGCGGCCCCGGCGATCTGTCAGGCCGCCGCCGCGAACTTCTCGTAGTAGAAGTTGGCCGGGGTAATACCCTGCTCGCGCACGTACTGGCTGACCGCCTCGACCATCGGCGGTGGCCCGCACAGGTACAGGTCCACATCCCCGTCGTTGAGGTGGCGTGGCTCGATGTGCTGGGTCACGTAGCCCTTTTGCGGGTACTGGCTGTCCGGGTTGGCCACGCAGGCGCTGTAGGTGAAGTTGGGGATGCGCGCCGCCAGTGCTTGCAGGCGGTCGAGCTCGACCAGGTCGAAGTCGTTGGTCACGCCATAGATCAGGTGCAGCGGGTGCTCGCTGCCCTGCTCGGCGATTTTCTCCAGCATCGCGGTGAACGGCGCCAGGCCGGTACCGCCAGCCAACAGCAACAGCGGGCGCTGGATCGGCCGCAGGTAGAAGCTGCCCAGCGGCCCGGCCAAGCTCATGCTGTCGCCGGCTTTGGCCAGGTTGGTCAGGAAGCTGCTCATCAACCCGCCCGGTACGTTGCGGATCAGGAAGCTGACTTCGCCGCCCTTCTGCAACGAACTGAACGAATAGGCGCGGCTCTGCTCGCTGCCCGGCACCTTGAGGTTGACGTACTGCCCCGGCAGAAACGCCAGGCGGCTCAGCGCTTCAC
The DNA here is from genome assembly GCF_052112345.1 of Pseudomonas sp. SAS7. Lineage (NCBI taxonomy): Bacteria > Pseudomonadati > Pseudomonadota > Gammaproteobacteria > Pseudomonadales > Pseudomonadaceae > Pseudomonas > Pseudomonas sp. SAS7. The sequence continues at coordinate 15,243 of NZ_JBEGGO010000016.1, read as the reverse complement.
CCTTGATCGACAGGGCAATGGTGCTGGCCGACAGTTGGCGCACATCGCTGATGGCGGCCTCGAAGCTGGCCTGTTCGGTCTTGCACAGCTGCGACGAAGCCGGGATGCGGATGACGCAGTCGCTTTCGGCGCGCATCTGGCAGGTCAGTACGTAGCCTTCGGCAATTTCGTCTTCGTTCAGGGCATCTTCGATGAAGTTGTCGCCCAGGTCATAGCGGCCGGATTCGGCCTTGCACTTGCACGTACCGCAGGCGCCATCGCGGCAGTCCAGCGGGATGTTGATGCCCTGGCGGTAGGCAGCGTCAGCCACGGTTTCATGGCCGGCGGCTTCGATGAAGCGGGTAACCCCGTCTTCGAAATTCAGTGCGATCTGGTAGCTCATGTTGCACCTCGCGGGCGAGCCGGCCCACGGCGCGTCGCAGGACGCACCGGGCAGTGCTCGCAAAACCCTGTATCAGATGTGGTAGATGTCGATGACCTGGCGCACGTAGTCGTTCTTCAGCACCACCTTCTTGGCCTTGATCAACGGCTGTCCGCCGCGCAGGTCGAGGGTGTAGAAACTGGTGCCGAAGTAACTGTCCGTGGTCTTGTAGCGAAAGCTCAGGGTGTGCCAGTTGAAACGCACCTGGCAGCTGCCCTCGCCCTGCTCGACGATCTCGATGTTGCTGATGTTGTGCGAAGTGCGGGTGTCGGGCACGGTCGCACTGGAGCGCTCGGTCTTGATACGGAACACGCGGTCTTCCAGGCCGCCACGGTTGCCGTACCAGATCAGCGAGATTTCGCTTTGCGGGTCTTCTGTGAGGGTGTCGTCATCGTCCCAGCTCGGCATCCAGAAGCTGGCATCGCTGGCGTACAGTTCCAGCCACTGATCCCACTGGGCGTCGTCCAGGTAGCGCGCTTCGCGGTAGAGGAAGTCGCGCACGGTCTCATAAAGGCTCATTGCACAGCCTCCACGGGGATCAGTTGCTGGTCGTCCTTCAGCGCCTGGATCATGGTGTCCTGCCAGTATTTGTGCTGCAGCACGAACAGGCCTTCGTCTTCGGTGCGCACGCCGGACAACAGCGGCTTGAGGTCGATTTCCCTGGCCGCTTCATCGGCGCCGTCCACCCAGTGGGCTGCACCACGGGACATGTCGTTCCAGCCGGTACCACCGCCGTAGCCGGTCTGGCACGAGCGGAACTCTTCCAGGTCGTCCGGGGTGGCCATGCCGCTGACGTTGAAGAAGTCTTCGTACTGGCGGATGCGCTTGGCGCGGGCATCGGCGCTCTCGCCTTTGGGCGCGATGCAGTAAATGGTGATTTCGGTCTTGTTCACCGAAATCGGCCGGGCAACGCGGATCTGCGAGCTGAACTGGTCCATCAGGTACACGTTCGGGTACAGGCACAGGTTGCGCGAGTTCTCGATCATCCAGTCGGCACGCGCCTGGCCGTAGTCGGCAGCCAGCTGGTCGCGGCGCTCATAGGCCGGGCGGTCTTCCGGGTTGGCCCAGCGGGTCCACAGCAGCAAGTGGCCGTGGTCGAAGGAGTAGAAACCGCCACCCTGCTTGGCCCAGGCACCGGCGCTCATGGTCTTGATTTCGTCGCCCGCCTCGCGCTGCTTGCGCTGGTTCTGGGTAGCGGCGTAGTTCCAGTGCACGGAGCTGACGTGGTAGCCGTCGGCGCCGTTTTCGGCAGTGAGTTTCCAGTTGCCTTCGTAGATGTACGAGCTAGCACCGCGCAGCACTTCCAGGCCTTCAGGCGACTGGTCGACGATCATGTCGATGATCTTGGCCGATTCGCCCAGGTGCTCCACCAGCGGTTTCACATCGGCGTTCAGGCTGCCGAACAAAAAGCCCCGGTACGACTCGAAGCGCGCCACCCTGGTCAGGTCGTGGGAGCCGTCGCAGTTGAAACTGTCGGGGTAGCCGGCGTTGCTCGGGTCTTTCACCTTCAGCAGTTTGCCGCTGTTGTTGAACGTCCAGCCGTGGAACGGGCAGGTGTAGCTGGAGCGGTTGCCGCGCTTGTGCCGGCACAGCATGGCGCCGCGGTGGCTGCAGGCGTTGAGGAAGGCATTGAGCTCACCGTCCTTGTTGCGCGCGATGAAAATCGGCTGGCGCCCCATGGTCAGGGTGAGGAAGTCGTTCTTTTCGGGAATCTGGCTTTCGTGAGCCAGGTAGATCCAGTTGCCCTCGAAGATGTGTTTCATTTCCAGGTCGAACAGGCGTGGGTCAGTGAACATCTCTCGCTTGCAGCGGTAGATGCCCTTTTCACGGTCGTCCTCGAGCATGGCATTGAGGTAGTCGAATCCCAGGGACATGGCCAGGGTCTCCATTGTTATTGTTAAGACCTGGTCAGGTTAGGGAGACGACTGGCGGGGGACTATCCGGATTGTGCAGAGTGTTATCCACCTCTACGAATTTTTGGCATTTCATCAACGGCGGGAGGAAACGGCAGCACTTCGAATAATTTCTGGCGTTCTAGCATGGCCCTGGTATTGGTCAGCTTAAAATCTACCCATTGTTTGACAGCTAAAATCTCATGCCTTGTCTCATACGCTGCTTGAGCTTCTAATGGAAAATTTCCGGCATCAAAATAGTTTTTTGCCAACTCAAACCGATTGGCCCTTCCTTGAAGCCAAACAGAAGCGTTTTCCAGTCGTTGTACATCGCGCGTCTGCCAAGACTGATATCGGTCCGCCTTCTTCATCCTCCCCTGAAGATTAGGGTCGATTTCAGAGAGAGCCCTCTTCACACTCAAGGTTTTCAATGCTGGAGCTTTTGAGCTTTGACCGGCCATCGTCGATGCGGCCGTGCGAAGCCCCCAGCGATTTGTGAACAGACCGCCATTCGAGAAGTTATTGAGCTCAATCCCCGCGTGACCGCTGGGGTCAATTTTGTTCACCGGGTCGCCCCCGCAATAGCAATAGGCGTTGAGCCCACCGTCACCAAATGGACTAAAGCTATCCGGCGAATTGAAACGCATCAAGGCTGAATCGAAGCCGCGATATCCGTTCCCAAGCAAGTAGTGCCCTGTAACAGGCTCTTTACTCTGCCCGTTAAAGCGCAGCACAGATGCGCACTGCTCGCCGCCATCCCGCCCATAAACGGTGTAGCGCTGTGCACAAGAAGAAATCTGCGACCTCGACATGGTTCCCACCCTTTGCGCGAAATAAAGCAAATGGTGGGCTATGCAGGAAATGCCGACAACTGGCAGAACTATCAGGTGGCCTCGCTAGCGCGCCTCACCCCGGCGCTTGAACGTCTGCGAAGGCAGCTCGCCAAATTGCTGCCGATACACCTCGGAAAACCGGCCTAGATGAAGGAAGCCGTAATCCAGGGCAAGCTCGGTCACACTGCGCACACCGCAAGTCGGGTCGTTCAGGCACGCATGCACCCGCTCGAGTTTGCGTTGGCGCACGTAATGCTTGGGGGTGGTGCCCAAGTGCTGGTCGAACAACGCATACAGCGAGCGCAAACTCATGCAGGCCTGCTCCGCCAGCACCTCAGCCGACAGCTCCAGCTTCAGGTTGCGCTCTATGTAATCAAGAATGCGCTCAAGGCCGGCCTGGGGTGCGCTCAGGCTTTCGCGGCGGATATTGGTGCTCATCAGGGTCAGCAACTTGCTGGCGACAATCTGGCTGTAATGCCCCTGCACCCGGGGCAGCGAGTCGCTCACTTCCGCTTCATGGCAAACCATGGCCAGCAGGTTCACGAACCCGTCCAGTTCATCCAGCCGGTAATGATTGCGCAAGAACCGCACGCCCCCATCAGGCCGGTGCCAGCGCTGTTCGTCGCAGATCGAATCCAGCAGCCGGGTTGGCACCTTGAGGATGAACTTCTCGCAGTCTTCCGAATAGGTCAGGTCAACCGGGTCATCCGGGTTGATCAGCAGCAGTTCGCCCGGCACCAGGTGCTGCTCGCGTTTGTGCCCGCGCCACAGGCAGTTGCCGTTGAGCAGCACTTGCAGGTGGTAGATGGTTTCCAGCGCCGGCGAGGTAACGCGCACGCTGCCCCCGTAGCTGATGCGGCATAGGTCGAGCTCGGCGAACTTGCGGTGGCTGAGGCTGGCTTGGGGATGGGTGGTGCGGGACAGTCCGATGCAATGCTGGCCTACATGCTGGTTCACATAATCGGACACAGCATAAGGGTCGGCGTGGTGAAACACGCTACTGCGCTCGCTCAGCAGGCGGCTTTCCATAGGCAAGGCACTCGGTATCGTTATTGTTCTGGTCGCCGCTTCCTACGGCCTTGTGGGCGGTGGTTGCGGTCGTCACGGTCATTCTATCTGGCCGGTTGCGGATAGCGGGGGCAGGCGACAACCGGTGGATGGGCACACTACAGCAAAATGGCGGGGGTTGAGCAATGCGGCGATGGGATTGGATGGGCGGATAGCGGACAAGCCAGATGGAGCTGGCGTTCGTTTATCGAACAGTATTTTCCTGTACCGGCCGCTTCGGGAGTAAACCCGCGCGAGACGGGTAATATTCCGGTTCTTCCAGAAACAGCTTGCAACCAAACCACCCTGCCATTCGGTCACTTTTTCAACACCCGGCGCAGTGCATCTGCTAGAAAGCGCACATGCCTACCCTCTTCCTTACCCACCTGCGCCGCCGCTGGCTCACCTGGTTGTGTGCCACCTTGCTGGTTATTGGCTTACCCTCCAGCTGCGCCATGCTGCAGCACAAGGAGCGCGAACTGGTGTTCCGCATCGAGCCTGGCCAAGCCAGCTGGTTCCGCGGTTTGCCCAGCGACGTGCAGGAGCTTGACCTGCGCCCGCGCAGCTTCAGCGATAACCAGAGCCTGCACGCCTGGTGGTGGCCGGCCAAACGCGCCAATGCCCCGGCGGTGCTCTACCTGCACGGCGTGCGCTGGAACCTTACCGGCCAATTGTTCCGCATCGAGCAGCTGCATGCCATGGGCTACTCGGTGCTGGCCGTGGATTACCGGGGCTTTGGCCAGAGCCGGGGCGACCTGCCATCCGAGGCCACGGTATACGAAGATGCACGCATTGCGTGGGAGCGCTTCGCCCAGCTGCAGCCGGATGCCGGCAAGCGCCTGATATTCGGTCATTCGCTGGGCGGCGCGGTGGCCGTGGAACTGGCCAGTGAACTGACACGTGAAGCGCAGCAAAGCGGCGTTGGGGCGCCGGCACGCGGGTTGATCCTTGAGTCGACCTTCACCTCCCTGGGCGATGTCGCGGCAGCGGTGGCCAAAACTTCCCTGCCGGTGCGCTGGTTGATGTCGCAGAAGTTCGACTCGCTGGACAAGATCGGCAACATCGGCCTGCCAGTGCTGCTGGTGCATGGAACGGATGACCGTTTTGTACCGCCGCGCTTCAGCCAGCAGCTGTTCGACGCAGCCCGGCAGCCCAAGACATTGCTGCTGGTGCCGGGGGCCACCCATAACAACAGCATGAGCCTGGCCGGGCAGCGTTACAGGCAGGCAATACAGGCGCTGCTCTGAACCGTCCAATAGCCCTGGGTGGCTGAAATCCTGGGGCCGCTGCGCGCCCCTTTCGCGACACAAGGCCGCTCCTACAGGGCCTGCACAACGCTACGGTTCACTGCACCGGTAAAAAATTCATCAGCAGCAGGCTTTGCGCGTAATTCAGGCCGATCCGCCGGTAACGCTCATCCAGCAACTCGGCCAGCAAGTCCAGCCGCGCCACGATCTTGCCGAACTCTACGGCAAAGCTGAGGTTGCTGCCCTCCTCCGAGATCTCATTGGAGAACAGCAGCAACACCCCATTGGCATCCTGCCGCTGGCTGAGCATCCACGTCGCCTTCTCGATATTGCGCGCTGCGTTGTTGACGAACAGCGGGTCGATGGTATCGGTCATGTAGAACTCGGTACGCCCGCCATGTGCAGTGACCAGCATGCTGCCGATGGCGTAGATGAACGCGCCGACGCGGTCGCCGCGAAACTCCGGGCTCAGGGCGTAGCTCAAGGCAGCGAGGTCGCGGCGGTTGCCAAGCTGTGGGAGTGGCTGGCGTTGCTCGATGGCCATGCGGATCTGCCGCTCGGCCGTGGCGGCATCCACGTAGCCCGACATCTTCCACTGGTTGGGGTTGCGCAGGTACAGCTTGTTCATCAGCAGGTACAGGCTTTGCAAGTTGTCGCGCATCGACAGCGTGGCCAAGCGGTCGACGCTGGTCTGGAACAGCTCGCTGGGTTTGCCGTTGCCGAACTGGCTGACAATATCGCGGCCTTGCTCCTGGGTGCAGGCGCACAGGCATGTGAGGGCGCCTGCCAGCAGCAGACGCGGGAAGAAATTCGGGTAACTTGCAACCATCGGCACCGGGTCGATCTTCGGCGGCTGCATTGGGGATCAGAGCAGCCTGGCCAAGGATAGAGCCCGGAAATCGTAAAAAGTGCAGTGATCGGGGATAGGTGGCTCACATGGCGTGGCGCAACATCTCCACCACCTGGGCATGCAGCGCCGGGTCACCGCAGGCCACCACGCACCCGCCATTATGCGCACTGCTGCCATCCCAGGCGGTGATCACCCCGCCCGCCCCTTCGATGATCGGCATCAGCGCCTGCACGTCATAGGGCTGCAGGCTGGCCTCGACGATCACGTCGACAAAGCCCGAGGCCAGCATGCAGTAGGCGTAGCAGTCGCCACCATAACGCATCAGCCGTGCCTTGCCGGCAACGGCCTCGAAGGCGGCCTTGCGCTCGGCGGTGTCGAACATGTCCGGCGTGGTGCACATCAGCGTGGCCGACGCCAGGTTGGCACAGGTACGGGTCTGCAAAGGCGTGCCACTGCGCCAGGCGCCTTCGGGGGTACCGACAAAACGCTCGCCGGTGAATGGCTGGTTCATCACCCCGACCACTGGGCGGGTGCCGTCGTTCAGGGCAATCAACGTGCCCCACAACGGCAGGCCGGTGATGAAGGCACGGGTACCGTCGATCGGGTCGAGCACCCAGGTCAACGGGCTGCTGCCGACGGCCACGCCCGCCTCTTCACCAAGAATACCGTGGTCTGGGTAGCGGGCCTGGATCAGCGCGCGCATGGCGTCCTCGGCCGCCTTGTCAGCCACGGTCACTGGGTCGAACAGGCGCCCGCCCTTGTCCTCGACATCCAGGCTGGCGCGAAAGTATGGCTTGATCGCCACTGCGGCAGCATCGGCCAACTGCTCGGCGAAAGCGCAAAATTCGCCGATCTGTTCAGCGCTCAGGGACATGGGACAGGCCTCGTGACAATGATGGGGCACGCATCATACCCGACACATGGCGCTAGCCGCACTCGAGCAGCCGCAGGTGGAAAAAGCCTGATCGGTTTTACCGGGCGCACACAGGTCTAGACTGAACAGAACCAGGTAACCGGGGGGCTGCCACACGTGGAGGTGTGAGATGAGCCAGTTCAAGCGCTTGTTTGTCATGCTCGGCCCGCAGATGCGCCATACGCCCGCGCTGCAACGCGCGGCAGCGCTGGCGGAGTCCAGCGGTGCACTGCTGGATATCAACGTTTTCGTCGACGATGTCGACACCTTTGGTTTGATGAGCGATGGCCGCGAGCGTGAGCGGCTGCTCAGTGACAACCGTCAGTGGCTGGCAGATGAGGCTGAACAGTTGGGCAATGCTGGCCTGGACGTGTCTACCGAACTGTTGTTGACTCGCGACCCGCTGGGCAGCGCGCTGGAGCGGGTCGAACGGCAAGGCTGCGATTTGCTGGTCAAGGACGTGCAGCACGAACCCGTGCTCAAACGCCTGCTGGTCACGCCACTGGATTGGCAGTTGCTCAAGGACAGCCCGGTTGCCGTGCATCTGGTCAGCGACATCCGCCTGCCCTTGCCCCGGCAGATTGCCGCGGCAGTGGACCTTAACAGCCACGGTGCTGGCGAGCACCTGGACGAGCAGGTGATCCACTGCGCCCGTGCCCTGGCCCTGCAATGCAACGCCGAGTTGCACTTGCTGCATGTGTGCGACGCGGCCAAGACCCATATTGCCGACTTCGGCGCCGGTACGGTGACCATGCCCGGCTTCGACGGCAGCGTGCGCACTGCGCAGCGGGCGGCGTTCAACCGACTGGGTGACCATCAGCAGATCCCGCTGGAGCGTCGGCACTTCCTGGAAGGCCCTGCTATCAGGGCCATTGCCCAGTTTGTCGGCCACAGCCGGGCAGATGTGATCGTGATGGGCAGCCATCGGCATGACGCCATGCAGACATATCTGGGCGGGACCACGGCGCATGTACTGGAGCACCCGCTGTGCAATGTGCTGGCGATCAAGGTCGTTCGCTGAGTCTGGTATACCTGAACCGGCCTCTTCGCGGGTCTGGTGAACCCTGTAGCAGCGGGTTGATCCTCGCAGAGGCCAGCATGGGTTTGGCTGCTTGGCATCTGGTACACCAGTGCCATTTAAAGATAATGCATTTGATAATGATTCGTAGTAGTTTCACGGCGCTTCCCTACCCCATCCTTTAGCGCCCTACTCCAGGATCGTACCGTCGATGCGTCGCACGTTCGTTTCGCTTTGTGTGCTTCATGCTGTCTCCCCGCTGGCCTTTGCCGAGCCTGAACCGCTCAGCGACCCGGCCCAGATAGAACTCCAGGCACTGAGCATCACCAGTACTGCCGACAGTGAGCGCGCCGATGGCCCGGTCGTTGGCTACAAGGCCAATCGCTCGGCCAGTGCCACCCGCACTGACACGGCGCTGCACGAAACGCCGCAATCGGTCAGTGTGGTGCCCAAGGATGTGCTGCAAGACACCGGCGCCACGCGCCTGCAGGATGGCCTGGACTACGCCGGTGGTGTCGGCCGTGCCAACAACTTTGGCGGCCAGGGCCTGACCACCTTCACCGTGCGCGGCTTCACCACCGGCGAGTTCTATCGCAATGGTTTCCCGATCAATCGTGGTTATCCCAACGCCCCGGATGCCAATACCGTCGAGCGCCTGGAAGTGATCCGTGGCCCGGCCACCAGCCTGTATGGCCGTGGCGACCCAGGTGGCACCTTCAACGTGGTCAGCAAGCAGCCACTGCCAGAATCCAAGGTTACACTGGGCAGCCAGTTCGATGACCAGGGTATGCACCGCGCTACCCTGGACGCCACCGGGCCGCTGAACCAGGACGGTTCGCTGGCTTACCGCCTGAACGTGCTTGGCGAAGGTGGTGACAGCTTCCGCGATGACGTGGAAAGCGAGCGCTATGATGTTGCACCGGTCATCAGCTGGCAGGTCAATGACGCCACGAAGATCATCTTCGAAGGCGACTTCATGCGTAACAACCACCCGCTGGACCGCGGCTTGACCCGCTTTGCCACGCAAACCGGCAGCGCCTCGCGTGACACCTACATCTGGGAAAAAGGCAGCGACAACCTGCTGCACAACGACAACAACATGGCCCAGCTACGTTTCGAGCACCTGCTCAACGACAACTGGACGCTGGCTGGTGGGTTCCAGTTCCTTGATGGTTCGCTCAAAGGCAATGCTGTCGAAGCCAACGGCGCACCGGCAGATGGCCGCACGCTGCAGCGCAACTTCAACTACCGCAAGCTGGAATGGACCGATCGTGACTGGCAACTGAACCTGACCGGACACTTCGATACCGGCACGCTCAGCCATACCTTGCTGACCGGCGTCGAATACGAGAACTACGACTACAACTCGATCATCCAACGGTCCTCTGCGGCTGCTGGCACCTACCCCATCGACATCTACAACCCGGTCCTTGGCCAGCCCCGGCCAGCCCTGACCCGTACTACGACCTGGGACAAGGAAAACCTGCAGACCTGGGCGTTCTTCATCCAGGACCAGGTAGCCTTGACCGAGCGACTGAAGGCGCTGGCTAGCGTTCGTTTCGAGCGCTTCGAGCACGATTACGTCAACAAACTCAGCGCAGCGGGTGATTTCAACAAGGGCGAGAACGGCGTCACTCCGCGTTTCGGCCTGCTTTACGACCTGACCAACACTGTCGCGGTCTATGCCAACACCGCGCGTTCGTTCAAGCCCAACAGCGGTGCACCTGCAGGTGCGACAGGGCGTGGTTTCGACCCCGAGAAAGGCAAATCCTACGAACTGGGCGTGAAATGGGAAGCGCTTGATCGCCAATTGAGCGTCGACGCGGCGATCTACCACATCGTCAAGGAAAACGTACTGACGCGCGACCCGGTGGACCCCAACTACAGTGTCGCCGCTGGCCAGGTGCGCAGCCGCGGCCTGGATATCAACATTGCTGGCAACATCACCCCAGAGTGGCGGGTGATCGGCGGCTACGCTTATGTCGATGCCGAAGTTACCAAGGACAACCGCTTGCCCACCGGCACCCGCCTGGCAAACATTCCACGTAACAGCTTCAGCCTGCTAAACACATATGAATTCCAGGATGGCTTCGCCAAAGGCCTCGGCCTGGGTATTGGCGTGAAATACGTGGATGACCGTAATGGTCAGACCGAGGCGGTCACCTACAACATGGACCAGTACACCGTGGTTGACCTGCTGGGCTTCTACCAGCTCGATGAGCACGTACGCCTGAACCTGGACGTGAAAAACCTGTTCAACAAGGAATATGACGAAGGTGCGTTCAACACCTACGCCTACCCCGGAGCACCTCGGACGGTGCAGGCCGGGGTTTCCTATACGTTCTGAAAGGCTGGGGCCGCTCAGCGGCCCCCTGCTTCAGAAACCTTTGCTGTAGAACAGCGAGTAGGACTCGATCCCGTCGTTAGGCTGCTTGATCCCCGCATTGGAATAATGCATCGCGCGAATTCCGACTTTCTGCTCCCCAGGCAGCTTCAGGCCGAAACCGATACGGTCTTCGAAGTTGACCGACGACCCCATGCGCTGGTCACCCACGTCGGTCTTGGAAAACGCCGCCAGGCCAATACCGGCCTCGATGTACGGCGTGTAGGTGAAGCCACTGAATTCATAGCTGAACACCGGGCTGAAGGACAGCGAGTGCGCCCCACTGGCGTCACCGCCTTCCCAGTAGGTGTAGGCTGCATCCCAGTAGCCAGTCACATAGCCGGTACTGCTTTCCAGCCATTTCTTGTCCCAGTCGAACGACAGGCCGATACGGTAGGTCATGTCACCTTGACTGGTGGCGCCAACGGCACCGGAAACCTGCGCGGCCTGGGCCAGATTGGCCCCTGCAAAGGCCAGCACTGCAGCGGCCAGCGAAGCTGCGAGACGGGTTTTCATCAACGACTCTCCTGATGGTCTACACGGCAAGCGGGGGCTTTTGCCCCTCGATCTTTATTGGGTGACCAGCGCATCCAGGCCGGTCACACGAAGTAACAGTTTCTGATTATTGTCCAGATAATCAGAAAGTTGAAAGTGAATTGCCACTATTGGCGTAATCAGTTGGTCAAGATGTGCCTTGCTGAGCGCAGCGTTTCAGTCGTATTCCGCCTCCTCATGGTCGCCCAGCAGGCGCCTCTGCCGGGGTGTAGCCTGCTCCAGCACCTGCGGGTTGAAGCGCCAGTTCAGGTAGGGTGAGAACTTCTGCGCGACCATGCGCCGGCCATAGTGCACTTGCAGCATGTCGCGCTCGCGGGCCTGGCTGCAATTGGCTCCGCCGCTGTGCCATACATCGCTGCGAAATACCAGCGCGTCGCCCGCCTTGCACAACACTGCCTGCGCTTGCTGGCCCTGCCAGTGGGTCTCGTCAGCCTGTGGTGGCCGCGCCGCTCGATGGCTCCCGGGCACGACGTAGGTCGGTCCGATGCTGTGGTCGATGTCGCTGAGGTACAGCTGAGCAGTCAGTATCTGCGCGGGCTGAGTGAAATCGCCCTTGGTGCTTAGCCAATCGGGCAACTGCATGGGCAGATGATCCAGGTGCAGTGCCATGCCCGGGTAACCCGGGTGGCTGCGCCACGCGGTTTGTCCGATCACGTGGCAATCAGCACCCAGCACCGCTTCTGCCAGTGTTATCAGGGGTGGCAGGTCGAGAAAGGGCAGCCACAACGGGTTGCGGTTGAACACGCATTTGTAGTGTTCCAACTGCCCCTGGTAGTCCCAGTGAATCGGCTGCAGGTCATCGATGGCGCAGCGCAACAAGGCGATTCGCAGGGGTTCGAGCACCCCTGAGAGCAACACATAGCCCCGCTCGTCCAACATCTCCAGCTGAAGTTCCAGACTCATGGCGATGCGCTCCGTTCAGGCAGGAGCACATATGTACTCCCGCCCGTTTTCCGTCAACGCCAGTTCAGGTTCACGGTCGCAGGGGCCTTGCCGTTCACGGTCACCAGTTGCTGCACCGTCTCACCTTGGGCATTGCCAGTGACTTTGTACTTGCCGGGAGGCAACTGCACATACAGCAGCGGCCCGGCATCCGTGACGCTGAGTACGGGCTGGCCTTGTGCATTCTGAATGTCGACTGTGGCACCACTCTGGAACTTGCCTTCCGCGCCAGTGGAAAGCTCCACATGCAAGTCATAGCCGGTGGTTTTGCGCAGCGCATTGGCCTCATCCTGGCCAATGCCGCCTTGCAAATAGCGCACGCCGTTCTGCTCCTGCGGTTGCAACTGCACGGCCTGCATGTCGATGGGGGCATTGAGGTCGGCGGCAGCAGCCAGGGTCCATGGCATGGCCAGGGTGATCAGCAACGCCGCGCCGAGGGCATAGTGATGGTTACGCATGGTACGACCCTCCTTTAGAGGATGGCTTACCTATTATCTGATCCTCCCGGGGTATTGGTGTTCTGGCTGATGCATGGTCGTCATCGTGACATTCGGCACTAACCCATCAATCGAATGTAAATTTAAAGACTGATCAAGAGGTTGTACGACCTTCCTCAAGCAATTTCACGAACATACTCAAACTGCGTGATACCGCGCCCCGCCGCCAGACCAGCCAGGTTTTCAGGTAGCGAAAATCTTCCGACATAGGCCAGGCACTGACCGTGCTGCACCCGGGCATATTGTCGAGCATGCTGCGCGGCATCATGGCCAGGCCTGCGCCAGCGCTGACGCAGGCCAACATGCCATGGTACGACTCCATCTCGTGAATCTTGCCCGGCACTGCCTGGTCCTTGACGAACCAGTTTTCGAAGTGATGGCGATACGAACAGTTGGCACGGAAGGCGTAGATGCTTTCACCGTTCACATCCTGGGCGCGGGTAACTGGCGCATGGTTGAGCGGCGCAATGACCATCATTTCCTCTTCGAACACCGGCATGCCTTCCAGTGTCGGGTGCAGCACCGGGCCGTCGACGAACGCGGCAACCAGCCGGCCAGACAACACGCCTTCGAGCATGGTCCCGGATGGCCCGGTGGACAGGTCCAGGTCTACCTTGGGGTAGCGCTGGTTGTACGCCGCCAGCAAAGCCGGGATGCGCACCGCTGCCGTGCTTTCCAGCGAACCGAGGGCAAAGGTGCCCTGCGGGTCTTCGCCGGCAACGGTCAGTCGCGCCTCGTGCACCAGATCAAGAATCCGCCGGGTGTATTCGAGAAAATTCCAGCCCGCAGGCGACAGGCGCAGGCGACTCTTCTCGCGGATGAACAGCTCCACACCCAAGTCTTCTTCCAGCTGCTTGATGCGCGTGGTCAGGTTGGATGGCACCCGATGGATGTGCTGCGCGGCGGCACTGATGCTGCCCTGCTCTGCCACGGCCTTAAAAATCTCCAGTTGCACCAGGTCCACAGCCTTTCTCCAAACGTGAATGTTTCGCTCATTATTATTCAGTTTTCATTAAAGCCATAGCCCACTAGTCTGGCGTCACTGATTAACAACAACGAGAGTGTCCCGCCATGAGCGCGATCAGCAGCCTGACCCACGCCATCTCCCTCGACCCGTACAGCGGTGAGCAGATCGGCGCCTACCCGTTCGACACCGACGCCGCACTGGAAGCGGCGCTGCAACGTGCCAAGGTTGGCTACGGCCAGTGGCGCCAAGTGTCGCTGGGTCAGCGCAGCGAGTACCTGTTGGCGCTGGCCAGCACCCTCGAAGCCAAGGCCGAAGCCTTTGCCCAGATGATCAGCCGCGAAATCGGCAAGCCCATTGCCCAGGCCCGTGGTGAGGTCAGCAAGTGCGTCGGTCTGTGCCGCTGGTATGCCGAACACGGCCCGGCCATGCTTGCCGCTGAGCCGACCCAGGTTGAAAAAGCCCGTATCGAATACCGCCCGCTCGGCCCGATCCTGGCCGTGATGCCGTGGAACTTCCCGGTCTGGCAGGTACTGCGCGGCGCCGTGCCAGCGATCCTGGCAGGCAATACCTACGTGCTCAAGCACGCGCCGAACGTGATGGGCAGCGCCTACCTGCTGGGCGAGCTGTTCAAGGATGCCGGCCTGCCGGATGGCGTGTTCGAAGTGCTGAACGTCACCCCGGATGGCGTAACCCGCGCCATCAACGACCCGCGTATCGCCGCCGTGACCCTGACCGGCAGCGTGCGTGCCGGCATGGCGATTGGTGCCCAGGCCGGTGCCGCGCTGAAGAAGTGTGTGCTGGAGCTCGGTGGCTCCGACCCGTTCATCGTGCTGGCCGACGCAGACCTGGATGCCGCCGTCAAGGCCGCGGTCATTGGCCGTTACCAGAACACTGGCCAGGTCTGCGCAGCGGCCAAACGCCTGATCGTGGAAGACAGCATTGTCGAGGAGTTCACGCGCAAGTTCGTTGAAGCAACCCGCGAACTGAAAGTCGGCAACCCACTGGAAGACGGCACCTACATCGGCCCGATGGCCCGTTACGACCTGCGCGACGAGCTGGACGGCCAGGTTCAGGCAACCCTCGCCGAAGGCGCCACCCTGCTGCTGGGCGGCAACAAGGTCGAAGGCGTGGCCAACTTCTACGCGCCGACCGTGTTCGCCAACGTCACCCCGCAAATGACTGCATTCAAGCAGGAGCTGTTCGGGCCGGTGGCCGCGATCATCACTGCACGTGATGCCGAGCATGCGGTGGAACTGGCCAACGACAGCGAGTTCGGCCTGGCCGCGACCATATACACCGCCGACTATGCACTGGCCGAGCGCATGACTGCGGCACTGGATACCGGTGGCGTGTTCATCAACGGCTACTGCGCTTCCGACCCCCGCGTGGCGTTTGGCGGCGTGAAGAAGAGCGGGTTCGGGCGTGAGCTGTCGCACTTTGGGGTGCGCGAGTTCACCAATGCCCAGACAGTGTGGCTGGACCGTAACTGATTCACCACCCTGGGGCTGCTTTGCAGCCCTTTCCGACCGGTCCGGCGCCGCGGCACGGCCGCGACTACAGGAGATCGCGTAATCCTGTAGATACTCTGTTGGCGGTCAAGCTTTTCCAAGGTACTCAGAGCTGAAAAGCTTGGCCGTATCAAATGGTTCACCGGTGCGGATATCCCCCATGGCAATTC
>NZ_JBEGGO010000015.1:0-168125 GCF_052112345.1 Pseudomonas sp. SAS7 | reverse complement strand
TTAGGGGTTTTGTCTTTGTGGGCAAAAAACTGCCAGCCCTGCCCGAAGCCCTGTAGGAGCAGCCTTGTGCTGCGAAGAGGCCGGTAAGGCTAAAGATCATCTTCGGCTGCAATGGCCCTTCGCAGCACAAGGCTGCTCCTACAGGGATCTGTGGTAAGTCGCCTCCCACAATTCGAGCCAGAACACTAGAATAGGCCCACGCACCTATCCAGAAGCGCCATATGCCCAATTCTGACGAACACGAAGCCCTGGCCCAATTACCGTTGGACGAGCTTGTCGCCTGCCACGAATGCGACCTGCTGCTGCGCAAGCCTGTGCTCCAGCACGATGAAAAAGCCCAATGCCCACGCTGTGGCTACGAGCTCTATGCCCACCGGCACAATGTAGTCAACCGCAGCCTGGCCCTGGTACTGACCGCACTCTTGTTGTTCATACCTGCCAATTTTCTGCCGATCATGCAGCTGCACCTGCTTGGCCAGACCTCGGACGATACTGTCTGGAGTGGCGTACTGGGCCTGTACAACTCGCAGATGCGTGGGGTGGCGATGGTCGTGTTCCTGTGCAGCATGGCCATCCCCCTGGCAAAACTGCTTTGCCAGCTGGTGGTATTGCTGAGTATCCGCTTGAACGTGGGGCGCAACTTCGGCCTGCTGTTCTACCGCATCTATCACCACTTGCGTGACTGGGGCATGCTCGAGGTTTACTTCATGGGTGTGCTGGTGGCCATCGTCAAGCTGGTGGACCTGGCAGAACTCACCGTGGGCCTGGGGCTGTTCTGCTTCATCAGCCTGTTACTGGTCCAGGTATGGCTGGAAGTGGTGATGTCACCACACCAGATCTGGAGTGCGCTATCGGGGGAGGACCTGCATGCGGGCGATTGATGCAGGCATTGTTGTCTGCAATGAATGTCATGAACTGAACAAGCAAGTGCCAGATGGCACTTCGCAGACTTGTACACGCTGTGGCGCCACTGTGCATGCTCGTCGCCCTAACAGTATCGTGCGTACCTGGGCGCTGCTGGTTGCCGCGTCGATCCTGTACATCCCGGCCAACCTGCTGCCGATCATGACCGTGAGTACACTCGGCCAGGGCAGCCCCGACACGATCATGTCCGGCGTCATCACACTGCTCAAGCACGGCATGGTACCTATTGCCGCCGTGGTGTTCATTGCCAGTATCCTGGTGCCCACCTTCAAGCTGGTGGGCATCGGCTTGCTGTTGTACTCCGTTCAGCGTCACCAGCCGCTTTCAGCGCGGCAACGGATATTGATGTACCGCTTCATTGAATTCATTGGGCGCTGGTCCATGCTCGATATCTTCGTCATCGCCATCCTGGTGGCAGTGGTGAATTTCGGCCGAATCGCCAGTGTCGAAGCCAACCTGGGCGCTGTCGCCTTCGCAACTGTGGTGATCCTGACAATGCTTGCCGCTTTAACTTTCGATCCCCGACTGATTTGGGATAACACGGAGTCGGATGACGACCATGAGTGACCTGCCAACGGCTAAAACCCGCCCAGCCTCGAACTGGTCGGCCATCTGGATCCTGCCTTTGATCGCCCTGATGATCGGTGGCTGGCTCGCGTGGCAGGCCTACAGCAAGGCCGGCGTGGAAATTGAAGTTCGCTTCGAGTCGGGTGAAGGTATCGTCGCCAACAAGACCGAAGTCATCTACAAGGGCATGCCGGTAGGCAAAGTGAAGAGCCTGGTACTCGACGCCGAGGGCAACAACCAGGGGGTGATCGCCACCATCGAGATGAACAAGGACGCCGAACCACACCTGACCAAAGGCACGCGTTTCTGGCTGGTGAAGCCGAGTGTCAGCCTGGCGGGTATTACCGGCCTTGAAACACTGGTGTCGGGTAACTACATCGCCGTCAGCCCGGGGGAGGGCGAGCGTACCAAGCGCTTTACCGCCCTGAAGGTTGCGCCGCCGCTCTCGGATTCGGAGCCTGGCCTGCATCTCACCCTCAAAGCCGACAGGCTGGGTTCGCTCAACCGTGACAGCCCGATCTTCTACAAGCAGATCCAGGTGGGTCGGGTTAAAAGCTATCGCCTGTCCGAGGACCAGAGCACCGTCGAGATCAAGGTGTTCATCGAGCCCGCCTACGCCAGCCTGGTGCGCAAGCACACGCGTTTCTGGAACGCCAGCGGCGTCAGCATCGATGCTTCGCTGTCAGGTGTGAAGGTGCGCAGCGAGTCGCTGTCGAGCATTGTGGCCGGTGGTATCGCCTTTGCCACGCCGGAATACCGCAAGGACAGCCCGCCTACCGACCCGAGCCTGCCGTTCCGCCTTTATGAAGACTTCGACGCAGCCCAGGCGGGTATCCGGGTCAAGGTGAAGCTGAGCGATTACGAGGGCCTGCAGGCAGGCCGCACGCCGGTCATGTACAAGGGTATTCAGGTGGGCTCGCTGAAAGCCCTGAAGATGGAAGACAACCTGTCCAGCGCATCGGCCGAGCTGACGCTGGACCCGCTGACTGAAGACTACCTGGTCGAGGGCACGCAGTTCTGGGTGGTCAAGCCGTCGATTTCCCTGGCAGGTATCACCGGCCTGGAGGCGCTGGTCAAAGGTAACTACATTGCCATTCGCCCGGGTGAGAAGGGTGAACGGCCCGAGCGTGAGTTCGAGGCCCGCGCCAAGGCGCCGCCGCTTGACCTCAAGGCGCCAGGCCTGCACATGGTGTTGTTCGCCGATACCCTGGGTTCTCTGGAAATCGGCAGCCCGGTGATGTATCGCCAGGTCAAGGTGGGTAGCGTGCAGAGCTACCAGTTTGCTCGTAACAGCAACCGTATCCTGATTGGTGTGCATATCGAGAAGGAATACGAAAAGCTGGTCAACGGCTCGTCGCGCTTCTGGAACGTCAGTGGCATTACCCTGACCGGCGGCCTGTCGGGCATCAAGATCAAGAGTGAGTCGCTGCAAACGTTGATGGCCGGCGGTATTGCGTTCGACACGCCACGGCCCGATGTGGCGCTGAAACGCCACATTCCACGCTTCCGTCTGCATGACAGCCAGGAAGCGGTAAACCGCGCGGGTACCTTGATCACCGTCCGTGTAGACCGTGCAGATGGCCTGAAGCCGGGTACGCCAATCCGCTTCCGTGGCCTGGATGTGGGCAGTATCGAGAGCGTCGACCTGACCGATGACTTGCAGGCAGTGCTGCTGCGGGCACGTATCACCGAGGCGGCAAACCGTATCGCCCGTGCCGGTACGCAGTTCTGGGTAGTCAAGCCAGCCTTGGGCCTGGTACGCACCGAGAACCTCGACACGCTGATTGGCGGGCAGTACCTGGAGGTGCAGCCGGCAGCCAAGGACCGTGGCCCACAGCGCGATTTCATTGCCCTGGCCGATGCCCCGCAAGTGGCGGGGCCGGAAGTCGGCTTGCCATTGACCCTCAGCGCCCCGCGCCGTGGATCGATCAAGCCAGGTGTGCCAGTCACTTATCGTGAGGTTGCGGTCGGCAAGGTGACTGGCTTCGAGTTGGGGCAGAGCGCTGACCGCGTGCTGATCCATATCCTCATCGAGCCGCGCTATGCGGCCCTGGTGCGCAGTGGCAGCCGCTTCTGGAACAGCAGTGGCTTCGGTTTCGACTGGGGGCTGTTCAAGGGGGCTACCGTGCGTACCGAGTCGGTGGAGACCCTGATTGATGGCGGTATCGCCTTTGCAACGCCGGATGGCGAGCAGATGGGCAACCCGGCACGGCCGCAGCAGACCTTTGCCTTGTTCGAGAAGGCCGAGGATGAATGGCTGCAGTGGGCGCCGAAGATTCAGATAGCCAAGTAACTCAAAGGCCAACGCCGCCCTGCTTTGTGTAGGAGCGGCCTTGTGTCGCGATCGGGCTGCGCAGCGGCCCCTCGGTATTAGCGTCGATGCCGATATTGCTGGGGCTGCTGTGCAGCCCGATCGCGACACAAGGCCGCTCCTACACAAAGCGTGTTGGTGCTGGTGTCTAAATCGCAGGCAACAAAAAACCGACCCTAGGGTCGGTTTTTCGAATAGCGCGTCGCTTAGGCAGCTGCAGCTTCTTTCAGCGCCTTGATGTGGCCATTCAGACGGCCTTTGTGACGAGCAGCTTTGTTCTTGTGGATGATACCTTTGTCGGCCATACGGTCGATTACAGGTACAGCCAGAACGTAAGCGGCTTGCGCTTTGTCGGCGTCTTTTGCGTCAATGGCTTTAACTACATTCTTGATGTAGGTGCGGACCATGGAACGCAGGCTGGCGTTGTGGCTGCGACGCTTCTCAGCCTGTTTTGCACGTTTCTTGGCGGAAGGTGTGTTGGCCACCGTCGAGCTCCTCGAAAGACTTTAGGTAAATAGCAAACAAAATAGGCCGCGAATCATGCCGATCAGTAGATCGATTGTCAAGGCCACCTGCAAGGTTCCGCCGAGCGGTGCGCCAACAAGAGGGAAAGATTCCTTTCTGCTGCGCGACCTGTACACTCGGGAATTTTTGGCTCCCCTGCGAAGGCGCGGGAGTATCGCACATTCGGACGCTGTCTGGCAGCGTCCTCTGCCATTGGCGTGAATCTTTTCGATGAACCTGCTCAAATCCCTGGCTGCAGTAAGCTCGATCACCATGATTTCCCGGGTGCTGGGCTTCGTGCGTGACACCATCCTGGCGCGCATCTTTGGTGCCGGCGTCGCCACCGATGCCTTTTTCATCGCGTTCAAACTGCCCAACCTGCTGCGGCGCATTTTCGCCGAGGGTGCGTTTTCCCAGGCCTTTGTTCCGATCCTGGCCGAATACAAGACCCAGCAGGGCGAGGAGGCGACGCGTACCTTCATTGCCTATGTCAGCGGCCTGCTGACCCTGGTCCTTGCCCTGGTGACTGCCATCGGCATCCTCGCGGCGCCGTGGGTGGTGTGGGCAACAGCCCCGGGCTTCGTCGACAACGCAGAAAAATACGAGCTGACCACCTCCCTGTTGCGGGTGACCTTTCCTTATATATTGCTGATCTCGCTGTCTTCCCTGGCCGGTGCGATCCTCAATACCTGGAACCGTTTTTCGGTACCGGCCTTCACCCCAACCCTGTTGAACGTGGCGATGATCGCCTTCGCCGTGCTGCTGACGCCGTACTTCAACCCGCCCATCATGGCCCTGGCCTGGGGCGTGCTGGCGGGTGGCCTGGCGCAGTTGCTGTACCAGCTGCCGGCATTGAAGAAGATCGGCATGCTCGTGCTGCCGCGTCTTAACCTGAAGGACGCGGGGGTGTGGCGTGTACTGAAGCAGATGCTGCCGGCGATTCTCGGCGTATCGGTGAGCCAGATCTCGCTGATCATCAACACCATCTTCGCCTCGTTCCTGGTGGCCGGCTCGGTGTCGTGGATGTATTACGCCGACCGCCTCATGGAGCTGCCTTCAGGCGTGCTGGGCGTGGCCCTGGGCACCATCCTGCTGCCGACCCTGGCCAAGACCTACGCCAACAAGGACCGCGAGGAATACTCGCGGATCCTCGACTGGGGCCTGCGCCTGTGCTTCCTGCTGGTGCTGCCGTGCACCTTGGCCTTGGCCATCCTTGCCGAGCCGCTGACCGTTGCGCTCTTTCAATATGGCAAGTTCAGTGCGTTTGATGCGGCCATGACACAGCGGGCGCTGATGGCCTATTCGGTAGGTTTGCTGGCGATCATTCTGGTCAAGGTGCTGGCACCCGGCTTCTATGCGCAGCAGAATATCCGCACGCCGGTAAAGATTGCGATTTTCACCCTGGTCTGTACCCAGTTGTTCAACCTCGCCCTGGTCGGCCCGCTTGCACATGCCGGTCTGGCATTGGCAATCAGCCTGGGTGCCTGCCTGAATGCCGGCTTGCTGTTCTGGAAGCTGCGCAGCCAGCAGTTGTTCGAGCCACAGCCAGGCTGGGCAATGTTCCTGCTCAAGCTTGTCTTGGCAGTGGTGCTGATGTCGGCGGTACTGTTGGCGGGCATGCACTATATGCCGGCCTGGGAGCAGGGCATCATGCTTGAGCGCTTCCTGCGGCTTGGGGCGTTGATTGTGGCAGGTGTCGTGACGTATTTCGGCTGCCTGTACCTGTGCGGCTTCCGGCCCAGGCATTTCGCTCGCAAGGCCCTGCATTGAGGCTTCAGGCGGGTCAGGCGTCGGTTTTTCGCATTCCACGCCGCCCTTGGGCGTTGCTGCCTGTCACCGGCGCCCGGGTGTGGTTATAATCGGCCACTTTATGAGCAAGAAGCGCGTTATGCAGCTGGTTCGAGGTCTTCACAACCTGCGCCCCGAGCACCGGGGCTGTGTCGCCACCATTGGCAACTTCGACGGGGTTCACCGCGGCCACCAGGCAATCCTGGCGCGCCTGCGCGAGCGCGGCCAGGCCTTGGGCCTGCCGACCTGCGTGGTGATCTTCGAACCACAACCGCGCGAGTACTTCGCCCCTGATACTGCGCCGGCGCGCCTGGCCCGCCTGCGCGACAAGGTCGAACTGCTGGCCGCCGAAGGCATCGACCGGGTGCTGTGCCTGGCGTTCAACCAGCGCCTGAGCAAGCTCAGCGCCGATGCCTTCGTCAAGGCCATCCTGGTCGACGGCCTGGGCGTGCGCCACCTCGAAGTGGGTGATGACTTCCGCTTTGGCTGCGACCGCGCCGGCGACTTCGCCTTCCTGATCGAGGCCGGCAAGCAGTACGGCTTCACCGTCGAGGCCGCCAACACGGTAATCCAGGACGGCCTGCGGGTCAGCAGCACCGAAGTGCGCAAGGCCCTGTCCGAAGGTAACTTCGAGCTGGCCGAGCACCTGCTGGGCCGCCCGTACAGCATCACCGGCCGTGTGCTGCATGGCCAGAAGCTGGCCCGCCAGCTCGGCACACCTACCGCCAACATCCAGCTCAAGCGCCGCCGCGTGCCGCTGTCCGGGGTCTACCTGGCCAGCATCGAAATCGACGGCAAGGCCTGGCCGGGTGTAGGCAATATTGGCGTGCGTCCCACCGTTGCCGGTGATGGGCGCCCGCACCTGGAGATTCATCTTCTGGATTATGCCGGCGACCTGTATGGCCGGCGTCTGACGGTGGAGTTCCACCACAAGCTGCGTGAAGAGCAGCGATTCGCCTCCCTGGAGGCGCTGAAGTCGGCGATCGATGCGGATATCGCCGCCGCACGTGCACATTGGCACGCTCAACCGCTAACGAAGAGCCTGAAATGACCGACTACAAAGCCACGCTTAACCTTCCGGACACCGCCTTCCCCATGAAGGCCGGCCTGCCTCAGCGCGAACCGCAGATCCTGCAGCGCTGGGACAGCATTGGCCTGTACCAGAAGCTGCGCGAAATTGGCAAGGATCGTCCCAAGTTCGTCCTGCACGACGGCCCGCCCTATGCCAACGGCAAGATTCACATCGGTCATGCGCTGAACAAGATCCTCAAGGACATGATCGTCCGCTCCAAGACCCTGGCCGGCTACGATGCGCCGTATGTTCCGGGCTGGGACTGCCATGGCCTGCCGATCGAGCACAAGGTCGAGGTTACCCACGGCAAGCACCTCTCTGCCGATCGTACCCGCGAGCTGTGCCGTGAGTACGCCGCCGAGCAGATCGAAGGGCAGAAGACCGAGTTCATTCGCCTGGGTGTACTGGGTGACTGGGACAACCCGTACAAGACCATGAACTTCGCCAACGAGGCCGGTGAAATCCGCGCCCTGGCCGAGATGGTCAAGCAAGGCTTCGTGTTCAAGGGCCTCAAACCTGTGAACTGGTGCTTCGATTGCGGTTCGGCCCTGGCTGAAGCGGAAGTCGAATACGCCGACAAAAAATCCCAGACCATCGACGTGGCCTTCCCGATTGCCGACGAGGCCAAGCTGGCTGCCGCCTTCGGGCTGGAGGCGCTGGCCAAGCCAGCCGCCATCGTGATCTGGACCACCACTGCGTGGACCATCCCCGCCAACCAGGCGCTGAACATCCACCCGGAGTTCAAGTACGCCCTGGTCGATACCGGCGAGCGTCTGCTGGTGCTGGCCGAAGAGCTGGTCGAGTCGTGCCTCAAGCGCTACAACCTGGAAGGCTCGGTCATCGCCACTGCCCAGGGTTCGGCTCTGGAGCTGATCAACTTCCGCCACCCGTTCTACGATCGCCTGTCGCCTGTCTACCTGGCCGACTACGTCGAACTGGGCGCCGGTACCGGTGTGGTTCACTCCGCGCCTGCTTATGGTGAAGACGACTTCGTCACCTGCAAGCGCTACGGCATGGTTAATGACGACATCCTCACCCCGGTGCAAAGCAACGGCGTGTACGTCGAATCGCTGGAGTTCTTCGGCGGCCAGTTCATCTGGAAGGCCAACCCGGCCATCGTCGAGAAGCTGAGCGAAGCCGGTGCGCTGATGCACACCGAAACCATCAGCCACAGCTACATGCACTGCTGGCGCCACAAGACCCCACTGATCTACCGCGCCACCGCGCAGTGGTTCGTCGGCATGGACAAGCAGCCAGGCACTGGCGAGCCGCTGCGTGAGCGCGCGCTCAAGGCCATCGAAGAGACCAAGTTCGTGCCGGCCTGGGGCCAGGCGCGCCTGCACTCGATGATCGCCAACCGCCCGGACTGGTGCATCTCGCGTCAGCGCAACTGGGGTGTGCCGATCCCGTTCTTCCTGCACAAGCAGACCGGCGAGCTGCACCCACGTACCGTCGAACTGATGGAAGCGGTGGCCAAGCGCGTTGAACAGGAAGGTATCGAAGCCTGGTTCAAGCTGGATGCCGTCGAACTGCTGGGTGAAGAAGCCGGCCAGTACGACAAGATCACCGATACCTTGGACGTGTGGTTCGACTCGGGCACCACCCACTGGCACGTGCTGCGTGGCTCGCACGACATCGGCCACGCCACCGGCCCGGTCGCCGACCTGTACCTGGAAGGCTCCGACCAGCATCGTGGCTGGTTCCACTCGTCGTTGCTCACCGGTTGCGCCATCGACAACCACGCGCCGTACCGCGAACTGCTGACCCACGGCTTCACCGTGGACGAGAACGGCCGCAAGATGTCCAAGTCGCTGGGTAACACCATCGAGCCGGAGAAGGTCAACAACACCCTGGGTGCCGACATCCTGCGCCTGTGGGTTTCGGCCACTGACTATTCCGGTGAAATGGCGGTTTCCGAGCAGATCCTGCAGCGTAGCGCCGACGCCTACCGCCGTATCCGCAATACCGCCCGCTTCCTGCTGTCCAACCTGTCCGGTTTCGACCCGGCCCGCGACCTGCTGGCCCCGCAAGACATGCTGGCACTGGACCGCTGGGCCGTGGACCGTACCCTGCTGCTGCAACGCGAGCTGGAAGAGCACTACAGCGAGTACCGTTTCTGGAACGTCTACTCCAAGGTGCACAACTTCTGCGTGCAGGAGCTGGGCGGCTTCTACCTCGACATCATCAAGGACCGCCAGTACACCACCGGCGCCAACAGTGTCGCCCGCCGTTCCTGCCAGACCGCGCTGTACCACATCAGCGAAGCGCTGGTGCGCTGGATTGCGCCGATCCTGGCGTTCACCGCTGACGAAATCTGGCAGTACCTGCCGGGCGAGCGCAACGAGTCGGTGATGCTCAACGGCTGGTACCAGGGCCTGAGCGAGCTGCCAGAAGGCACCGAGCTGGACCGCGCTTACTGGGACCGTGTAATGGCGGTGAAGGCATCGGTGAACAAGGAGCTGGAAAACCAGCGTACCGCCAAGGTCATCGGCGGCAACCTGCAGGCCGAAGTCACCCTGTACGCCGACGAAGGGCTGAGCGCCGACCTGGGCAAGCTGGGCGACGAGCTGCGCTTCGTGCTGATCACCTCGGCCGCCAGCGTGGTGCCGTTCGTGCAGGCGCCGGCAGACGCCGTGGCCACAGAAGTCGAAGGCCTCAAGCTGAAAGTGGTCAAGTCCGGCCACGCCAAGTGCGGCCGTTGCTGGCACTTCCGCGCCGACGTCGGCAGCCACCCGGAGCACCCGGAAATCTGCAGCCGTTGCGTCGATAACCTGACCGGTTCGGGCGAGGTGCGTCACTATGCCTAACCCGGCAGTGGGGCGCTTTGGGCGCCTTGCATGGCTTTGGCTGAGCTTGCTGGTGCTGGTCGTCGACCAGGCCACCAAGCTGTATTTCAACAACGCCCTGACCATGTACCAGCAGATTGTGGTCATCCCTGACTACTTCAGCTGGACCCTGGCCTACAACACCGGCGCCGCTTTCAGCTTCCTCGCTGATGGCGCTGGCTGGCAGCGCTGGCTGTTCGCCCTGATCGCCGTGGTGGTCAGTGCCGTACTGGTGGTGTGGCTCAAGCGCCTGGGGCGCAACGAAACCTGGCTGGCCGTGGCGCTGGCGCTGGTGCTGGGTGGCGCCATTGGCAACCTGTACGACCGCGTCGTGCTGGGCCATGTGGTCGACTTCATCCTGGTGCACTGGCAAAACCGCCATTACTTCCCGGCCTTCAACGTGGCCGACAGCGCCATCACCGTTGGTGCGGTGATGCTGGCGCTGGATATGTTCAAGAGCAAGAAGTCCGAGGATCCGGTCCATGACTGACACCCGTATCGGCCAGAACACCGAAGTCACCCTGCACTTCGCGCTGCACCTGGAAAACGGCGACACCGTCGACAGCACGTTCGACAAAGCCCCGGCCACCTTCAAGGTTGGCGATGGCAACCTGTTGCCGGGCTTCGAAAGCGCGCTGTTCGGCTTCAAGGCCGGTGACAAGCGCACAGTGGTAGTGGCCCCGGAGAACGCCTTCGGCCAGCCCAACCCGCAGAACGTGCAAGTCATGCCGCGGTCCAACTTCGAGGGCATGGAGCTGTCCGACGGGCTGCTGATCATCTTCAACGATGCCGCCAACGCCGAGCTGCCGGGTGTGGTCAAAGCGTTCGATGACGACCAGGTGACCATCGACTTCAATCACCCACTGGCTGGCAAGACCCTGACCTTCGAGGTGGAGATCCTCGAGGTGAAGGCCCTGTAAGCCTGGAGCCGAGCATGCAAATCAAACTCGCCAACCCTCGCGGCTTCTGCGCGGGGGTCGACCGGGCGATCGAGATCGTCAACCGTGCGCTGGAAGTCTTCGGCCCGCCGATCTATGTGCGTCACGAAGTGGTGCACAACAAGTTCGTGGTCGAAGACCTGCGCAACCGCGGCGCTATCTTCGTCGAAGAGCTGGACCAGGTGCCGGACGATGTCATCGTCATCTTCAGTGCCCACGGTGTTTCCCAGGCCGTGCGCCAGGAAGCAGCTGGCCGTGGCCTGAAAGTGTTCGATGCCACCTGCCCGCTGGTGACCAAGGTGCACATCGAGGTGGCCAAGTACAGCCGCGACGGCCGTGAGTGCATTCTCATCGGCCACGAAGGGCACCCGGAAGTCGAAGGCACCATGGGTCAGTACGACGCCAGCAACGGTGGTTCCATCTACCTCGTCGAAGACGAAGATGATGTAGCCAAGCTGCAGGTGCGCGACCCTGACCACCTGGCCTTCGTGACCCAGACCACTCTGTCGATGGACGACACCAGCCGCGTCATCGACGCCCTGCGTGCGCGCTTCCCGAATATCGGCGGCCCGCGCAAGGACGACATCTGCTACGCCACCCAGAACCGCCAGGACGCCGTCAAGCAGCTGGCGGGCGAGTGCGACGTGGTGCTGGTAGTCGGCAGCCCGAACAGCTCCAACTCCAACCGCCTGCGTGAGCTGGCCGAACGCATGGGCACCCCGGCCTACCTGATCGATGGTGCCGAGGACCTGCAACAGGGCTGGTTCGAACAGGCGGCGCGTATTGGCATCACTGCCGGTGCTTCGGCCCCCGAAGTGCTGGTACGTGGCGTGATCGAACAGCTCAAGGCCTGGGGCGCTACCGGCGCTGAAGAGCTGGACGGGCGTGAAGAGAACATCACCTTCTCGATGCCCAAAGAGCTGCGGGTTCGCTCGTTGATCTGACCGGGCTGCACAGCTCTCAATGTGGGAACGGCCTTGTGTCGCGAAAGGGCTGCAAAGCAGCCCCAGGGTTTCGGCACCAAAGCTGATATCGCTGGGGCCGCTTTGCGGCCCTTTCGCGGCACAAGGCCGCTCCTGCGGCGAGCGCGCTAGCAGCGAGAGTTGCTCTGGGCCTTCGTATCCAATCTGACTCTCCCGGTCGATGCCAGCACCACTTGATATCGGCTACTGGCAGATGAGCGTTCACACACTTCCAGCGTTGTTCCCAACCAGCTGTTGTTCAACGTCATTGGAACGCCCAGTGCACTGAACTTGAACAGCTCCCCGCGATTGCTCGTAATCTTGAGCGGCCTCGAAAGGCGATGCTCGCGCAGCAGCTGCTGGTTATGTTCCAGCACCACTCGCCAACCATTTCCCCAGTTACCGTCCAACGCCTGCACCAGCACCGGCTGGCTTTGCAGCATGGCGTGGCTGCGTGCGCTGCGCAGTGCCTGTGCCAAATCACGGGCAGCGGCTGCCCGGTGTAGGTCGTCGCTCATCCTGGCGTAGGCCGGCATACCGAGCTGTGTCAGCAAGATGGCCACGGCCAAGGCCGACAACATTTGTATCAGTGTTACGCCTCGTTGCTTCACCGTGCATTCCTCCCTGGAAGTGCTTGGCTATAGCTTCACGTTCGCTGGCCAAGCGGTCTAGTCGGCCAGGTTCAGGGCTATTGCAGGAAAAGTCGCAGGAGGTGCAGGGATGCACGCGAGGCAACGGGGCATGACGCTCCTGGAAGTATTATTGGCCGTCGTGGTTGTGGCCGTGGGCATGTTCGCAACGGCAGCGATACAGTTGCAGGCATTGCAGGCTGCGGACAGCGCGCGTCGCGAGGGCCTGCAAGCCTTGGCGGCGCACAGCGAGCATGAGCGGCGGCGATGAAGGGCCGTCAGAGCGGGTTCGGTTTGCTTGAGGTGGTGATGGCGCTGGCCATCGGCTTGATGCTGCTGGCTGCGGCCAGCCAGCTCTTCGCTTCGGTACACCAGACTTGGCGCCTGCAAAGTACTGCGGTGCGCATGCAGGATGAGGCACGTCAGGCGTTGCTGCGTATGGCTCAGGATATTCGCATGGCCGGAATGTTCGGTTGCTTGCGCCTGCAACCTGACGACTTCAAGAGTTCCACTGCACAGCAGGCGTTCGCTCGTCCTCTGGAGGTGGCACCCTCCACGCTGAGCCTGGTTGTAGGAGAGCTGCCCGGGCAGGCAGGAGCACCTGACTGGTTCGTGCAGACAGACTGCCTTGAAAAGGTATCTGTGGAGGATGGGCAAATCGCGAGCAAGCCCTACCCACTGGCATATCCCGTTAGCAAGTACGTCTACCAGCGTAACGGCGATACCCTGAGCTTTAGACGAAAAACCAGCTTCCAGCCGCTGGTGGAGAATGTGCGAGAGGTGCATTTCGAGCGTGTGCAAACGCCCCGAGGAGAGCGGGTAGATATCGCACTCACGTTGTACGAGCCCACGCTCAAACTCGAACAGCGCCATGAACTGAGCGTGGCACTGCGCAACCCGGTGCCGGGGCCATGAAGCGTCAACGCGGTGTCGTGCTGCTGTTGGCGTTGGTGCTGAGCTTGCTGCTCGGCTTGTTGGCGGCCTCGGCCCTGCGCGAGGCCTTGGTGGAGACGCGAATGGCTGGCTACATGCGCGATGGTCTGCTGGCGTTCGAAGAGGCCGAGGCCGCGTTGCAAGCAGGTGAGGGCGAGCTCAAGCGGGCACCTCCTGATCGGTGTACCGCTTGCCTGCCGCCAGCTCGACCGCACGATCTGGCCGGGCAGTGGCAGGGCACACCGAGCGGTTACTTCCATGTACAGAACCTGGGCACGAGCACCTGCGCTGCGCATATGTCGGACGAGCTGCTTGTCACCTTGTTCCGGATAACGGCCGTCAGCAAGCAAACCCAGTCACGCCACGTGCTGGAAGCCGTTTACGCCGTGGCCGGCGACACAACCCGGCGCATCACCTGGCGGCAAAGATTGAGAGGAGACTGACATGCAGCAAGGCTTGAGCCTGATCGAGTTGTTGATTGTGCTGGCCGTGACCGGCATTCTGGCAGCCATTGCCTACCCCAGTTACAGCGACCAGCTTCGGCGAGCCGCACGCAGCGAAGTGGCTGGCCTGCTGCATGATGCCGCCCTGCGCCTGGAGCGCCACCGCGTACGCACCGGCCAATATGCCGAGGGCGACCCGGCCTTGCCCGACGGTACCCGCTATTACAGCCTGCAGGCCCAGCGCGACAGCGACACCTTCACGCTGCGCGCCCGGCGGTTGCCCCATGGGCTGATGGCGCAGGATGGCTGTGGCGACTTCCAGCTGGACCACGCCGGCGTGCAGCGCAATCCGGGTGCCGTTGGCGGCAGCGAGCACTGCTGGGGAAGCTGAAGGTTGAATGATGCCCGGTGCATCGCGGTTTTACTTCAGGTGTTGGATCGACAGATGAGCAAGCAAGTAGTGGTGGTCGGCGGCGGGGTGATCGGCCTGCTGACGGCGTTCAACCTGGCGGCCAAGGTCGGGCAGGTGGTGGTGTGTGACCAGGGTGAGGTCGGGCGTGAGTCGTCGTGGGCCGGTGGTGGCATCGTCTCGCCGCTGTACCCCTGGCGCTACAGCCCGGCCGTGACGGCCCTGGCTCATTGGTCGCAGGACTTTTATCCACAGCTGGGCGAGCGTTTGTTCGCCAGCACCGGTATCGACCCCGAAGTGCACACCACGGGCTTGTACTGGCTCGACCTGGATGACGAAGCCGAAGCGCTGGCCTGGGCCGAACGTGAGCAGCGGCCGCTCAGTGCCGTGGATATCTCGGCGGCCTACGACGCGGTGCCGGTGCTGGGCCCGGGATTCAAGCGCGCCATCTATATGGCCGGTGTAGCCAACGTGCGCAACCCGCGCCTGGTGAAGTCGCTGAAGGCGGCGCTGCTGGCGCTGCCCAACGTCACCTTGCGCGAAAACTGCCAGATCACGGGCTTCGTTCAGCAGGGCGGGCGCGTGACCGGCGTGCAGACCGCTGAAGGCGTGCTGGCGGCGGATGAGGTGGTGCTCAGTGCCGGGGCTTGGAGTGGCGACCTGTTGCGTACCTTGGGCCTTGAACTGCCGGTGGAGCCGGTGAAGGGCCAGATGATCCTGTTCAAATGCACTGAAGACTTTTTACCGAGCATGGTGCTGGCCAAAGGGCGCTATGCGATCCCGCGGCGGGATGGCCATATTCTGGTGGGCAGTACGCTGGAGCATGCCGGGTACGACAAGACCCCGACCGAAGATGCGCTGGAAAGCCTGAAGGCATCGGCGGTGGAATTGCTGCCAGGGCTCGAAGGTGCCACCGTGGTGGGGCACTGGGCCGGGCTGCGGCCTGGGTCACCGGAAGGCATCCCCTACATCGGGCCGGTGCCGGGGCACAAGGGCCTGTGGCTGAACTGCGGGCATTACCGCAACGGGCTGGTGCTCGCGCCAGCTTCGTGCCAACTGTTTACCGACTTGCTGACCGGGGCCGAGCCGATCATCGACCCGGCGCCGTATGCACCAGAAGGGCGTCTGGGCTGAGAGTGCCGGGGCTGCAAAGCAGCCCCGGGATTTCAACGCGGTGCCTGCAAGTGTCGGCTCGGGTAATGCTGCTCATACACCTTGCACACCCGCAATACCTGCTCATCGGCAAAGCGCCCAGCCACCACCTGCAGGCCCACCGGCAACCCCTCACGGGTAAACCCGCAGGGCACCGAAGCCGCCGGCTGCTGGGTCAGGTTGAAGGGGTAGCTGAACGGCGTCCACTCCATCCATTGCGCCATCCCCGACCCAGGCGGCACGTTGTGCCCGGCCGCGAACGCCACCAACGGCAGCATCGGCGATACCAGCACGTCATAGCGCTGGTGGAAGGCATTCATCTTGGCAATCAGATCGGCCCGAGCCTCCAGCGCCTGCGTGTACTCGGCCAGGCTGATCTGTGCCCCCTGTTCGGCAATCCAGCGCAGCCCGGGGTCCAGCAACGCCCGCTGTTCATCGCTCAGCGTGCTTGCCAGGCGTGCCGCGCCGGCAAACCACAGGGTATTGAAGGTTTCCAGCGGGTCGCTGAAGCCCGGGTCCACTTCCTCGACCTGCGCACCCAGGCGCGCCAGGCGCTGCACCGCTTGCGCCACCAGCGCCTGGATCTGTGGGTCGACCTGCACATAACCGAAGTTGGCGCTGTAGGCGATGCGCAACCCGCTCAGGTCTTGCTGCTGGCCCAACCACGGCGCATGCCGGGGCGCACCGGCCAGCCCGTCACGCACATCGGGGCGGGCTACGCAGTCCAGCATCAGTACCGAGTCGTCTACAGTGCGCGTCATTGGCCCCAGGTGTGACAGCACGGTCATGGCGCTGGCCGGCCATTGCGGCACATGGCCGAAGGTGGGCTTGATGCCGAAAGTACCGGTAAAGGCGCAGGGGATGCGAATCGAGCCACCGGCATCGCTGCCCTGGTGAAGCACCCCGAGGTTAAGCGCGGCGGCCGCCGCAGCCCCCCCCGACGAACCGCCGGCAGTCAGCCTGGTATCCCAGGGGTTGCGGGTGATGCCGTACAGCGGGTTGTCGGTCACACCTTTCCAGCCAAACTCCGGCGTGGTGGTCTTGCCCACCAGCACTGCGCCGGCTTCACGCATGAACGCGCTGAAGGGGGCATCGACATCCCATGGCCCGGCACCCGAGGTGGTGCGCGACCCCTTGCGGGTGGGCATGCCACGGGTCAGGGTCAGGTCCTTGATCGATGCGGGTACGCCATCCAGCCGGCCACAGGGTTCGCCACGCTGCCAGCGTTGTTCGCTGGCACGGGCGGCGGCGCGTGCACCTTCGCCGTCGACATGGCAGTAGGCGTTGACCGCCGGGTTATGCCGGTCGATGCGCGCCAGCACATCGTCGACCACCTCCACCGGTGATAACTGGCGGCGCTTGTACAGTTCGAGCAGCTCTACGGCGGTGAACTCGCCAATCGCGGTTTTCTGGGTCATCTCAACGGGCTCCCGGGTTGGCGGCCTGGAACATGGCGCGCAGCAGGACGTCGCAGCCATCGGCCAGGTCCTGCGGCGCGGCATTTTCGATTTCGTTGTGGCTGATGCCCCCTTCGCACGGCACGAAGATCATCCCGGCCGGGCCCAGCTCGGCAAGGAAGATCGCATCGTGACCGGCGCCGCTGACGATATCCATGTGGCTCAGGCCCAGCGCGCGCGCGCCCTGACGCACAGCGTCCACGCACTGCTCGGCGAAGTACAGCGGCGGGAAATCGGCGGTCGGGGTCAGCTCGTAGCTCAGCCCGTGCTGTGCCGTGCTGCTTTCGATGGCGGCGCGCACTTCGCCGACCATGGCGCCAAGGTGTTCGGGGTCAAGGTGACGCAGGTCGATGGTCATCTGTACCTGGCCGGGGATGACATTGCGCGAGCCCGGGTGCAGGGTCAGGCAGCCGACCGTGCCGCAGGCATGCGGCTGGTGGGCGTGGGCCGTGCGGTTGACCGCAGCCACTACCTCGGCGGCGCCGACCAGGGCGTCCTTGCGCAGGTGCATGGGGGTGGGCCCGGCATGCGCCTCGACGCCGGTCAGCACCAGGTCGAACCATTTCTGCCCCAGGCAGCCCTGGACCACGCCGATGGTGGTGCGCTGGTCTTCCAGCACCGGGCCTTGTTCGATGTGCGCTTCAAAGTACGCACCGACGGCATGCCCGGTCGGCACACGCGGGCCGGCGTAACCGATGCGCTGCAGCTCCGCGCCCACCGACAAGCCCTGGTCGTCGACCTTGTCCAGGGTTTCCTGCAGGCCGAACTTACCGGCGAACACGCCCGAGCCCATCATGCATGGCGGGAAGCGCGAGCCTTCTTCGTTGGTCCACACCACCACTTCCAGTGGGGCTTCGGTGGTCAGCTCAAGGTCGTTGAGCGTGCGCATCACCTCAAGGCCGGCCATGACGCCGTAGCAGCCGTCGAACTTGCCGCCGGTGGGTTGGGTGTCGATGTGGCTGCCGGTCATGACGGGCGGCAGGGCAGGGTTGCGGCCGGGGCGGCGGGCGAAGATGTTGCCGATGGCGTCGACGCTGACCGTGCAGCCGGCCTCTTCGCACCAGCGCACGAACAGGTCGCGGGCCTGGCGGTCGAGGTCGGTCAGGGCCAGGCGGCATACGCCGCCCTTGGCAGTGGCGCCGAGGCGGGCCAGGTCCATCAGCGATTGCCAAAGGCGCTCGCGGCTGACCAGGGAGCCTTGGCCGAGCAGGTGCTGCGAGGGATCGATGCGGGTATTCATGTTTGATCTCTCCTGAAAAGTATTCAGTTGCTTGTACCGGCCTCTTCGCGGGCACAGGTAAACGAGGCCTGGATCAGGCGCTCAGGGCCAGGTATCGGTTCTTGATGCTCGGGTCCTCACGGAACTGCGCCGCGCTGCCCTGGTAGGCGACCCGCCCCTGTTCCAGCACGTAATGGCGATCGGCAAGGGCATCGCAAACCATCAGGTTCTGTTCCACCAGCAGGATCGACAGGCCTTCGTCCTTGATGCGCCGCAGAATTTTCACCAGTTCGTCGACGATCACCGGGGCCAGGCCTTCGGTAGGTTCATCGAGAATCAGCAGCTTGGGGCCGTTGAGCAGGGCGCGGGCGATGGCCAGCATCTGCTGCTCGCCACCGGACAGGGCAAAACCACCGTTGCGGCGGCGCTCCTTGAGGCGCGGGAACATGCCGTACACGTCCTCCAGCTGCCAGCGGCTGGTCTTGCGCACGGCAATCTTCAGGTTCTCTTCCACGCTGAGCTGGCGGAAGATGCCGCGGTGCTCGGGCACCAAAGCAATGCCGAGCCGGGCGATATCGAAAATTTCGCGACCGACCAGCTGCTGGCCGTTGAAGCTGACCTGCCCCTGCCGGGGGCGGACGATGCCGAGGATGCTGCGCAAGGTAGTGGTCTTGCCGGCACCGTTGCGCCCGAGCAGCGTTACCAGTTCTCCGGCCTCGACCTTGAGCGAGACACCTTCGAGCACGTGGCTCTTGTCGTAGTAGGCGTGAATCGAATCGACGTTGAGCATCAGGCGGCCTCTCCAAGGTAGGCGGTGCGTACGCGCTCGTCGTTGCGCACCTGTTCAGGGGTACCCTCGACCAGGATCTGGCCGTGGCTCATCACCGTGATGCGCTGGCTGATCGACATGACAATGCTCATGTTGTGCTCGATCAGCAGCACGGTATGGTCGCGGCCAAGGTCGCTGATCAAGTCGGTCATCACCGGGATGTCGTCGATGCCCATGCCCGAAGTGGGCTCGTCGAGCATCAGCAAGGTGGGCTTGGCGCAGATCGACATGCCCACCTCCAGCACCCGTTGCTGGCCGTGCGACAGTTCGCCGGCCAGGGTGTCGGCACGGGCGCTCAGTTTCAGGCGCTCCAGTACCTGGTCGGCGGTGTTCCAGTGGCTGCGCTTGTGCTCGACGCTGCGCCAGAAGTTCAGCGCGCCCAGGCCATCACGGCCCTGGGCCGCCAGGCGCAGGTTCTCGCGCACTGACAGGTTCTGGAACAGGCTGGTGAGCTGGAACGAACGCGCCATGCCCAGCGCCACCCGCCCGTGGGACGGCTTGCGAATGATGTCCTGGCCGTTGAACAGGATTTTGCCGGCAGTGGCCTGGCGTTCACCGGTCAGGCAGTGGAACAGGCTGGTCTTGCCGGCGCCGTTGGGGCCGATGACGGTGTGGATGGTGCCGGTGCGCACTTTCAGGTCGACGCCTGCGACCGCCTTGAACGGCCCGTAGGCCAGCTCCAGCTGGCGGGTTTCCAGAAGGTAGTCGCTCATCACAGGGTCTCCTTGGTCTTGGCCTGGGGTTTGTCGTTGGCGTTGCGGGTGGCGAACAGGCGCTTGCCCAGTTCGGTCAGGCCCCCCCACAGGCCGCCACGCATGAACACCACCACCAGGATCAGGATTACCCCCAGCAGCATCAGCCAGCGCGGCCACAGCTCCGACAGCACATCGCCCAGCAGCACGATGGCACCGGCCCCCAGCAGCGAGCCGAACAAGGAGCCGGTGCCGCCGACGATGGTCATGATCAGGATGTTCTCGCTCATCATCAGGTCGATGTTCGACAGCGGCGCAAAGTGCAGCAGCATGGCGTACAGCGCCCCGGCGATACCGGTGATGGCGCCCGACAGCATGAACACCAGGATCTTGAAATGGCGGGTGTCGTAGCCGATGGCGGCGGCGCGGGTCTCGTTCTCACGGATGGCCAGCAGGGTGCTGCCGAACGGCGAGCGAATCACCCGCAGCGCGAAGGCGAAAATCAACAGGAACAGCACTGCAACGAACACATAGAAGTGCCGCGGGTCGGCCAGGTCGACCAGTACATGGCCGGCGATTTCGATGTTTGGCCGGGGCACATCGAGCAGGCCGTTGTCGCCGCCGGTCCAGCCGCTGAGGGTATAGGCCAGGAAGTAGGCCATCTGGCTGAAGGCCAGGGTCAGCATGACGAAGTAGATGCCCGTGCGGCGGATTGCCAGTGCGCCCACCAGCAGCGCCAGGAAGGCGCCAAACACGGCTGCACCAAGCAGCGCGGCGAACATGCCCCACTGCAGGTGGATCATCAACAGCGCCGCGCCATAGGCGCCCACGCCAAAGAAGATGCCCTGGCCGAACGACAGCAGGCCGGTGTAGCCGAGCAGCAGGTTGCAGGCCAGTGCGGCCAGGGCAAAAATCAGGATCTCTGTGGCCAGGGTGGCCGATGGCAACAACAGCGGCAGCGCCACCAGGCTGGCAACCACCAGCAACAGCAGCGCCGGGGTACGGCCCTTGGCGACCGGCAATGGGTTTTTCTCGCTCATCTCAGGCTCTCCCGAACAGGCCATAGGGGCGGACCAGGATCACGGCGGCCATGGCGCCGTAGATCATCAGGCTGGCGCCTTGCGGCCAGAGGCTGGTCATCATGCTTTGCACCACACCCACCAGCAGGCCGCCAACCAGCGCACCGCCGAACGAGCCCATGCCGCCGATCACCACCACCACGAAGGCAATGCCGAGGATTTCCGGGCCGACGAAGGGTTGCGCGCCCCGCAGCGGCGCGAACAGCACACCCGCCACGCCCGCCAGGCCCACGCCCAGGGCGAAGGTCAGCGAGAACAGACGGAAAATGTTGGTACCCAACAGCGACACCGTCTCGGTGCTTTCGCTTCCGGCCCGTACCAGTGCGCCGAAGCGGGTGCGCTCCAGCAACAGCCACAGGCCAATACCGATCAGCGCGGCGAAACCGATCAGGAACAGGCGGTAGTAGGGGTAGATGAAGTCACCGAGGATAAGCACCCCGCGCAGCTCCGGCGGCACCGCAATGTTCTTGCCCACCGGGCCCCAGATCAGCACCGAAGCCTCCTGGATGATCAGCGCGATGCCGAGGGTGACGAGGATCTGGAAGGTGTGCGGCAGGTGGTAGATGCGCTTGATCAACAGGCGCTCGACCGCCCAGGCCAGCGCAGCCACTGCCAGTGGCGCAATCAGCAGCGCCAGCCAGAAGTTGCCGGTGATGGCCACGGCGGTGTAGCACAGGTAGGCGCCCAGCAGGAAGAACGCGCCGTGGGCGAAGTTGACGAAGTTGAGCAGGCCGAAAATGATCGTCAGGCCAACGGCAATGAGGAAGTAGATCATCCCCAGGCCCAGGCCGTTGAGCAGTTGGAACAGGTACAAATCGAGCATGAGCGTGCCCTCGACAGCGCGCGGGGCGGCTGCCTGTACGAGTGTTGGTGACTAACGCCGTGGCTTCAGGCCAGGGCGCAACCGGTGTGGTCGACCTCGACGAACGAGCGGCCCGAACTGATGACTTCGGCCAGGTCGTCCTCATCGCGCATCTGCCCCTGGGGCTTGCCGCGCAGCAGGTAGTAATCCTTGAGTACCTGGTGGTCACCCGGGCGGATCAGTTCTTCGCCGGTCGGGCCCTGGAAGCGCATGCCCTGCAATGCGGCAGACACGGCGGCACCGTCCAGGCTGCCGGCCTTGACGATGGCCTCGAGCATGACCTTGGTACCGATGTAATCGGCGGCCAGCGGGTAGTTGGGGTTGATGCCATAGGCCTTGCGGGTGGCGGCCACCAGCTGCTTGTTCAGTGGGGTGTCGACCTGGTGCCAGTACTGCGCGCCCAGGTACACACCCTCGAGCACGTCGCTGCCCAGTTCCTGGAACTGGTCGAGGCCGGCCGACCACACCATCAGCACTTT
Source organism: Pseudomonas sp. SAS7 (assembly GCF_052112345.1). Lineage (NCBI taxonomy): Bacteria > Pseudomonadati > Pseudomonadota > Gammaproteobacteria > Pseudomonadales > Pseudomonadaceae > Pseudomonas > Pseudomonas sp. SAS7. Next base: position 146,051 of record NZ_JBEGGO010000015.1, on the reverse strand, counting down.
CATGCGGTCCTTGATGCCGAAATTGACCGCCTGGCGCAGGGCGTTGGAGGCCTGGCTGCCGAAATTGAGCAGCACCAGCACGTCGGGTTTGGCGGCAATCGCGTTGGTCAGGTAACCGGAGAACTCTTGCTCCTGCAGCGAGTGGTAGCTGTTGCCGATGTGTTCTACGCCAAGCTCGGCGAACACTTTGCGGGCGTTGTCCAGCAGGGCATCACCGAACACGTACTGCGGGGTGATGGTGTACCAGCGCTTGGCCTGGGGCAGTTGGCGAATCATCGGCACCAGGGTTTCGCGGATGGCACCGTAGGTGGGCACCGACCAGCGAAAGGTGGAGGCATTGCAGTCTTTGCCAGTGATTTCGTCGGCGCCCACGGGCGTCATGAACACGCCGCCGGCCTTGTGGATTTCCTTCGACACTGCCAGTGCCGAGGATGACAGGGTGCAGCCCTGGAAGAAGCGTGCGCCATCCTGGCCGATGGCTTCCTGTACCTTGCGCACCGCCTTGCCGGCGTTGCCTTCGGTGTCGATGACTTTGTACTTGAGCGGGTGGCCGAGCAACTGTGGGTACTCGGCGATGGCCAGGCGCGAGCCCATGTCGGCGTACTTGCCGTAGCTGGCGAAGGCGCCCGACATGGACTTGAGCCCATAGAAGGTCAGCGGTTGGTCGGCGAATGCCCGGTGCGCCCCCAAGGGGAGGCTACCTAAGGCACCCAGGGCAAGGCCTGCCTTGAGCAGGGTACGTCTTTGCATGAGTAACTCCTTGGTTGTGGTTATTAGGCAGGAGTGGCAATGACAAAGCGGGTACGGCCGGGCCTGTGTGCAGGCCTCTGTCCAGGGGCATCAGTGGTGGTGGTCGAACTCCAGCAGGAAGTTACGGGCAACCTCGCCTTCCAGCGCGGTCATGTGGTGCTCGGCGTCACACATGTGCTCGTGCATCAGCCGGCGTACGGCGGGTTCGTCGCTGGCGCGCAGGGCTGTCAGCAGTTGCTTGTGGTAAGCGATGTTGGCGGCGGCGAACTGCTGGCGCTTGGGCAGGTACGCCTTCTTCAGCACCACCAGATCGCGCAGCAGGTCGTTGAGAAATACCGCCATGAAACGCAACAACGGGTTGCTGCAGCGATCGGCCAGCAGGGTGTGGAATTCCAGCTCCGCCAGGCGTTGTTCCCGCTGGCCTTCCTCGCTGTCCTCCGGCGCGCTGCAAAAATCGATGTTGGCCTGCAGCGCGGCGTAATCGGCTTCGCTCAGCTTGCCCATCACCGACACTGCCAGCTCTACCTCGATGACTTTGCGCAGCTGGTACACCTGCTCGCCGTCCAGATGCTGGAAGTGCAGGTAGTTGCGCAGCGCGCGGCTGGCCGGCTCGGTGCCCACTTCGTTCAGGTAGGCGCCGCCGGCCGGGCCGGTGCGGGTGCTGACCAGGCCTTCCACCTCCAGCGCCTTGAGCGCTTCGCGGGCGGTGCCCTTGGAGCACTCGAAATGCTCCATCAGCTCACGCTCGGTGGGCAGGCGGTCACCGGGATGCAGCGCTTCGGTGACGATCGAGCGCTTGACCGATTCGACGATCACATCGGACAGCTTCTGGCGCTTGCGTTTGGGTTTGAGCATTTCGCTATTTTTCATATTTATGCGGATAAATAGGATTTAGCGAGTTTTGCCCGGGTGGGTCAATGCTGGCGGTGGGAGAGGGGTCGTAAATGGAGTGAAAGGGTCGGGCAGGGATATGTGGCAAAGCAAATCACCGCGCTTCCTGTAGAAGCGGGTTTGCACGCGAATGCTGCACTGAAGCTATCGATGCATTCGCGGGCGAACCCGCTTCTACAGGGGCTGTGTTCAGCCTTGTCGGCCAGGCCCCTGTTGCAGGTGCGCCTGGCTGCAGTACCACTCTTTGCCCTGCTGCAGCGCCCGGTCGTTGGGCAGGTGCACGCCGCAATGGGCGCAGCGCACCATCTGCAGTGGCGCGTCCAGTTTCGCCTCAGGGTGCGACTGTTGGCTGACTTTGAACTTGCGCCACAGCCAGAACGCGGCGGCGATCAGGGCGATCCAGAAAAGTAGGCGAACCATGGTGTCCAGCTTGTCGGTTGAAGAAGCTGACAGTCTAGGGCGCGGCCAATAAAAAAGGGAGGCCCAAGGCCTCCCTTTCATGTACCGCTGTGGGTCAATCAAACAGACCAAAGGTCATGTAGCTGAACCAGGAACGGTCTTTTTCGGCTTCTTTCGGGCCTTCCGGCACGATCGGATCACCGTTTTCGTCTTTTGGCAGCAGCTCTTGCGGCATCTCGTCACGCGCGTCCTGGAACTGCTTGACCACGTCCTGGTTGGCGCGGGTTTCGCCCGGCGGCAGCGGCGTATCGGTTTCGATCAGGCCCAGGGTGGCCTTGGACAGCCAGCCGCGCCCGTCAGACTCGGTCTGCTTGGGCTGGAACTCGCCATCGGCCAGGCTCGGGTGGTCCGGGTAGTTGAGCTTTAGGGTTTCCAGGCTGCTGGCGGCCAGTTCGTCCAGGTGCATCTTCTGGTACGACTCGACCATCACCGCCAGGCCGTCGCCGACCGATGGGGTTTCCTGGAAGTTCTCTACCACGTAGCGGCCACGGTTGGCGGCGGCCACATAGGCCTGGCGGCTCAGGTAGTAGTCGGCCACATGAATTTCATACGAGGCCAGCAGGTTGCGCAGGTAAATCATGCGCTGCTTGGCGTCGGGCGAGTAGCGGCTGTTGGGGAAGCGGCTGGTCAGCTGGGCGAACTCGTTGTACGAGTCGCGGGCGGCACCTGGGTCACGCTTGGTCATGTCCAGCGGCAGGAAGCGCGCCAGCAGGCCACGGTCCTGGTCGAACGAGGTCAGGCCTTTGAGATAGTAGGCGTAGTCGACGTTCGGGTGCTGCGGGTGCAGGCGGATGAAGCGCTCGGCAGCCGACTTGGCAGCCTCGGGCTCGGAGTTCTTGTAGTTGGCGTAGATCAGCTCGAGCTGCGCCTGGTCGGCATAGCGACCGAACGGGTAGCGCGATTCCAGGGCCTTGAGCTTGTTCACGGCGCTGGTGTAGCTGGAGTTGTCCAGGTCAGCTTGCGCCTGCTGGTACAGCTCGGCTTCGCTGAGGTTCTCGTCAATGACCTCTTTATTAGAGGAACAGGCCGCGGTAAGCCCGAGGATGGCGATCAGCAGCAGGTGTTTCACTTGCATGGCGGCTTGCGTCCCTTTGACGGCCGCTGTCTTGGGCGGTGCCGTCCTGTTATGATGAGCGCCCCGGCCAACCCCGGGACAAAAGAAGCCGTATTTAACCACAAGCTCGCAGCCGAAACCAAAGGCTGTGCGCCCGCCGAATCGAGCATGTCCGAGATCATTCAACTTAGCGCAGAGGTACCGTCCGAACTGGGCGGCCAACGCCTCGACCAGGTCGCCGCCCAATTGTTCGCTGAGTACTCGCGTTCGCGGCTTACTTCGTGGATCAAAGAGGGCCGCCTGACGGTCGATGGCGCCGTTGTGCGCCCTCGAGACACCGTCTATGGTGGCTCGCTGCTAGCACTGCAGGCCGAACAAGAGGCCCAGGGCGAGTGGATCGCAGAAGATATCGAGCTGGATATCGTCTACGAAGACGACCACATCATGGTCATCAACAAGCCTGCCGGGCTGGTTGTGCACCCGGCCGCCGGCCATGCCAGTGGTACGCTGCTCAATGCGCTGCTGCACCACGTGCCAGACATCGTCAACGTACCGCGCGCCGGTATCGTTCATCGCCTGGATAAAGACACCACCGGCCTGATGGTGGTGGCCAAGACCTTGCAGGCGCAGACCAAGCTGGTCGAGCAGATGCAGGCGCGCAAGGTCAGCCGCATTTATGAATGCATCGTGATCGGCGTGGTCACTTCCGGTGGCAAGATCGATGCCCCGATCGGCCGCCACGGCGGCATGCGCCAGCGCATGGCAGTCACCGACGGCGGCAAGCCGGCGGTCAGCCACTACCGGGTGCTCAAGCGGTTCCGCTCGCACACCCACGTGCGGGTAAAGCTGGAAACCGGCCGTACCCACCAGATTCGTGTGCACATGGCCCACGTTGGCTTCCCGCTGGTCGGCGACCAGACGTACGGTGGGCGCTTCCGCATTCCACCGGCTGCCAGCCCGACCATGGTCGAGGCGGTGAAAACCTTCCCGCGCCAGGCGTTGCATGCGCGCTTCCTGGCGTTGGCTCACCCGATCACCGGTGAAATCATGAAGTGGGAGTCGCCACTGCCCGATGACTTCCTCTGGTTGCTGTCGCTGCTGAGCGAAGACCGCGAGAGCTTTATCGGATGAGTGGCCTGACGCAGTCGCTGCTGTTTCCCGACTGGCCTGCCCCGGCCTCGGTTCGCGCCTGTGTCACCACCCGTCAGGGCGGCGTCAGCCTGCCGCCCTACGAAACCTTCAACCTTGGCGACCACGTAGGGGATGACCCTGCTGCCGTTGCCGAGAACCGCCGTCGCCTTAGCGACACGTTCGCCATCCGGCCGGCCTGGCTCAAGCAGGTGCATGGGCTGGTGGTGGCGGATGCCGACCCGGCCGTGGTGGCCGAGGCCGACGCCAGCTGGACCGACCAGCCTGGCATTGCCTGTACCGTGATGACCGCCGATTGCCTGCCTGCGCTGTTCTGCGACCGGGCCGGTACTCGCGTGGCGGCGGCGCATGCGGGCTGGCGCGGGTTGGCGGGCGGCGTGCTGGAAGCCACCTTGGACCGCCTGGCACTGCCGCCTGAAGAAGTGCTGGTGTGGTTGGGGCCGGCCATTGGCCCACAGGCTTTCGAAGTAGGGCTGGAAGTGCGTGATGCCTTTACCGCCGTGCACCCGCAAGCCGCTCGGGCATTCGTCGACGGCGAACGGCCAGGCAAGCTGATGGCGGATATCTACGAGCTGGCGCGTATTCGCCTGGCTGCCCGTGGGGTGACTGCTGTTTATGGCGGTGGCTTGTGCACGGTCAGTGATGCGCGGTTCTTCTCCTATCGCCGTACCCCGCAGGGTGGGCGGTTTGCATCCCTGGTGTGGCTGCAACCTCGCTGAATTCAAGAAACTGGGGCCGCTGTGCGGCCCTTTCGCGACACAAGGCCGCTCCTACAGGGGAATGCGATCTCTTGTAGGAGCGGCCTTGTGTCGCGAAAGGGGCGCACAGCGGCCCCAGCATTCCAAAAGCTGACCCCGGTCAACCCCGCTACGCTTGAATCTTCCAGAATCAGCCTTATCTATAAGGTCATCTCAGGCAGGTTTCTTTATAAACAGGCGCTGTCCATCGCTCCGACCTGCCCTTTAAAGGAAGGTACACCATGCGAATAGACCGTTTGACCAGCAAGCTGCAATTAGCAATATCCGATGCTCAATCCCTGGCCGTTGGCATGGACCACCCAGCCATCGAGCCCGTGCACCTGATGCAGGCACTGCTTGAACAGCAGGGCGGTTCGATCAAGCCGCTGCTGATGCAGGTTGGCTTCGACATCAACAGCCTGCGCCAGGCACTGGTGAAAGAGCTCGACCAGCTACCGAAAATCCAGAACCCCAGCGGCGACGTGAACATGTCGCAGGACCTGGCACGCCTGCTTAACCAGGCCGACCGCCTCGCCCAGCAGAAGGGCGACCAGTTCATTTCCAGCGAACTGGTGTTGCTGGCTGCCATGGACGAGAACAGCAAGCTCGGCAAGCTGCTGCTGAGCCAGGGCGTGAGCAAGAAAGCCCTGGAAAACGCCATCAACAACCTGCGTGGCGGCGCGGCAGTGAATGATGCCAACGCCGAAGAGTCGCGCCAGGCGCTGGACAAGTACACCGTCGACCTCACCAAGCGTGCCGAAGAAGGCAAGCTGGACCCGGTGATTGGCCGTGACGACGAAATCCGCCGTACCGTGCAGGTGCTGCAACGCCGTACCAAGAACAACCCGGTGCTGATCGGTGAACCTGGCGTGGGTAAAACCGCCATCGCCGAAGGCCTGGCCCAGCGCATCATCAATGGTGAAGTGCCTGATGGCCTCAAGGGCAAGCGCCTGCTGGCGCTGGACATGGGCGCGCTGATTGCCGGTGCCAAGTACCGCGGCGAGTTCGAAGAGCGCCTCAAATCGCTGCTGAACGAGCTGTCCAAGCAGGAAGGCCAGATCATCCTGTTCATCGATGAACTGCACACCATGGTCGGCGCCGGTAAAGGCGAAGGCGCCATGGACGCCGGCAACATGCTCAAGCCAGCCTTGGCGCGCGGCGAACTGCACTGCGTCGGCGCCACCACGCTGAACGAGTACCGCCAGTACATCGAGAAGGACGCCGCCCTGGAGCGCCGCTTCCAGAAGGTGCTGGTAGAGGAGCCGAGCGAGGAAGACACCATCGCGATTCTGCGTGGCCTGAAAGAGCGCTATGAAGTGCACCACAAGGTGGCCATCACCGACGGTGCCATTATCGCAGCCGCCAAGCTCAGCCACCGCTACATCACTGACCGCCAGCTGCCTGACAAGGCGATTGACCTGATTGACGAAGCGGCCAGCCGCATCCGCATGGAGATCGACTCCAAGCCGGAAGTACTCGACCGCCTTGATCGCCGCCTGATCCAGTTGAAGGTGGAATCGCAGGCGCTGAAGAAGGAAGAAGACGAAGCGGCGAAAAAACGCCTCGAGAAGCTGACCGAAGAAATCGAGCGGTTGGAGCGTGAATATTCCGACCTGGAAGAAATCTGGGCATCGGAAAAGGCCGAAGTGCAGGGCTCTGCGCAGATCCAGCAAAAGATCGAGCAGGCCCGCCAGGAACTGGAAGCCGCCCGTCGCAAAGGCGACCTGAGCCGCATGGCCGAGCTGCAGTACGGGGTAATCCCCGACCTGGAGCGCAGCCTGCAGATGGTCGACCAGCACGGCAAGACCGAGAACCAGTTGCTGCGCAACAAGGTGACTGAGGAAGAAATTGCCGAAGTGGTGTCGAAGTGGACCGGCATCCCGGTGTCCAAGATGCTGGAAGGCGAGCGCGAGAAGCTGCTGAAAATGGAAGCGCTGCTGCACCAGCGCGTGATCGGCCAGAACGAGGCGGTTACCGCCGTGGCCAACGCCGTGCGCCGCTCGCGTGCAGGGTTGTCCGACCCGAGCCGGCCAAGCGGTTCGTTCCTGTTCCTCGGCCCCACCGGTGTGGGCAAGACCGAGCTGTGCAAGGCGCTGGCCGAGTTCCTGTTCGACACCGAAGAGGCGATGGTGCGCATCGATATGTCCGAGTTCATGGAGAAACACTCCGTGGCTCGCCTGATCGGTGCACCACCAGGGTATGTAGGTTATGAAGAGGGCGGTTACCTGACCGAGGCCGTACGGCGCAAGCCATACTCGGTGGTGCTGCTGGATGAGGTGGAGAAAGCCCACCCGGATGTGTTCAACGTGCTGCTGCAGGTGCTGGAAGACGGCCGCCTGACCGACAGCCACGGGCGCACCGTGGACTTCCGCAACACCGTGATCGTGATGACCTCCAACCTGGGCTCGGCGCAGATCCAGGAGCTGGTAGGCGACCGCGAGGCACAGCGTGCGGCGGTGATGGATGCAGTGGGCGCGCATTTCCGCCCGGAGTTCATCAACCGTATCGACGAAGTGGTGGTGTTCGAGCCACTGGGCCGCGAGCAGATCGCCGGCATTACCGAGATCCAGCTGGGCCGCCTGCGCAGCCGTCTGCTGGAGCGCGAACTGTCGCTGAGCCTGAGCCCGGAAGCGTTGGACAAGCTGATTGCCGTGGGTTACGACCCGGTGTACGGCGCACGGCCGCTGAAGCGGGCTATCCAGCGCTGGATCGAAAACCCGCTGGCGCAGCTGATTTTGGCAGGCCAGTTTGTGCCGGGTACGTCGATTACCGCCACGGTGGAAGGCGACGAAATCGTCTTTGGGTAATGTGTTTCACCATGAGCCCCGCTTTTGCGGGGCTTTTTTTTTGCTTTCTCACAGGCGCTGTCGGGCTCCTGTGGCGGCAAGTTTACCCGCGAAGAGGCTGGCACAGCCCAGTAAAACCGGGGCTTTCGGGGGATTCAGGGTAACTTGCTGAAATTTTTGAAATTTTTGCTTGCATCATAATTCGAGTGACCCTAATATACGCCGCGTTGTCAGGCACTAAGCGAATCACCAGCAACACCGGTGACCGCAAAACAACTTACAAATCAGTAAGTTGAATGAAAAAAAGTGGTTGACAAGCAAAACGAAGAATGTAGAATAGCCGGCCTCAGCAGCGACAAAGCGTAAGCTAAGAAGCTAAAGAGTCCGAAGCGAACACAGCCTTCGGAGTAGCAAATCGGTAAGTTGTACCGAAGTTCAGTTCCGCGATAGCTCAGTCGGTAGAGCAAATGACTGTTAATCATTGGGTCCCTGGTTCGAGTCCAGGTCGCGGAGCCATCTCGGGGTGTAGCGCAGTCCGGTAGCGCGCCTGCTTTGGGAGCAGGATGTCAGGAGTTCGAATCCCCTCACCCCGACCATTTTCCGGGTCGTTAGCTCAGTTGGTAGAGCAGTTGGCTTTTAACCAATTGGTCGTAGGTTCGAATCCTACACGACCCACCATGTAAAGAAGGGCATCTCCAAGAGATGCCCTTTTTTTTGAAAGACCCGGGGTGTAGCGCAGTCCGGTAGCGCGCCTGCTTTGGGAGCAGGATGTCAGGAGTTCGAATCCCCTCACCCCGACCATTTTTGGGTCGTTAGCTCAGTTGGTAGAGCAGTTGGCTTTTAACCAATTGGTCGTAGGTTCGAATCCTACACGACCCACCATGAATAAAGGGCATCTCGAAAGAGATGCCCTTTTTCTTTTTCCTCAAATTTAACCCACCTCTTACCGCAATACAGGCCCTTGTAGGAGCAGCCTTGTGCTGCGAAAGGGCCGGTACGGTAAAAGATTTTCTCTGCGGGTAATGGCCTCTTCGCAGCACAAGGCTGCTCCTACAGGTCAATGCATGGCCTGCAGGAGCGGGTGCCTGTCAGTGCAGCTTCAGGCGTGGCTCGGTACCCCGGCCAATCTTGCTCCCCAGCATCATCAACGCCGTGCGGAAGAACCCGTACAACGCCATCTGGTGCATGCGGTACAGCGACACGTAGAACATCCGCGCCAGCCAGCCTTCCAGCTTCACGCTGCCCATCAGGTTACCCATCAGGTTGCCCACCGCCGAGAAGCGCGACAGCGACACCAGCGAGCCGTAGTCCTTGTACTCGTAGGTCGGCAGCGTCTTGTTCTCCAGCCGCGCCTTCAGGCTTTGCGCCAGCATCGAAGCCTGCTGGTGCGCCGCCTGGGCACGCGGCGGTACATTGCGGTCGCTACCCGGTTGCGGGCAGGCAGCGCAGTCACCGAAGGCGAAGATGTTGTCGTCGCGGGTGGTCTGCAGGGTAGGGCGCACCACCAGCTGGTTGATGCGGTTGGTTTCCAGCCCATCGATGTCCTTCAGGAAGCCCGGCGCACGGATACCCGCCGCCCACACCTTCAGGCTGGCCTGGATCACCTCGCCGTCCTTGGTTTTCAGGCCGTCCTCGGTCACTTCACTGACGGCAGCGTTGGTCAACACCTTCACCCCGAGTTTTTCCAGGGTCTTGTGCACCGGCACGCTGATGCGCTCCGGCAACGCCGGCAGCACGCGCGGGCCTGCCTCGATGATGGTGATGTGCATGTCCTTGGGCTGAATGCGGTCCAGGCCATAGGCCGCCAGTTCGTGGGCGGCGTGGTGCAGCTCGGCCGCCAGTTCCACACCGGTGGCACCGGCGCCGACGATGGCTACGCTGATCTGCTCGCTGGCTACGTCGCCGGCGTGGGCGCGCAGGTAGTGGTTGAGCAACTGCTGGTGGAAGCGCTCGGCCTGCTTGCGCGTGTCGAGGAACAGGCAGTGCTGCGCCGCGCCCAAGGTGCCGAAGTCGTTGGTGTTGGAACCCACGGCAATCACCAGCGTGTCGTAGCCCAAGGTACGCGCAGGCAATAGCTCGCGGCCCTCATCATCGAGGGTGGCGGCCAGTTGAATCTGCTTGCCCTCACGGTCCAGGCCGCTCATGCGCCCCAGCTGGAAGTTGAAGTGGTTCCACTTGGCCTGGGCCACGTAGTTCAGTTCGTCTTCCGAGGAGTTCAGCGAGCCGGCGGCCACTTCGTGCAGCAGTGGCTTCCAGATGTGCGTGAGGTTGGCGTCGACCAGGGTGATCTCGGCCTGCTTGCGCTTGCCCAGGCTTTTACCCAGGCGGGTCGCCAGTTCCAGGCCGCCGGCGCCGCCGCCGACAATCACGATGCGATGAGTCATGGGGATATCTCATAAGGTTTACGGAATTCGTGGCCCTGGGGGCCGGCCGCAAACTGCACGAGGGGAGGGCGAGCGCGAAGCAGCTCATAGCACCAGTCCACTCAGCAGGCGGCTGATGAGACCCAACCCGATGGTCACGGCCACCACCAGCACAAGGAGCAGCCACGGCCGGAAGGGCCTGCGCTCGACTTGGTGCTGGGGGGCTCGCAGATACTCATCGACACGACGCTGATCTTCCGGGTTCAGGCGGCTGGTCATGGTGGGCCTCGTCAGGTAGACGTTTGTGACTGCGCAAACGCTACAGCGTTCGTACAGGCGCTTTGAAACAAATGATAATGCTTTCTATCTCTGGCGCCGAGTGTACGCCATCGCAAACACTCGCTGCACTGGATCAAAGACTGATGCCCACATCAAAAACAATGCTGCGCCCCAGGTTGCCGCGCAGGAAGTCTGGCGCATCGGGGTGGGCGAACAGCACCCGGGCAAACGTCGGGCCCACCAGCGACAACGAGCGCCAGCCCTGGCGCAGGTATTCGGTGGGCGGCGGGAAGTGGGTGTTGAGGTCGAGCACTTCGCGCTTGAGGCTGGCGAAGGCGATGATGTCCAGCTCGTTCAGCTCCAGCCCGCGTTCCCGGTAGTTGTGCGCTTTCTTGCGCAAGGTCGGCGCCAGGCGCGCCAGCAGCTCGGTGGCACTGATGCGCCGCGGGCGCGCTTCACGGCGCACCAGTTGTGCCAGGGAAAACGCACTGCGCCGGCGCTGTAGCTCTTCGCGCCACTCATCGTTAAGCCGACGGCCCTCGTCGAGCACGAAAAACACCTCGAAAGCCGCATCGCGGAACAGTACATCTGGCGGCTCTTGCCCGGCCGGGGTGAAGTCTTCGCTGCGGTAGGGGATGTTCAACCCCTGCAACAGTCGCTGGCACACCCAACGCTCCCGCTCCCACTTGCGGGCGTTGGAGAGAAAGGCATTGGCTTGTTCGGCCTGGATGGTAAGCAGGCGCAGGTAGTCTGAGTCATCCATGCAGACAAGCTTAGCCGCTAATCGATGACGGTAAGATGCTGTTTAAGCGTGGGAATCAGCGCAGTATCGGCAACGCTTGCACAGGTGCGCCCGATTTCTTCCGGCATGACCGATGCTTGCTGTATGGAATGAGGGCGCCAACCCACCGCTGCCGAAGGAAAGGGAGAATGGGTGTAGACTCGATCTTATCCACATGGGTGCAATGGGTATTGTTCAGGTGATCAGCGCGCAGGTGTTGTCCGGTACCACGTTAAGCCTTGGCTGGCTGGGTTATGTGCCATTGCTGATCTGGGCGGTAAGCCGGGTTCGCTGGGTTGAACTGTTCACCGACCGGCGCCGCCAGCATCTGCTGTTTGGCACGGTGTTCTGCCTGTTTGCGCTGTGGTTGGTGAGGCGCGATTTTGATACCGGGGTGTCGTACCACTTCATTGGCATGACGGCGGTCACCCTGTTGCTGGACTGGCCGCTGGCGGTGCTGGGCGGGTTCCTGGCCCAGCTTGGTTTGCTGGCACTGGGGCGCCAGGACCTGGCGGCGCTGGGGGTGAATGGCTTGTTGCTGATTGGCTTGCCGGTGCTGATTACCGAGGTGTGCGCGATAGTGGTCGAGCGTGCCCAGCCGCGAAACCTGTTCGTTTATATCTTCTGTTCGGGGTTCTTCCCGGCAGCGCTCACCGTGCTGATTTGCGTACCGGCGGCGCTAGGGTTGTTGTGGTTGGACGGGCGTTTTGCCCTGCCGGAGTGGCTAAGCGACTTTGTCGGCTACCTGTGGCTGATGATGTTCCCCGAGGCGTTCATCAACGGCATGGTGATCAGTGCGCTGGTGGTGTTTTGCCCGGAATGGCTGGAAACCTTCAACCGCACACGGTATCTGCAGGCGCCCTGGAAGGAGGATGAGCGGTGATCATGCGGCGGCTCTGCCATCACCTCTAAAACCTGACGCGATCTCTGTAGGAGCGGCCTTGTGTCGCGAAAGGGCCGCAAAGCGGCCCCAGATTCGGTGTTAACTCAAAGAATGCCGGGGCTGCTTCGCAGCCCTTTCGCGACACAAGGCCGCTCCTACAGGTACTGCGCAGGTTTCGGGCCCACACCGTATTTGTGGGAGCGGGTTCACCCGCGAAAGGGCCGGCGCAGCCAACTTGTAATCAGCTCAGTGCCGCGGCTCCAGGTCCCCCGAATACAGCTCATCTTCGGACTCTTCCGACCCCGCAATCTTGTGCTCCTCGGCTGCCCAGGCCCCCAGGTCTATCAGTTTGCAACGGTCCGAACAAAACGGCCGGAACGCGCTTTTTTCGGCCCATTCCACAGGTGCGCCACAAGTAGGGCAATCGACGGTCAACGGCTGGCTCATGGCTGGCCTCCTTTCAAAGTCAGGTAAAAGTGGTGCAGGCGGTCAATCTGCTCATGCAGCGCGGCCAGGTCGCCGTCGTTGACCACCACATCATCGGCATGGCGCAGGCGTTCTTCACGGGCCAGCTGGGCCTGCAGAATCGCCTGCACCTGTTCGGCACTGGTGTTGTCCCGCGCCAGGGTACGGGCTATTTGCAGCTCCTGCGGCGCATCGATCACCAGCACGCGCTGGGTCTTTTGGTACTGCCCCGATTCGATCAGCAGTGGCGACACATACACCGCATACGGCGACTGCGCCTTGGCCAGGTAGCTGAAAATTTCTTGCCCGATCAGCGGGTGCAGCAGTTGCTCCAGCCATTTGCGCTGCGCCGGGTCGGCGAAGATCAGCTGGCGCAGGGCGGCGCGATCAAGCTGGCCGTCAGCCTGCAGCACACCCGGGCCGAAGCGCTCGACGATGCTGGCCAGGGCCGGGCGGCCAGGTTCGACAACCCAGCGCGCCGCCTGGTCGGCGTCGACCAGGTGCACGCCAAGCTCGACAAAACGCTCGGCAGCGGCGCTCTTGCCGCTACCAATGCCGCCGGTCAGGCCGAGAATCCAGGGGGTAAAGGCTGCAGTGGCCATCAGTATCCAAGCAGTTGCATGTATGAGGCGTACATTTCATCACCCCAGAGCACAGCAATCCACCCCGCAATCGCCAGATAAGGGCCAAACGGTATAGCCGTGCCCATCGCATGCCGGCGCAAACGCAGCAGGCACAGGCCAACCAGCGCCCCCACCACCGACGAAAGCAGCAGCGTCAACGGCAGCACCTGCCAGCCGCCCCACGCCCCGATCAGCGCCATCAGCTTGAAGTCGCCATAGCCCATGCCTTCCTTGCCGGTGACCAGCTTGAACACCCAGTACACCGTCCACAAGCTGAGGTACCCGGCCACCGCGCCCCACAGCGCGTCGGCCAGTGGCACATACAGACCAAAGGCGTTCACGATCAGCCCAAGCCACAGCATCGGCAGTACCAGCACATCCGGCAACAGTTGGTGCTCGGCGTCGATCAGGCTCAGGGCCAGCAGGCACCAGGTGAGCGGCAATGCCAGCAACGCCTCGGCCGAAGCGCCAAAGCGCCAGGCCACCACCAGCGACAGCAGCGCGCTGGCTATCTCGACCAGCGGGTAGCGCGGGCTGATACGGGCTTTGCAAGCTGAGCACCGCCCGCGCAAGGCCAGGTAGCTGAGCACCGGAATGTTCTCCCACGCGCGAATCTGATGCGCGCAATGCGGGCAGCGGGATGCCGGCAGGCACAGGTCGAACCGTTCGTGCTGCGCAAGCGGCAGCCCCAATACCTCCTGCGCCTCACGCTGCCATTGGCGCTCCAGCATGATCGGCAAGCGATACACCAGCACGTTGAGAAAGCTGCCCACCAGCAGGCCGAGCACCGTGGCCAGGGTGAGGAAGTACGCCGGCTGCTCAGCCAGCAAATTCCATAAAGTCATGTTCAGATCAAACTACCCAACTGGAAGATCGGCAGGTACATCGCCACCACCAGGCCACCCACCAGCAGGCCCAGGATCAGCACGATGGCCGGCTCCAGCAGGCTGGTCAACTGGTCCAGCGCCTGGCTGACCTGTTCCTCGTAATGGCTGGCGGCTTTTTCCAGCATCTGGTCCAGCGTGCCGCTGGACTCACCGATGGCCGTCAGCTGCACCAGCAGCGGTGGGAACAGCAACTCGCCTGCCATCGCCTGGTTCAGCCCCTGCCCGTTGGCCATCCCCTGGCGCAGCCGCAACACCACCTGCTCATGCAGCTCGCCCCCCGTCACCCTGGCCACCGTGCCCAGCGCATCCAGCAACGGCACCCCGGCGCCGTACGAGGTTGCTAGGCTACGCGCGAACCGCGCCAACGCCGCCTCCCTCAGCAACTTGCCGAACACCGGCAAGCCCAGCACCCGCCGAGATATCCACAGGCGCGCTGGCGCATGCTGCCGATACAGCTGGCGCACGGCAAAACCCAGCACCACCCCCATCACCAGCAACAGCGGCGCAAACCGGCTCAGCCCTGTGGACAAGTCGATCACCCACTGGGTAAATGCCGGCAACTCCGCGCCCATGCCCGAGAACATGCTCTCGAATTTCGGGATCACCTCCAGCAACAAGATCGCCGACACCCCCAGCCCAGTCAGCAACAGCAGCAGCGGATAGACCATCGCCTTGCGCACCTTCTTGCCCAGCGCCCGGCGCTGTTCCAGCATGCCCGCCAGTTGCTCCAGCTGCCGGTCCAGCGTGCCGGACTGCTCACCTACCCGCACCAGGTTGCAGTACAACGCATCGAACCATGCCGGGTGGCGCTGCAACGCATCCGCCAGCCCCAGGCCCGAGGCCACATCCTGTTTCAATCTATCCAGCAACGCCGCCTGCGGCGCATCGCAACCACTGCGCCCCATCACCTCGAACGCCTGCAACAGCGGCACCCCGGCCTTGAGCAAGGTCGCCAACTGCCGGCTGAACCCCGCCGGGTCCGCCTTCACCCGCCGCTTCGGCAAACTGAACCCCAGCCCGCTGGCCGGCCGCAAACTGGCCACCGTGATGCCCTGGCGAATCAGCCCGGCGCGCACATAAGCCGGGCTGCGCCCAGGCGTTTGGCCGCTGACCGGCGTGCCGTTGGCGTCGGTGCCGTGCCAGCGGTAAAGCAGTGAAGTTGAAGTCATGCAAAGGTCCTTTTTCTGCCCCGGCGACAAGCCTGGAAACAGCTTGCCGCGTCCATGCAAGGGCACGCGTCCGTGATGCTCACTAGAGTAGTTCAGCGAAGATGACGCCCAAGCGGGCAGGGGTGACAAAAGGTGTCTGTTCAGGCCTACTGCGCCGCTGCCGGTTGGGGCGCAACCCACCTCAATGTGTAAGCGAATCAAAAAGGAAAGATGTTCATGAAAGGGCAACGCGGTATCACCCTGATCGAACTGATGATCGTTGTCGCGATCATCGGCATTCTGGCGACCATCGCCTTACCGATGTACACCAACCACCAGGCACGCTCCAAGGCCGCAGCCGGGCTGCTGGAGATCAGCGCGCTGAAAACGGCGATGGACCTGCGGTTGAATGACGGGAAAGACGTAGCGGCCGTGGCCGAACTGGGCGGCCAGCCGGCAACGGCGCATTGTGCGATCACCGCTAGCGGCAAGGCGGCAGATGGCAGCGGCAGCATTGCCTGCACGCTGGTGGATGCGCCGGCCAACGTGCTGGGCAAGGCACTGACCCTGACCCGTTCGGCCAACGGCTGGGCGTGCACCACCGACATCGAGGAAGACCTGGCGCCCAACGGGTGCAAGGGGGCTTGAGGGTAGGGCAATAAACTAGCGGAAACAGGGGTTTGCGTTGCGGGTGTGAGCAGTGGTACGTTGCGCTACACGCCGGTGTAGCTCAGTCGGTAGAGCAGCGCACTCGTAACGCGAAGGTCGCAGGTTCGATTCCTGTCTCCGGCACCAGTTCAGGTTCCAGCGAAGGCTACCAAAATCTCTGGAATCCCCGTAAAACCCGCCTTCTGGCGGGTTTTTTCGTTATGGCGTTCCGTCGGAATCCGACAGCTGCCAGCCGATTTAGGGGTAATGTTTGGAATAAAGTCGATTCGATAAAGGGGTTTACCCTTATGGCTCGTACTACTGCTCCCCTGACCGACACCGCATGCCGATCGGCCAAACCTACTGACCGCCCCTACAAGCTTTTCGACGGTGACGGTCTTTACCTCCTCGTTTACCCCAATGGCCGCAAAGGCTGGCGCTTCCGGTATGTGAAGCCGGATGGGCGAGAGGGGCTGACCTCGTTTGGCAATTATCCCGTCATTGGTCTCGCAGATGCTCGGCAGAAGCGTCTGGAGACTAAGCGGATGCTGGCTGAGGGCATCGACCCGATTGCGTCCAAGCAGCAGGCCAAGGCAGAGGCGGTTGTCAGAGGCCACACATTCGAGCGCGTTGCCTTGGACTGGCATAAGGAAATGTCCGTGAAGTGGGCGCCTGGCCATTCGAGGACCGTGCTCAGTCGTTTGAAAACTCACGTATTCCCGCTGCTCGGCGCACGCGCCGTCGTTGATCTGGATACCTTCGACCTCATGCAGCCGCTTGAGGCGATCAAGAAGCGCGGCACGATCGATGTGGCCTTAAGGGTACAAAACTACCTTCAGAGCATCATGCGTGAGGCGAAACGACTGCGGTTGATCACGGTGAACCCTGCATATGACCTTGAGGGCTTCATCAGCGCGCCACGGGTTACGCACCGGCCTGCACTCCCACTGTCACGTCTGCCTGAGTTGATGGATCGCATCCAGAACTACAAGGGACGCACGCTCACTCGGCTGACAGTCATGCTCTCGCTGCACGTGTTTGTCCGGTCCAGCGAATTGCGCTTCGCACGCTGGAGTGAATTCGACCTGAAGCGCGGAATATGGGAGATACCTGACACGCGGCCTGCGTTGGACGGCGTCCCGTATTCGACCAGAGGCACGAAGATGGCGGGCGACATCCATCTGGTACCTCTGTCACCGCAAGCGGTGGCGTTGCTCGAACAGATTCATGCGATCACGGGGTACTTCGATTTGGTGTTCACCAGCGACGCTCGCTCGTGGAAGCCTATGTCCGAAAACACGGTCAACAGCGCTCTGCGGAACATGGGCTACGACACCAAGACCGAAATCTGCGGGCATGGCTTCCGGTCCATGGCGTGCAGTGCTTTGGTCGAATCCGGACTTTGGTCAGAGACGGCTATTGAGCGGCAGATGAGCCACAGGGAGCGCAACAACGTTCGGGCGGCGTATATCCACAAGGCCGAGTTCCTGGAGGAACGGCGAATGATCATGAGTTGGTGGAGCCGTTACCTCGAAGCGAACCGGCAGGAGCATATCTCGCCGCATGAGTTCGCGAATCAGACCGGGGCAAACGTTTCTAGCCTAAGAGCGAGGCGTGGCGCAGTCGAGTGAGCGCACGGCTTTGATATTTCGGTAATCCGCTTTCCATGCGGGTCCATCCAAACAGGGCTGCAAAGCCGCCCTGTTTGGATGGACCTCACCTAAAAAATCAAAAGCACCCAATCGGCTACTGGAAACCACCGGATTCCGTACACGCCTAATGCCATTTTAAACCGCAAAATCCCGCGGGCGAGTCGCTTGACCCTCTCGGATTGCGGGCGTAGAAAAGACAGTGCAAAGGCTGTCGTTGACAGCACCCAGGTGACCCGAGCCTTCAAGGTCACGCCGCTCTCGCGGTGGTTCTCCCCAAGGGCGATTCGCGTCCGGCAGCTCTCCCGGTCACTACCCATGTGATGGATGCTCTTACACATATAGCGCTCGTGCGCCAGATACACCGTACCTCGCTGCCCTGCAGCAACCTATCCGCTTGGCCGAATCTTGCGCCAACTGGTGCCCGTCTCTTTTCCTGAAAAGAGACGGGCACTTCTACAACTGCTGCAGCCCTGATCGCACATGGCTTTGCGGCATTCCCCCTCGTGACAATCGGCGTGACAAACGCCGATGTCACCAGCAACAGCCATGTAGATGATGGTGCCGCAGACCAGGGAATGGACTGCACCTGACTGACAGTCAGGCATGCCCCGGTCATCGCATTGCTGCTTGCACATGGCTCAGGATCTTCAGGCGCTGGTCTCGTCAGCCAGTGCTGCCTCCACCCGCCCACCGGTAACGGTGTTCAGGAGGCCAGATCATGAGATGCCCTTGCTCCCGGTCGTAAGGAGCCGCCAGTCCCGCGTAGAGGACACTCCCCACAGGTCGCAGGGGCCTTGATCCCTGATAACACTCAGCATTCTTGGCGGGATGACGTGGGGCGAGGATCGGAGAACGGACGATGAGGTGACCGACATGGCACTGGTGGGTAGACGCGATGGTCGTAATTTCGGCTATGGCAGGCAATTGAGCTACGCAGGACCCCAGGCGTTGAAAGACATGTTTGGCGGTGGCCATTACGGCACGGTCAAGGCGCACTGTGATCGGTGGCAGGCATTCGTGAAGTGGTGCCGCTCCGAAAAAGGGCCCGGTATCAATAATGCGCGGCAGATTGATCGGAAGGTATTGGCGGACTATGCGGCGTATCTGCGCGACGTGGTTAGGCGCGGTGACCTCGCCGTCAGCACCGCACAAAATCGGCTATCCAGTGTTAACAGGACCATGGCAGCGCTTCGCGGTGATCAGTGCGTGAAATTGTCCAGCCCGAGCAAAGCTCTGGGCATGCAGCGCACAGGGGTTCGCCAATTGGTGCCGCAAGGCCAAGACCGCGAACAGGTTAAGCAGATCGTCGATGCGCTTTGCAGCCGTCATCAGCTGCGGGCTGCCGCGATTGTTCTGTTGGCGCGAGCCACCGGTATGCGCTTGCGTGAGGCCATCTTGGCTGACCTGCCACGGTTGAGCCGTGAGGCTAGCAATCTAGGTAGGATTAACATTCAGGATGGCACCAAAGGCGGCCGCGCCGGCGCCTCGGCGCCCCGTTGGATTGCAGTGGATGACCATGTTCGAAGTGCACTTGAGTTTGCACGGCAGGTGTCGCCTACGGGTAGCCGCAACCTGATTGCGCCAAACGAAAGCTGCCGGAATTTTCTGCAGGAAATCCTCCGTCCTGCGCGGGACATCCTGCATGGCCACAACCTCAAAGGCTTCCACGAACTACGAGCGGCCTACGCTTGTGAGCGCTATCAGCAAATCACCCATCACCGCGCGCCTGTCAACGGCGGTAAATGCTTCCAAGTAGCTGAGCGCCTTGATCGCGAGGCCCGGAGGCAAATTAGCTATGAGCTGGGGCACGGTCGTATCGACGTGGTCGCTGCATACATTGGAGGACGGTTATGAGCAAGCGCTTTGACATGGACCTGTTCTTGGCTGGCGTTCTGAGCGGCTCGCACGCAACCCGGCAACGCCATGTACGTCAGGCGAAGATCATCCAAGCAGAAATCGCACAGCGTTGGCAGCGAGAGTTACCGTGGGCTTGGCAGAGAAAGCATGTTGTTTGGTTTCTCGACCACCGACTAGCGAGGCGATGCAAGGCAACTCGATATTACTACCTGCTGACGGTGCGGCTGCTAGTTCGTCGTTTAGAAAAGCCGTGGATCCTCAAATGCCAAACTAAGATCAGATAGATAGTCGCGACTGACCGCTTTCGACCCATAGCGGACGGTCGCGAGGGGCAGCTATCGGCCAATAGCAGCCATTCACTTTGCGAACTGGGCGTTGGTACCTCTATCTGCGCCTCAGTTCGAGGGGTTGGAGCATCTCACACTCATCAATGTCCGCCGGATGCCGATATACTTGTATAGATCAGCATTAGGACGACCAATGTCTAAACACCACATCCAGGAAACTCTCCAAGCGGGAACCATGGGCACCTACCGCCCCAACGCACTATTCACACGGATAAGCTCAGAAGGTGATCTGGAGCCAGAATATGGCGATCCCCTTCCCGGCGCGGTAGCGCTGCATGCTCACGAATACACACATCACCTGCACAACCTCTCTACGAACGCAGGAGCGATGTCTTTGGTGAGCAGCTTTTGGCTCATACATCCGTTCATAAAAAATGCTGATAGAAATGCTCGGATATTGGTGTCTAGTGAGTCGGCAGTTGACGACGATGTAATCTCCGCATTCAAGGTTATGAATGTCATGAGAGGAGTAACTCGAGGTATACCCAAGGGCTATTCCTGGCCATCTGTGAGGTCTTGGGATTTCAAACAGCCAACTTTAGCTATTCACGAAGTTACTCATTCGTCCGAAATCGTGGCCAAGGTAAACGTATTTACTATCAAATCTAGAGCAGTTTTTTCAGACGACCACTCACTGGATATTGAGATACAGCCCGGTCTTGACTTCATATCCGAGGGCGTAGCGTACGAGATTGAGCGCGAGATCAGGCGACATGCAGGCATACCTGATGACTTTTTGGATCACCAAACTCCCAGCTATCCTTATTTAACCTTCCGCCCTCTGATAGATTTCCTCATCGGTCAACCAAGCACGGCTGAAGAACGCATAGTTCTAGGCACTTTCGCACTGCTTGACCATTCACCATCTGAAGGTTTGATCAAAGCTTGTAGCGTGGTAAGAATGGAGCTCCAAGAAGGTCTAAGGAGTGGTTTTTCGAACTATTTAAACCAGGCACTTTGCCACTTCAGAAAATATGCGAATGGCATAATTGAAGATCAACTTCCGGCTATATCGAAAATTCTATCCCAATCCAAGACGCTGTCTACTGGCGTAGAAATCTACTGCAAGCTTATTAAAAAGTCTCTCGAAAA
Organism: Pseudomonas sp. SAS7; assembly: GCF_052112345.1. Classification (NCBI taxonomy): domain Bacteria; kingdom Pseudomonadati; phylum Pseudomonadota; class Gammaproteobacteria; order Pseudomonadales; family Pseudomonadaceae; genus Pseudomonas; species Pseudomonas sp. SAS7. The sequence goes on along the minus strand of NZ_JBEGGO010000015.1, from coordinate 125,200 downwards.
TCGCCAGAAATCCCCAATCGTGGAAGGGGTTTTTATTCAGTCCAAAATGACAGCGGAAGATTTTCTTAGGAAATCATTGAACATACTCGAGCGACAAGTCTGCCAAGAAAAGCCAGGTTCAGCGAGCGTCATTTCTTGGATAGGCTTGAAAGGTAGTATCGCTGACGAATCAGATGAAAAGCTGCAAGCATTCAGCGTCCTTCAAGCAGCAGTTCATTATGTGCAGCAGCACTTTACAATTAACGCAATCGTCCCCACAGCTGATATCCCAGAAACCCGATGCCCCTTCAGTAGAGCATGTGAAATTCAAACTAACGCCAATTTTCCTGAGGCTTGTGACACCAAGCCTTGGGAGTTTCAGCTTACGAACGATCGGACAAAGGTATGCTTTTACGAGGCAGCGAGAATCGCGCTTGCCTCCCGGATATCTAGTGAATCAACCTAGGTTTAGGAAATGCTGTTAATGAAGAACTGCCTGTGGTTCAGGCATCCATACCAGAACGTCTGCTTTCGGTCGATAATGGTCTGTCGCGGACGACTGCTTTCGATCCAGGCTGTGTGAAAACGCAAACGGATCGCTGAAGAGCGCGAGCGTACGTGAAATCTGTAATGGCTTGGTTATTCAGCTAACACAGATTTCGCGCAGGAGCGCGGAATACTGGTCGTTTTCTAACCAACCGGATCCAGTCGAACGTTTTCACACAGCCTGGACCCAAAGCAGACCCTCGCCAAGGTTTGCATTTGGCCCAAAACCGCCCCTCTGAATGATAGGGCTGCACAATTGCTTAGGTTGTGCGCATGGAAATCCTGGCGATAAGGGCGATCGCGTCCGCTTAAAAGTACGCGGACACCATCGCCCTTGAAGCGGGAGTTCGGAAGGTGAGTTCGCTGGACGCTAACGAAGAATGGAGCCTGACCATTTCCGACCACCCGGATATAGCGGGTTGACTGAAGGCAACCTCTATGGCTGCTCAGAGCTAGAGAAATTAAAAACCTAGCCTTGCCAGATGCTACCGCGCTATGTGCAATAGACCGTCCAGAGATCGTCGATCCGAGTTGTGAATCTCTGGCTTGTTACTTCGCGCCGCATCCCCAACTGGCATCTACAGGCACGCTCGCCAACCGCATCGTCTCCCTATCGCCGCCGACTGGTGCCTCGACCGGCTGGGTTGCTAGCTTCCTGGCTGCCCTAGGTTTGCTACTTATGAGCTTCTCGGAGATGGCGGAGCGCGCCCAGACTCGTAACGCTCCCTGAGGCCCTCCTGGTTCAGCGGAAGCCAACTGCAGCGAGGGTGCGTGGAAGCAACTCCTAATGATGCTAGCTGTTTGATATGATGGGGGTTTGTGGCATCTAAGGATGAGTGAGCTTCCACATGCCGTTGTTAATACCTGAGGATCTGACGGAGCCTGGCACCCACGCCCTGGTGATCGGCATCAGCGCTTACCAGTTCCTGGAAGGCGGTGACGACGTAAACCCCGATAACGCACATCTAGGATTAAAGCAGCTATCGTCTGGCGCCCGTTCGGCGTCGGAGTTCGCGGGCTGGCTCTTGGACGGCCACAATATGCCTGAGCTTCCTTTGCGCAGCCTGAGGGTGCTCCTTGCACCAGCGCCGGGTGAAGTCATCCACCCTGCGGTTCAGAGCCTGATGAAAGGCTATCACGCACCAACCCGTGCGAACGTTGAACAAGCCATTCTCGACTTCATGAATGCTACCGAGAGCCATTCCGAGAACATGGCAATTATTTATGTCGCTGGACATGGCGTTCAGTTTACGAACGAAGGTGCCGTATTACTGCTGAGCGACTTCGGAAGCCCGAGCCACAAACGTAGCAAATATGCCGGTGCGGTTGACATGACCGCGATCCATAAAGCGATGAATTATGAGGGTAACGCAAATACGCAGTTCTGGTTCTTGGACTTGTGCCGGGGTCTAGCACCAGACACCGAAGACTACGACAAACTAGGCGGAATATTCGAGCTAGATATAAACCGAGGCGAGCCGACTAATACCTCGCCCATGTTTTTGTCCTCCTCCAGTGGTCAAACCGCCTACGGCAGGCCTAATAAAGTCACGCTCTTTAATGAAGCATTGATGGTAGGACTAAAGGAAGGTTACGCTGCAAAAACAGACAAGCCAAACGACCCAACATGGCGCGTATCCACTACGAGCCTTATAGAGTATCTACCATCCGCTGTCGAAATTTTGGCCACCGCACATGGAAGATTACAAAAAGTCGATGTTACTGGCCGGGTTATAAACTCCTGCCTCCATGAATGCCTTTCTCCTCCCAACGTAGATCTCACTGTTACCATTTGTCAAACCAAGAACCCAAGCAACTACTCAGCCGAACTCAGTTTCAGAGGAAATAAAATAGGCCACACGTTAACAAGCTGGCCTACCAAAACAAAGGTTCGCGCTGGGTTATATTTAGTCAAGGTAACTACAGCTTCACCGCCAGACATTCGAATGGATCCCTATAGCATTGAGCCACCTGCTAGCGAGATGGAGCTACCTTTACAATGATCTCCGAGAGCACAAAATATGGACAGCTAAAGGTTGATGTTTTTTCAAAGGTCAACTATGGTGGAACGGCTACCCCAATCGAAATTAGGAATGACGAGCTCGTATTGATTGAGTCTTCACCCAATCAGCGTCTTTTTGACCTTCCCGTAGGCATCTACGAAGTGAGCGCCGTACTTGAAGATGGAAATCGACAGAAACATACGGTGGAAGTTACCGAATCAAAGACCGCTAATGTTTCGCTCAAGCCAAATTTGTCTGTCCAGCCAGCGGCTCCAGCATTAGCTTTCAGCTTTATGTCAGCTGAAAAACTACAGAGCCTTGAAAGTCCGACCGAAGATGTCAAGTTAGTTCGTGCCAGTCGAAATGTTACAATCTACCCTGAAAATGGTTTTTGGATCGTCCGTCACCGGGAAGAAATGGAGCAGGTAGCATATGCTATCATTCAAAAAGGTGAAGATGTATACGACGTAAGCCTTCCAATTAGCGCCGGCGACCACCATCTTTCCGTTACCTGCCATATTAAAACGTCCACTCAGTACCCTAACAAAAAGTTGCAGATAAATATCTCCCAAAGCAGAAGTTTATCGGCAGCCTTGGAAAGCATGTTCATTTCTGGGCAGATCGGCTCTGCCGCAAGGCTTGCAGGCAGCGCAGTCACGACCTTAATGAAAAGATATGTAGATCCCACTGGTGCCATACTAGCTGCGCTCGTACTAAAAAAAGCTGGAAGGCTTGGTTTGTACCAGAGTCAGTTAGAACAAATCATCGCTCAATTTTCCTGGCTACCTGACGCCAAAATATTACTTTCCAGCATCTTGATGGCGAAACCATGCGAGCGCGAAAGGGCCATTCAATTGGCTTACGAGGCAAGCCAGGAGCGAATTCTTTACACCGAATCATTCTCCATACTGATGAGCCTGCTTCGTTACGCACCCGAGACTGAGAACAGTGCCCTTTGCAAAAAAGCGCTAACGAACATTGCCAAAATAGCACCCGAAGTAGATTGGAGTTCAATTTACCTGTGCAAAACCTTCACGGACAATAGCAATGCTTGAGATTCAATTCCTCCCGGCTCGTGAAGGTGATTCGATCTGGCTACGATGGGGACAGGATTTGGCCTTCCAAATACTGGTCGATATGGGAACGGCGAAAACAGGACTTTCGCTACGTAAGCGGCTAGAAGCCCTTCCTGAAGACAGGCGAAATTTTGAGCTTGTAGTCATCACCCACATTGATTGCGATCACATCAATGGCGTACTTTCAGCACTGGTTGACAGTGCCCCTATTCCAGGCATGTCTGTAAAAGATTTTTGGTTCAATGGCTTAGCTCATCTCGAATACACCACTAGTTCCGGTCCGCTTGAGAAATTGGGTGCAGTGCAAGGTGAAAAGCTAAGTGAGTGGCTCAAAGACAAACCATGGAATTTGCAATTTGGTGGCAGGCCGGTATGCAGAGATCCTAACCAAGCGGCCCCGGTGGTAGAGTTAGCGGACGGACTGAAGGTTACGGTGTTAGGGCCTACGCAACAGCGCCTCAAGCAGCTGCTACCGACTTGGCAAAAAGAATGGCGGGAGGCGCTTGCCAAATACAATGACAAAGAAGACGATGAAGATTGCGAACTTGAGGCCTTAGGCGCATCTAAGCAACTCACATTGACAGACACCTTAAGCCTAATAAAACTCGCCAACAAGCGAACCAAATCAGACAACAGTCGAGCAAACGGTAGCAGTATTGCATTGCTGATTGAATATGAAGGTGGCCGGGTATTACTTGGCGGAGATGCTTTTGCATCAGACTTAGTGGAAGCAATCCAAAGCATTAATGCAACGGAGCCTATGAAACTGGATGCATTCAAACTTCCTCATCATGGCAGCAGCAAAAATGTCTCCTGCGAGTTAGTTCAGAGCGTTGTGTGCGATCACTGGATCATTTCAACAGACGGCAATCGTTTTCGACACCCTGATGATGAGGCAGTAGCAAGGCTAATCTATCACAGCGCTGCACGCCCGGCACGTATCGGCTTCAACATCCAGAGCGAGATAAATGAGAGATGGGATAATGAAGCGTGGCGTAAGCAATTCGACTACGTTACGAGCTACGGTGACAGCGATAATGGGCTTACACTGACCTACGGCCCACCTAACCCCCTGTAAGAGCTAGTAATGGGAATGAATTTTGCGACTGATGTACGACAATTTTCGCACACCTCTGTCGACTTGTTTATCCAGTTATGTGACCTGCTTCAGCCGTTGGAAGGCTAATCACTTCCCCAATCGCCCCTTTTTCCCTAATGTCGACTTCTGCCATTGCTCCCAAGTAGATGCTCCTACTCGGGAGTTTGGTAACTAGGCCGGCTTGGAGAAGCAAATTTGGCATTCCCCCCAACAAGCTTGAAACCTCCCATGTTTTGGTGCAAGGGACCACTGCCTACGCAATAAAAGCATCAAAGTCGAAACCAAACTTGCTACAAAGGGGCCCTCTCGTGCATAGCTCTCAATTATGCCCGAATACAAGCAAATAACTTCCCCTGCTTTGACAAGCATGGCGTTACCTGGAAGTTGCATAGGGTTCTTAATCGTGACCAGCCAACATCGCGTTCATTGAAGGATATGTGGAGTGAAGTGAGGATGACGCTTTGCTACGCCTAAGAACTCTCGCAGACTGGCACGCCCGTTTGGCATTATAGCTTCCCTGGCACCTCGGGGGCTTCGTCGAGCAACTGGAGCACGGGCTTCCTGTGCGACGCTCCCAGTAAATTTCAGACCTGTTAGACCGCCATCTCGCTGCAGGTCAGCAAGCTCCGCGCTCAGCTTCAAGATCAAGTCCTTTGCAGGCTCTGCAGAACCTTCACTCACCTGCGCGAGCTTGTCCAGGGTAATGCTCGACTTCAGCTTTCCAAAGCTAGTTCTTTCCTGCTTCACTTCATGGATCAGCATGTCAATGCTGTCAGGAGTCAGAAGGTCTGGTTCCACCTGAGTGATTTCTTTGGTGTGGCCGAACAAGTCCGTCGTGGCATAGGAGTCACGACAGAAGCCACTCGGCTTGTGCCCTTGCCATCGACTGCCTTGACGTACTCATCGGCCAACTTCTGGTAACACTCGCTTGTGACGACAATGGGGCGCGTGAACGGCTTGGTCGCCAGGGTTTAGGCCGTTTTGTCGGTGTAGTTTGTGAGGAACGGTCGGGCAAGGCGCCTGCGGTATGACCCTGCTGACTCACCTGGCTCCTTGGGTAGGTATTTCGTTCCTGCGGCTCGAAGGGTCTCGGTGCCGCCTCGGACAGCCCTGATTAACTCTCGATCATCGTAATATTTTTGGCAGCGCAGCGTTCTAGTTGATACGGACATTCAAATGTCTCTTATGGTGTTTTACTCATTCCACACCACAAGAGACATTCCCTGTTCATGCTGGTGACAAGATAGGCTCTGGATCTTCATCCGGACTTAGATGTTCATCTTTTTTTGTAAAAATAAACTTAGTTTTGTTCTGATCAAAAACATAAATGGCAGCCAGAGGCACAGCTGTCACAAGAACACCCGTTAATACATCAGCTACAGAGTGATTGAATAAATTGAGCAGCGGCACTGATACCAGCGCCTTAGAGAGGAAATTTGCAACATATAGACCTATGACAGTACTCGCAGCGCCGAACAACACAACGGAAACTTTATCATACTTGTCCTCCGCATTACTTAATAGAACTCTCACGCATCGGACAGTTGAAAGTGTACACTCACGAATAATCGAGAGAACAAGCGCTGGCAACTTCACAAGCATAGATATCAGTATCTGAGGGATCGCACTAAGAACGCCGGCAATCCCGCCTTCCACGCCAGCGGCTCTAGCCTGCTCCACGAGCTTTCGCTCTTCAAAGCGCGAACTTAGCTTTGAATACAAATTTGCGCTACGCTCTTCTAAGCCGTCCAGCACCCCCTGCTTATCCGTAATGAGGCCCCGCTGAGTAATATCCTTAATCTCATCTACAAATATATCGACTGTTTCCCCAACTATTACTCCAACTACCTGCTGAGCCGCCATGCGAGCACCAGCATTAGCAACACTAAACCCAATTTCTTTCATCGCCTCACGCCTGATGGCCGCAAGTTCTTTTTGTGCTGCCTCGTACTTTTCCTCTGCATCACTTTTACTAATTCGCACTGACTTCTTATGCACACCGATTACAAAATCTATTTTATCTGGGTCACTTGGATCAGGCGTCCCGTTCTGCTTTATATACTCTAGGAGATCCGTATCACCTTTAGATCCATTGAACGGCTCATCCGCAAACATAAGGTTCTGCTTGAAGTTCATTGCATCGACGATACCCTTATCGTTATTTGCAATCCGAAGAATCAGATCGTCGTATATGGCCTTCTTTGGAATGATATGTTCGATATCCGCCTCTGTGGGAAATAAAGTATTGTGGCGACTGGTATCGTAACCATTCTCCAGCATTGCCCAGGCAACCTTTGCACTATCCCTTTGCTTCTTCAGCTCCATGAAGTTTATGTGGGCAGTCAATCGATGAGGTGCTGGATGATCTTTGTACTCAACAGACAGATCAGAGTATTTCTCCTCGTTACGCTCATCTAAGCCGGACACTAGGGGAACCAGACAAAACGACGAGATAGCCCTGCGCAAAGCTTCCTATTTAGTTTGTTCAAAAATATGATCAACATCTTTTGGCCGTGCAGGAAGCCGGCCTTGGATCTCAGCAATTATTTGATCGGTATCTTTGTCCACCTCAATTGATCTTTTAAAGTAGGACGAGACCCTTTCTGAGCTCAAGCCAATGTAAGAGCCAAATGCTTCGCTTGAACTGTTGTAGGCCAGACCGATATTAAAACTAGCCGTTTCGTATACCGCTACTGTCCCGTCCGACACCAGAGTAACTTTTTCTTTTGTAGCAACAACAAGCGCACTACTAGAAGCGGTCTCTACAACTTCAGACAGGGACTGTCTAGTCGACGAATATGCCTCGACAGCACTTTCAGACATCTTCTGAGAATATTCAACACTTTTATCTTTCGCTTCGCTCAATGCTTCTTTGCCGGTAGCTACGGCGTCCGAGACCATATTGGACAGGGACTCAAACTTTCCCTTGAAAAAACTCATCCCCCAGCTCCTTCTACTCAGCCCAGATGAAGTCAGTATGCCATCATGGCCGCGATATGACAGCTACCTCACGCCCTGGTGCACATTCGTTTGAGGACGATTCCAAATAAGCCTGTAATTCGCTCATCCGGAGCTGGCCGCCTACGGGGCCATGACCCGTGAAGCCCAAGCTCAGGTGCAGCAGGCCATCGCCGAGAAAAGTCAAATTGGGGGCTGGCAAGTTGATTACCAACGCCGCAGTCCTGAACTCAGCAACATGGTCAGCCTGCAGGTCAGTTTCCCGTTACGGCGGGTCGCGGCAGGACCCAATGATCGCCGCTCGCAGGCCCAAGTGCGGCAATTGGAGGACGAATAGGAAGCGGCATTGCGTGATCACCCCGCGCAGCTCGAAGCTACCTGGCGGAGTACCAACGCCTGCAACGGGCGGTGACGCGTAGTCATGAAACCTTGCTGGCGCTGTCCGCTGAGGGTCGATAGGTGCCGGTCGTGGATGAGCGCTCTGAACCCGAACCATTGGCGAAGGGCAGAAATCGGCCAGATGCGGCCCTTCACCTTGTTGGCTTTTTAAATAAGAAGAGCAGTCCAAGAGGTCAAGGAATTCATGGGCGACCGGATTGTAGTTGGCATGCGACAGATCTAAAAGTGCAACGACTATCCAAGGGATAGGCGGCATGATGACTTTTCGCTTATATTCGGACACGTCTATTCCGAAGACTAAGGATCAGTGTGTATGCTCGACCAACAAATTGCACAGGAAGCTGCACTAAAAATTGCAAGCGACGCACAGTTCTGGGCGGCACTTGTTGGCTTTATTGGTGTAGTAGTTGGCTCTGTTCTGTCAATAGCGGGAAACCTTGTGTTCCATTGGTATCAAAATCGTAGAGCTAACTCTCTGGACAATCTAAGAAAAACCCTGCTAAGACAAATGCTTGATAACTCCAATTTCCCAGAAGGACGCTCACTTGAGACTCTTTCTAGAGTCACAGGTGCCGAGCCTGAAGAATGTAGGCGTCTATTAATCGAGATTGGGGCTCGAGGCTTCACGCTCGCACGTGGGGGCGAGGGCTGGACATACGTTAAAAATCGCCAATGGTCAGAACAATAGACTGCGTTTTGTAAACGGGCCCGATCGTCTGCAAAGGGTCGAAAGCAGCCCTTCGCGCGTGGCCGCTGACGACCCATAGCTGCCGGTCGCGACAGGCAGCCACCGGCCAGAAGCGGACTGTCGTCGAGCATTTAACGCTGACTGAGCGCAGCACCTTTTTCCTTCAAGCGCTGGGATATACGGAAGAACATCGCCTCCATGAGAGTCTTGCTTGCAAGGTTCAACTCTTGGTCGATTTCTTGAAGGTCTCTAATGGTGTGGCCTTTTGTTATTGTTGCTGCGAACTCGTTCGCTAGATTTATGACCCTCTCACTTTTTTTGCCTTCAGGGATCGCTAATTCTGTTGTCGCTACAACGTTGGTAGTGAAAGCGAGGTATTGATCCGAGTGAATGGCAAACATTGTTTGATTGTCGTCACCTTTCTTAGCCCATACGTCATGCTGCACTCGATTACGTCGTAATCGTACCAAATCGAGTTAGTTAAGAGCTTTTGTGACGGACTCAAGCTCTGCTCCTGTCAGGTATTCCGCAGCGAGCTTCCTTGCTCCAACTGCCGTTCTCGCTGCGCTTCTGTATTTTTTGAGCTGATTCGCGGCCTCGTCGGGAGTTGTATCTAATAGGACTGCGAATAGGCAATTCAAATTAACCTCTACCTGTGCCCATGATGCGGCGATTATGCCTATTTTCTCAGCAAACTCAGAATTCTCTCGAACGAGATGCGGTCCAATTTCTAGGACAGGGCGTCCCTTCTCATCAAAGATTTGGATTCCGTGCTTCTCTTGCGTCATGAATATTCCATCCGTCGGCTCAAAAAAGGAAACTACTTATTCTGCTTAACAAGATACGGCGCTAGGGTCAAATATTGCTTGTAGCGAGATCTTCAATAAAGTGTAGTTGGTTGTCTGCTCTTGGCCGGCTTCTGCCTATGTTGACCGTCCACTTTGGATCGATAGCTGTCTCTCGCAGCTCAGCCCCTGAGCTAACGAGCATTCATGGTTACGCAAAGGCGGACTCAAAATCACTGAGCGCCTGGTTTACCTTGTATCGAAGCATCAGCGATGCAGAAAGTTTCACCATCGCTTCGAATAAGACATGCCCTGATTCGATCTCACATTGACCAACGCAACGTCCGCCATACTCACCAGGCTCGTACGCGTAGACTGTGTAGAAAACCCTGCCAGACTCACGGTTCAATCCCGCAGTGATATGTGTGACGGTCCCAGTCATCACAGTTGAGTCAGGATGTGAAAACTCCAAGACGTCGTCAAACGGAATAAACATAGCCGAAGCGGACATCACAAAGAGACTCGCGATATCTAATGCTTCTTCAACTTTTCCAAGCTCAGGCGTTGCGTACTCATGCTCAAGAATATTTCTCATGTCGACGACTTTGCGCAACAAGCTTGGTGTCATTAGCCCGAGCGCTCTGATACGTTCTATTTTTTTGGGCACGTTCCATCTAAGTGGCTGGTAGCCAAAAGAGATCAACAACTGATCGAGCTGGCTGACAATGGCACGTTTCGCATTGGTCGTTGCGTTGACAAGAGCCGCCAAGCCGCCTCGTTCAAAATCGTCCTCCGCCAATGATAGGAACTCGGCCGGTGAAGTCTTCAAGTCAGCCATTCCAAAACTGCCACCGCCCAACGCGATCTCACACTTGCTCATGTCAAATTTATGAGCGATGCAAAACTCTTTGATATCCATCTCACTCGAGCCTATTGCCAGGTAAAAGAAACAGTCTATCAGCGCCGACGTACGTTTAACTCAGTCGACGATAGCGGACAATGAGAAAGGGCGCGCCATGCGAAACCCAGGTGGCAAGCGCCTTCGGAGGTGCCCGCAATGCTGCGCCGGCAGCTATCAGCTAAGGGCGGTCGTGCGCGATACTGAGGCTGCTCAGTGGAGAATTTTAGATTTCATCAGGATAGTATCTGGCTAGCTAGGCAGGCTCCAAGTGAGGCTTCGGTAAGACGTGAGTGAATGCGCAAATTTGTTGGTGCACGAGATGATTGAGCGGACGCTATGGTGTGAAACCGAAAATGGCCGAACCAAACTGGCTCAGGGCGAGTTGCGAAAACGGACCGAACCATTGCTCATTCTCGGTGAAGCGGGCATGGGAAAGTCGTATCTGCTTGAATGGTTTGCAAATGCTCCAGGCCATGCACGCTGCACCGCTCGTCAGCTGATCAATCGTCATGACCCGAGAACACTACTAGGTGACGCCACGACTCTGGTGATTGATGGGCTTGATGAAGTGAGCGCCCAAAAGGAGGGCGATGCGGTGGACCTAGTGCTACGCCAGCTCGGACGACTAGGCTGCCCTCACTTCGTTCTATCGTGCCGTGTCGCGGACTGGCGTAGCGCCACTGGGCTAGAGGCTATTCGCGAGCAATATCCAGAGGAGCCGCTGGAGCTGCATCTTGAGCCCTTTGATGATACTGACGCAGCAACCTTTCTAAGTGCCTCGCTCGGGGCCGAGACCGCCGAGACGGTGGTCGAACATTTCAACATTCGCGGTCTCAACGGACTACTTGGCAATCCGCAGACTCTCGAACTCATCTCCCGGGTCGCCGGCTCGGGAAATCTGCCTGAGACACGTAGTGAGCTCTTCAGCCGAGCAGTTGAGGTACTGCGGGTCGAGCACCGGGATGCAAAGGCCTACGGTCAGCTCGCACGAGAAGTAGGGCTTGACGCTGCGGGTGCTGCATTTGCTGGCTTGATCCTTACTGGCAGTGAAGCCATCGTCCGAACTTCCGCAGCCAACTCCGTTGAAGGCGAGTTGCAACTCGCCGATATTTCCTGCCTACCTCAGGGAGAATCCATAGGGGACATGCTTGGCACACGGTTGTTCAGAGCCGATGGTGCTGATCGCTTTGGATATCTACATCGCCGTGTCGGTGAATATTTGGGGGCTCGATGGCTTGCGAAGCAGGCTGATACCCCGGCTAAACGCAGGCGCCTCTTATCAATGTTCCACAGTCATGGTCTCGTGCCGGCAAGTCTACGTGGCATTCATGCGTGGCTCGCTTATGATCCGGCACTTGCTCAGGCGGTGATCGCCGCTGATCCAATGGGCGTGATCGAGTACGGTGATGCAGACGATTTAACGGTCGAGCAAGCTCGCTCACTAATAGGGGCACTAGAGCTACTGGCAACGGACAGTCCTCGTTTTCGCGATTGGGGACCCTATTCTGTGCGTGGAATCATACAGCCCGAGCTAATCGAAGAAATACGGCGACTGATTACCGTACCGGAAACACCGTTCGCTCTACGCCTTCTTGTGCTCGAAGCGGTCAAAGGAAACAAGATTTCTCCAGCCTTAGCAGATGACTTTCGGAAGATCGTTCTCGACCCACAGGCGATTTTCGCGAGCCGGAGAGCCGCAGGTGAGGCGCTTTCTGAGCTAGATGGTGAAGAAGATTGGTCGACTATTCTCTCCGCATTACACAGTTATGACGATGAGCTCTCGATTCGACTGGCAATCGAGCTGATCGAGGACATTGGTTACGAGCTGATCCACGATAACCTTGTAGTCGACCTTGTAGTTGCTCATGCCCGAAATGACGGTCGCACGATTGGCGTGTTATCAGGCCTAAAGAGGCGTCTTCCTGATCTTAGGATTGAAGGTATCCTTGACCGTTTAGCTATGGTGGCAAAGACGCTTGGTAATCGGTATGAACGCCCCGGAAATTACGTCCTAACTGATTTCGCATATCACCTGATCGCACGTGCCGTGGCGGCCGGTGGCGTCACGGCCGAAAAAATTTGGTCTTGGCTAGAACCATTTGATGCCAGCGTCGGATATCAGCGCGAATCTCGTCAGCAACTAGATGCCCTCATCCGGGGCGATGTTTATTTTCGCCAGGCCATACAGCGCTACGTACTGTTCGAACGGCCTAGTGATCAAAGTCCTTGGCAGCTGGCCTGGGAATTGAACCGGCGGTCCTCCGGTTTTGCGGCGACCACGGCTGACGTCGTTGCGTTACTTGAGGTGCTTGATCCTTCAGATCACAGCGATGAACGTTGGCGCGATTTGGTTCAGCTCACTCCGCACGACGATGAAATAGGTGCCGAGGTTCGTGCAGCCGCAAGGCCATTCGCTGCACACTGCCCTGACCTATTGAACTGGATCGAAAGGCTTGCCAAGCCGGTTATACCCGAATGGAAGATCGAGCAAGCTGAAAGCGAACGTATCCGCCAAGAAAAGCAAGCTGCCGCGCACGCCCAGCACCGAAAGAGCTATGCGACTTGTATTGATCAAATGGGTGTCGGCGACTTCGGGACAATCATCGATCCGGCCAAAGCCTATCTCAATCTGTTTAATGATGTCGGAGACGAAGTGCCTGCCCACGAGCGCGTTGCTCAATGGCTTGGCGACGATATCGGGGATGTTGCGCATGTGGGGTTCGAAGCATTTATGGTGCTTGAACCAGCCACGCCCACAGCGCACGAGATTGCGGAAGGTGTTGCACAAGGTCAGTACTACGAAGCTGGCTACATTATCGTTGCTGCGCTTGCCGAGCGCTTTCGGAAAGGCGTAGGGTTCGATGATCTTTCTGATGAGCGCCTGATGGCGGGACTGTTTGTACTGCGCCGAACTTGCATCGACGACCACGCAGGGATTGTCGGTCTCAGAGAGGCGATCGAGGCCGCTATCCAGGCTCGCGGAGGTTGGGGGGACGCAATGCGGCTCTACCATGAACCTCAGCTTCAAGCGCGCTGTGAATCAGTAGACGGCCTCTATGCACTTGTGCGAGATGAACGTCATGCAGAACTTGCTGCTGAGCTTGCTGCCGAATGGCTAAAGCGCTTCCCAGATCTTCCGGTCGGACCGGAAGCAGAGTTGATCTATCGGCTTATCCGCTCGGGACGATTCGAGGTATTACGCCGCGTTGCCGTTGGTCGCGTAAAGCTGACTGACGATGAGCGTAGGCGCAACTGGGATACGATTGGCCTTGTCGTCGATTTTGAGCAGACGGCTGCGCGGCTGAGTGTTTCCCAGATTGAACCAGAGCTGCTCTGGCATTTGCGTGATTCCACAGGTGGACATTCTGACGACGGCTCCTATGTTGCTCTGGGGCCAGCGCAGCTTGAATGGATCATCACTACATTCCGCCCGCGTTGGCCAATGGTTAATCGTCCAAGCGGGACTACCGGGGGCAATACCAATCCCTGGGATGCGAGTAATCATCTGATCCATCTAATCCGTCGTCTAGGCAATGACACCAGTGAAGATGCAATCGCTGCGTTGATGCGCTTGAGGAACGCGCCAACCGACGGTTACACCGAGTCGATTAAGATTGTTGTCGCAGAGCAAGCGCGCATCCGTGTCGAATCATCTTATGCTCCTCTCGCGCTTGAAACGATCAATGCGATTACACGTAATCTTCTTCCTGTATCCGCCGCTGATCTGCAGGCGTTGGTGCTCGAGGAGCTTTCGATCGCCCAAGCGAAGGTCAAGAGCGACGATGCCGAATCATGGCGTGGCTTCTATGATGACAACGGTACGCCCTTCGCGGAGGAACGCTGTCGTGATCATCTTCTTGGGCTGCTTCGCCAAGGATCGAAAGAGATCACGTTTGATCCTGAGGCGCATGTCGCTGCAGACAAGGAAGTCGATATTGCCTGTTCAGCGGGTGCACTTAGGATACCGATCGAAGTGAAGGGGCAGTGGCACCCGGAACTCTGGAGAGGTGCGGACATGCAGCTTGATGCACTCTACACCCGAGATTGGCGAGCAGAGGGTCGTGGCATCTATCTCGTCCTCTGGTTTGGCGATCAGAATCTGCCAAACAAGTGCCTTAAAAAACCAGGGCGAGGTACGGAGTCACCTCAAACAGCGAGTGAGTTGCGGGAGATGCTCATTACCGGAAGCAAATCAGTACGTGAGGGACGTGTGATTGTTTTTGTGCTTGATCTGGTGCGCTCTTAGCCGAAAGTCAGCAAGATGGCGGGAGTTAGGACGACCGTTGCCTGACGTGCCGAATGTTGAACGCCTGTAAACTGCCGTTCGATGCTAGATATGGGTAGACGGAGCCGAATCACAGTGTGAATACCGCTGGGTGAAAAGCTATAAGACATCATATTCCTGGCGCCCCCTGTTTCATAACTTGCACTTCCGGGAGTAATGTCTTCACGAGATATCGTCCTCTAGTCGCCGCTTGGAGCGAATGCGCGACGAATTGTTTTTGGCCATCGGAAAGGGAGGTTTGGTTTGGCGACAAGAGCTGGCTCTCATGCGGGACGTGGGTTTCGCTATCAGGATGCGGTTGCGGCAAGCCTTGCTGTGGAAAACTTAGTCGGCCAGCTTGGTTACGGCAGTGTCGTCCCTGAAGGGGGTGACGATCTTGAGGTCCGGACGGCCAGCGCTAGAACGCTCGCGCAGGTCAAGTCACGACGCGACCACATGGGGCCGTTTTCAGCTCGTTCAGTGGCGGGCTTCGTCACGAAAATGTGGGAAGGAGAAGGGCTTCCTGGCGACCAATTTCTGCTGGTGCTCGAAAGTAACGTTGGCGAACGTCGCACTGCCATCCGCCAGTTGCAGGACCTTTCCGCCTATCCGACCGTCGTAGCCCAGCTGAAGGGACGCAAGGGGCTGGCTGGCCTCATTGCGCGAACCAAGGTGCTTGTGCTGCCTGACCCTCGCGGAAGCGCATTAGCCCAGATTTCGGCTAGGCAGGACTGCACCCCCTTCGAAGCCGAGATGTACTTCGCGGACCTCTTGGGCGTGGTGGGGCATCTTTCTGATGTAAATGGTACTCGGCCGGAGAACGCCTATCTTGGGCTTGCAGTATCTGATGTTCAGCAGCGGTTCGATGCGCTACAGCCGCTTTTGACCTCAGCACTAGTCGAGGCAGCGCTAACTGAGGGCTTGTGTTCAGCTGTGGACTTCCTGACTCCTGATGAGGATCCGCAGTTCTACCTGGGTGTCGATGCGCAGGCATCACATGTAGCAGCAGGACTTGTTGTGGAACGCCCTGAGCTCCGTGCAGCCGTTCTCCAAGGACTGGAAAGCCGCAGAAACGCGCTCATTCACGGTGCTTCCGGCTCAGGAAAGTCAGCAGTTCTTTGGGAAGCCGCGTATGCTAGTCGCCACGCAGTGCGTTGGTTTCAGATTCATCGTCTGCCGACGACAGCAGTTGCGTCACTTGTCCAGCTTGCTCGCTCCAGACGAGCGACTGCAGATGCGCCCGTCGGTTTCATCATCGATGACGTGGGGCGAGGGTTCTCGGAGGGTTGGACCGCGTTGACTGCGGAGGTAAATCGCACTCCCGGGCTGCTGCTTTTGGCATCTGTACGAGAGGAGGATCGCTATCCGCTGGTAGATAACCGTCGCGCTGCCCAGGTCAAGGTTCAGGGCGACGACACTCTTGCTGAACGAGTGTGGCGAGAGTTGAGGGGTAGAGGGCAAACCGCTTGGCAAGGATGGCGAGAACCTTGGGCGCTGGCGGCTGGCCACCTACTTGAGTACACCCACGTGCTTACCCAGGGGCATCGATTGAGCGAGACGCTGCACGAGCAGATTGCTGCGCGGATGAACGACGTCACTCGACACGACGAGCTGGATGTCTTGAGGATGGTGGCTTGTGTGAACGCTGCGGGTTGCAGTGCCGATGTGTCAGTATTGCCTCGCGTCTTGTCCAAACCAGCGACTACGGTCTCGCTAGCGCTGACCAGACTCAAGGATGAGCACCTGGTTCAAGACACACATGACGGCAGGATAGTGGGGCTGCATGAGTTGAGATCTGCAGAGCTACTTCGTCTGTCCCACGAGTTCGCGCCGCCCTTGTTGTCGACTACGGTCGCAACTGCAGTTTGGCTGGTCTCCGCATCCGAGATGTCTCGGTTCCTTGAGCGCACGCTCTCTAGGCACGAGGGATGCGATGACGAGGTAATTGAAGGCCTGGCACTTAGATTGGAGGCAGCACCGAGAACGACGCTCCTCAGCGCAATTCTGACAGGGCTGGATCACACGAACGCGCATCGGGTGATCGGACGATGGCTCCAGACCGCCGAAGCACTTGCGATGGCGAAGTCGTTGCTGGGAACGCCTGCTGGAATTGCGATCGGCGACGTCGAGCCACCAGATATCGGTCCGATAGTCTCGGTATCTCGACGCTTTACTGAAATCAGGACTGAGGTCATCGCTTCAGGTTTGACCGCTCGCTTTTTGGCTCGGTTAGCTCCAAGCGATCTGCGCCGCACGCTCCAGGCGGGGAGCAGCATGGGGGACTTGACCCGGCTCATGGCTTCTCTACTCGGCCAAGTCATCCCAGCTTCGCACTTGAGGGAGCTGGCCACACATTCCCCACCGCTTGTCGACGCGGACTTTCAAGCCATAGTTTCGCTACTAAGAGTCACAGCAAGGGTCGACAGGGCGCTGGCGATCAGTTGGGTCGATGCAGTAGGGCAAGAGGTGTTGTTCCAGCGCTTCTGCGACCATGTGGCATGGGCCGAAGCGCCGCGTCTGAGCCCATGCGAAGAAGGTAAAGAGGTTCGCTCAGACTTCTGGTATGTAGCAACCTCCGTGCAAACCGACCTTAATCACGAGGTGTATCAGACTTGTGAGAGCTTGCTGGCGCTGACACCTGCAGCAGATATTGTCTCCAGCAACGCGCTCGGAGCTGACGGGCGCATCGTCCCGTCCACAATTGGAGGCTACCCGCTTGCTTGCAAACGCATGCCCAGAGCGAACGTTCCTGCGCCCGAACAGGTTGCCCGCAATCGTGCGTGGCTGGCCATTCTCAACGCGGAATTAGCTGCTAAGAGCTACACCGCATATCTAGCGCAATGCCTGGATCTGCTCAATTTGCTCGTCCCGAACCTCAGAGCCCTGCTTGACGGGCAATTCAGAGGGAAGACTGATACAACGGCACTCAACGTTTTGGGGCGCGTATACGACGTTGCTATCAGCTTGGTGGCGCCACAGGAGGAGCAGCCAACTGCTGAGGTTCAGAGCTGGTCGAGGCTGCCATCGATCCTGTCCAGCTGCTCCACGGACCTCGTCCGGAGGTTTCTTGCGCTGCCGCAGGGTGCTTCGGCCTACATGGGGTGGCTTGCAGACCTAAAGAAAAGCATCACGATTGCGGCGTCCGAGGAGTCATGGGATGTGTTGTCAATCGAGGCTCCGAAAGAGTTGGATGAGCTACGGCGCCTCGTGGAAATGTTTCAGACCATGGCCGGTGAGTCCGAGAAAAGAGGGCTGCATCCGTTCCTCACCCACCGCTGCCAGACGGCCCCAAAGGGAAGTGCGCTTGGCAAAGCTGCACTTGCAGCGCGCCGATATCGCGAGGCCGAGTTCAATAACTTGGAAGGTAGACTAAGGGCCGAGCTGACCGCGATAAGCCCTGGCATCGGCGTTCATCTGCTGCCTGAGGCTACCATTCCCGGGGTGTGGCCGCCTGCGGATGTGTTGGTCACCTTGCCTGTGAACACCGATGGAACAGGCGTGGATCTAGAGAGTGGCTGGCCAGCCTGGCGCGCTCTCGTTGATGACGGGCGCAAGATTTGCGTCCTGCCGGTCATGAACAAGCTCGGATTGACGAATCTCGCTACATCTGGCTTCGACAGTCTGTTCCCTGTCCTACCAAATGAACTGGCGCAACCCTGGTGTGCCGCCGCAGGACTCCAGGCAGCTCCACTGGATTCGCTAAACGTATTTACTCGTCTCACCAATCCGTTGGCAGAGCTCCAAGGTATTGATGCGTATTGGAGCAGCAAGGGAACCAGGATGCCCGAGGAGGAACGCATCTATCGGGCGATCTTCGAGACTCTCAACGAAGCGAGGGAGGCTTGGAGCAACTTGGCGCTCACGGATGACATCAAGGAGGCTGGCCTGCAACTTGTGGATGCCGCTCTTCAAGGCGAGCTCTCGATTGCGAATGCCGCTGCAAGGCTGCTGCACGGCGAGCGGACCCAGACTATCGAAGCCATCGAGTCATTCGTCCTAGCACTTACCGTGTTCGACTGTCAGCGCAGTGCATAAGCTCGGCAATGAAAGCTATTGATGACCACCCTCCTGCTGAATGTGGGTGGCTCGGCGTATCACTTTGAATTCCTTCCAGACTGGTCTGCCGCAAGTCAGGGCTTTTTCACGATGGTTCGCCATCTGGAAATAGGCTGAGGATAATTTTAGAGATAATGAGTCATACCCTGAAGAACAATACCCATTGAATTCAGCCTCTTTCGTGTTGATACGATTCCTGTCTCCGCACCAGTTCAGCAGATTTGATGCAGCTTTTTCTCATCACGATCTCCGTCTGCTGAACTTGGTCCTGCTGCGTGACATCAGACGCCATGCTCCCTGACTTTTCCTACGACACTCAGCGGCCATTCACATAGCCCCGAACCTTGCATTGCAACCCCCGCAGCGATACCGTACTCAAGTCGCGGCCAATTCCGCGACCGGGTTTGGCGACCCGAACGAAAAGGCGCATCGGCGCCCCCGACCACGATTGCAGGCGCTTTTTTTGCGTCCGCAGTTTCGTGTAATGGCGGCTGTGCGTGGGAGACCTTCGGGTCTGCCGAGTTCCTTTTCCTCGGTTCGCCAACCTGCGTACAGCTGCCACCCTAATCGTTTGGCAACGGTTAGCGTGGTGCTTCAATCGAAAAGGACCGCATGCATGCTCATCTCAAGTCCATCCAGGATCCTCGCATTCGTTCTCCACCGTCGTACCTCGACAGTCCCCGGCTACTTCACCGTCAGCAAATCCAGCTCCGTCTCCGCCCAATCGGAGGCACGCCATGACTGATCAAGAACGCCTCTCCACCATCCAAAGCTACGCCTGGACCCTGGAACTGCTAGGCGAGGCCCTGGTCCAGCACGATGAAATGCTGGAGTGCGAACACAATCCACAATTGAGCTTTCGCAACACGGCCGGTATCCATCAGGCGATTCGGATTATCAGCCGGCTGGCCAGTGAGCAGTGTGGGAAGGTGATGGAGCGGAACGGCCATGAGTTGGAGGGATAGGGGAGGTCGTTGATGAATGGGGGCCAGATGTCGGGGTTGCAGCTGGCTCCTTCTGTCGAAGGCCGATGGTGGGTTATTCCTGCCAGGCCGGGGTATGGGGCTGCTGCGCAGCCCATCGCAGGCAAGCCAGCTCCCACACCGGCCGCATCGAACCCATTCCTTGTGTACTACCGGGGGTATGGGGTAGCAAGAGGCGGACGATTTCCCGTCACGGTCAAGAAAAGGAAATCACCATGTCCAACCACCACTGGAATGACTGGGCCGGCGGACTGACGCTATTCCTTCAGGCAATCGTCTATATCCCGCTGCTTTTCATCATCCTGATGCCATGGCTTTGCCTGGCGCAGGTCAAGCTTGGGAGAATTCCTTTCTTCCCGGGGTTTTTCCAGGCAATGGCCTCGACCGGGTGGCTGGTTGCTTTTGGGCTTGTGGGCCTGGTAGTACTGTTTGTTGTGGTTCGCAGCTTGCTCCGATGATTTACCGGCAGCTAGCTGCTCCCCGTTCCATCCAACATCGAGAATACATCGCTATGGAAAGCACTTTCGCCCAAGTCAAAGACCGGCTGCACAATCGTCGTTTTGCAGTCGCCAACAATGCCCAGGGCCTGTCTGGCACTGGCACAGTTTTCCATTACCAGGTCGATGGTGTTGCGATCACCAGCACCTACCAGGGTGGCCGGATTCGGACTGGCCACCAGGTGGGTCGAGTAACTGGCCCCGATACCATCGAGCTGCTTTACCACTGCATCACTAACGACGGCGAAATGCTCGCCGGTTGGTCACGTGGCAGGGTCATGGTCGATGATGCGGGGCGTACTACGCTCCATTTCGTATGGGGTTGGTTGTCGGGGGCACAGGGTGGTGGGGAGTCAAACTACGTTGAAATCGAAGCGGCGGACGCTCTGGTCGATTAAGCGAGGGGCGGCCATGAGCCCAGGCATATAAGTAGAAATGCAGAAGGAATCCGTAGGGTAGGGATGGCAGTGGGCCACCCCTGCCGTGACCAGTGAAGTAGATCAGGATCTACCGGTTGTTGGAAGTGGCACAGGGTAGTATGTCTGGGCCTGGAATGGGGCCCGCTTGGATACTGGCCGACGCTTGTCAGTCTGCATTGAGCCAGTCGACTTCCCGCTCCTGAATGATCAAGCTCAGGTCACTTTGATGGGCGGCGGAGTAACAAGCCAGGAATGCGCCGACTGGGTACAAGTAATGAGCTTCGACTGGGTGCCCGTCGGCGCTTGTCAGCTTGATATCACAATCAGTGCCTTCGCACTGCGTCAGGTCGAAAGGTTGACCGGTTTGGGCATCGATAATGCTCCATAGGGAAGGATCACTGGCTGTTATGGGCTGCACAGTTATCACGCCATTGGCATTGGTGAACACGCCTTCGCCCAGATGCTCGCCGCTGCGTAGGTAAAGCCGATAGCCGCCATCAAAATGGCGGAAATACAGAAGCAGCGATTGCGCACTGGGACCCCTGTCAAAGGTCAACAGCCCGCTGTCCTTACCTAGTTGCCAATCGTCGTCTGAGCAATTGAACATGCCAATGGCACGGCTGCCATCGATGTCAGGATCAAAACTGTCGATGGGACTGCTGAGAATAATGGGCCCTGTGCACATGCTGTCCAGGGTATTCAGAGGGCTTCCGGCAATTTGCAGGATTGCGGTGAATGACAGGTTCTTGTGATCGGCCATGGTGTTTTTCCGGTTGGTGAGCAAGACGGACAGGCTAAGCTGACCTGAATGGTGCGCCCATCCGGAACTGGTTCCGCGCGGCTTCGGGATGGTGAAGGACAAGGCCAGCTAAGGCAGGTTGAGGCTTGGATTCAGCCAGGCATCATCTTGGGTGGTCTTTTCGCTTCAGCGGTCAATACTTCCCTGTATACGCAGGCGTGTTCCTGGTGGCACGCGCCGCTGGGAGGTGTCAGGTGAACAAGCTAACAATCGTGGGCGCCGGCTTGGTCGGCGAGGCGGCGGCGCAGATCATTGCCCGGGACGAGTTGTGCCGTGAGCTGGTGCTGATGGACGTGCAGGGTGAGCTGGCGCAGGGCAAGGCGCTGGACGTGTGGCAGGCAGCCGTGGAATCAGGCTCCGATACCCGGGTTTACGGCGGGGCCAAGGCCGACATGCTGGACGGTTCCGAGCTGGTGGTGATTACCGCGGGCGTGCCGCGCAAGCCTGGTCAGTCGCGCCAGGATGTACTGAGCATCAACCTGCCGATCCTCGACAGCATCATGGCTGACATCAAACAGCATGCGCCGGCAGCCACGGTGCTGGTGGTGTCCAACCCGGTCGACGTGCTCACCTACCGCGCCTGGAGCGTCAGCGGCCTTGGGCGCGACAAGGTGTTCGGGCAGGCAGGGGTGCTGGATACCGCGCGCATGAAGTGTTTCATCGCCGAACAGACCGGGTTTTCTGCCCGGGATATCACGGCGCTGGTGCTGGGCGGGCATGGCGACAGCATGGTGCCGCTGATGCGTTACTGCCAGATCGGCTCGGTACCGCTGTCGCACTTCCTGTCCAGTGAACAGATCGAGCAGATTGTCGAGCGCACGCGCAAGGGTGGCGGCGAGATTCTTGGTTTGAAGAAGCTGGGCAGCGCCTGCGATGCACCGGGTGTGGCCATTGCGCAGATGGTGGATGCCATCGCCAATGGGCGAAACCGCATCTTGCCGGCGGTGGCGATTCTGCAGGGTGAATACGGGCGCACGGACATTGCCATGGGCGTGCCCTGTGTACTGGCAGACCAAGGGCTGGCGCGGGTGATCGAGTTGCCGCTGGATGCGCAGGAGCAGGCGATGTTCGACCATTCGGCGGATCAGGTGGCGCGGGATATTGCCGAGATGAAAGCTTTGTGAGCGGAGCAAGCGGCGTCAGCTGGATCTGCGTATCAGTCTTGGCACTGCCCGCACGTAGATCAGCTCACTCACCAGTTCCACCAGCGTCTGGGTAATCACTGCCGCTGCGGCCAGCCCACGCATGTCTTCAGGCAACGCCAGCGCCAGCGGCAACACCACCAGCGAGTTGCGCGTGGCGGCGCTGAACATTACCGAACGCGCTTCGGTGGCCGGCAGGCGCAGCAGCCGCGCCGCGATGAAGCCGAGCCCTGGCGCCAGCAGCATGAAGCCGATGTACACCGGGATCACCGGCAGCAAGCGGTCGAAATCACGCAGCACCACGGCAATCTGCGAAGCGATCACAACCACCAGTACCAAGGCCATCGCCGGCACGGGCAACCACGCCCAGGCGTCATTCCAGGCCGCGACTGCGCGCGAGCGGCGGGCACCGAGGCTGGTGAGCACGGCAAGCAGCATGGGCAGCACGATCAGCAGCACGAAGGCTTCCACGAACGGGGTGATGGAAATGGCCACGTTGTTGCTGTCTCCCAGCATCAGGGCCAGGTAGATCGGCAGCAGTGCCAATTGCACCAGCAATAGCACGGGTGTGGCGGCCAAGATCAGGCGCGAGTCGCCTTTGCCGATGTGGGTGAACACCACCACGTAGTCGATGCAGGGTGTAAGCAGTACCAGCAGGGCGCCGACAAGGATCGCCGGGTGCTCGACTAACCCGCGGGTGATCGCCCAGACCAACAGCGGCACAAGAATGAAGTTGGCGAGCAGCAGGGCGCCCATGAAACGGCGATTACCCAGGCCCTGGCGCAGGTCGAGGAAAGGGATTTGCAGAAACATCGCGTACATCAGCACGGCAATGGCGGGGGTGACCAGGGTTTCCAGGTGGCGCGCGCTGTCGCTGGCCATCAAGCCGAAGGCAACGGCTGCGAGCACGGCAGCGAAGTAGATCGGGATCTGGTGGGTCTCGAGTTGTTCTCTGGTCAAGGGGTGGCCTGTGGTTGGTAATGTGGAAGCAACTTGAATTGAGCCCAGGTAGTGAAGGCAAGCATATTACCTGTGGGAGCGGGTTCACCCGCGAACACCGGCGTAGCCGGTGCCATCCACCTCGTTGCCCTCTTCGCGGGTAAACCCGCTCCCACAGGGACCGCGACAGGTTAGCGAACCTGGTTCATGAAAAACAAAAAAGCCCGGCACTGGGCCGGGCTTCTTTACTTCAGGCTGGCGCCAATCAGTTGCCGTAAACCGGCAGCTTCTTGCAGATGGCCTTGACCTTCTCACGTACGGCGTCGATC
The DNA here is from genome assembly GCF_052112345.1 of Pseudomonas sp. SAS7. Lineage (NCBI taxonomy): Bacteria > Pseudomonadati > Pseudomonadota > Gammaproteobacteria > Pseudomonadales > Pseudomonadaceae > Pseudomonas > Pseudomonas sp. SAS7. The sequence continues at coordinate 101,338 of NZ_JBEGGO010000015.1, read as the reverse complement.
ACCGCTTCGTTGTTCAGGTCAGCCAGGATGTCGCAGATCCAGCCAGCCAGTTCCTTGCACTCGGCTTCCTTGAAACCACGGGTGGTAACGGCTGGGGTGCCGAAACGCAGGCCCGAGGTGACGAACGGCGAACGAGGGTCGTTCGGTACCGAGTTCTTGTTGACGGTGATGAAGGCTTTGCCCAAAGCGGCGTCAGCGTCCTTACCGGAGATTTCCTGCTTGATCAGCGACAGCAGGAACAGGTGGTTCTGGGTGCCACCCGACACCACGTCGAAGCCACGCTCGATGAATACGCTGGCCATGGCCTGGGCGTTTTTCACGACCTGCTGCTGGTAAGTCTTGAACTCAGGCTGCAGGGCTTCCTTGAAGCAGATGGCCTTGGCGGCGATGACGTGCTCCAGCGGGCCGCCCTGGGCGCCTGGGAAGACAGCGGAGTTCAGCTTCTTCTCGATGTCGGCGTTGGCACGGGCCAGGATCAGGCCGCCACGTGGACCGCGCAGGGTCTTGTGGGTGGTGGTGGTGACCACGTCGGCGAACGGAACAGGGTTCGGGTACACGCCAGCGGCAACCAGGCCGGCAACGTGGGCCATGTCGACGAACAGGTAGGCACCGACCTTGTCGGCAATGGCGCGGAAGCGGGCGAAGTCCAGAACCTGCGAGTAGGCCGAGAAGCCGGCAACGATCATCTTCGGCTTGTGCTCGACCGCCAGGCGCTCGACTTCGTCGTAGTCGATCAGGCCGTTGCCGTCGATGCCGTACTGGATGGCGTTGTACAGCTTGCCCGACGAGCTTACCGAAGCACCGTGGGTCAGGTGGCCACCGTGGGCCAGGCTCATGCCCAGGATGGTGTCACCGGCCGACAGCAGGGCCAGGTAGACAGCGGCGTTGGCCTGGGAGCCAGCGTGCGGCTGGACGTTGGCGTAATCGGCGCCGAACAGTTCCTTGGCACGGTCGATGGCCAGTTGCTCGACGATGTCGACGTACTCGCAACCACCGTAGTAACGCTTGCCCGGGTAGCCTTCGGCGTACTTGTTGGTCAGGACCGAGCCCTGAGCTTCCATGACTGCCGGGCTGGTGTAGTTTTCCGAAGCGATCAGCTCGATATGCTCTTCCTGGCGCAGGGCTTCTTGCTGCATGGCTTCGAAGAGCTCGGCGTCGTACTTGGCAATGGTCAAATCACGGCTGAACATGGCGGTCCTCAAGGATCGGGGTAGTTTGGGGGGGCATTCTAACCGATTGATTCGCAGCTGGCATATGAAGTGGCATCAAGTCGCGGACCAATGGGGCTCATGTTGCATCCCGCGCCGTGTCTGGGCTGGGTGGGCGTCCGAGTTGACTTTCAGGTCCGTTTTTCCTGGCGCAGCTTTCAGGCTGGCGCGGTCCCTGTAGGAGCGGCCTTGTGTCGCGAAAGGACCGCAAAGCGGTCCCGGCGATGTCGGCTGCAGAGCCTCTATCGTGGGGCCGCTGCGCGCCCCTTTCGCGGCACAAGGCCGCTCCTACAAGAGTCCGCGCAGGGCGGGAGACCGTGGCTCAATGGAACATGAACAGCGTTTCGTTGGAGAACTGCGCCTCGAACTGGTGTGCCGGCATCGGCCGCCCGAACAGGTAGCCCTGCACTTCGTCGCAGCCATGCTCGCGCAGGAACTCCAGCTGCTCGTGGGTTTCCACGCCCTCGGCGATTACCGCCAGGTTGAGGCTGTGGGCCATGGCGATGATCGCCCGGGCTATCTGCGCGTCCTGCTCGCCTTCGGGCAGGCCGTCGACGAAGGTGCGGTCGATCTTCAGCACGTCGATGGGGAACTGCTTGAGGTAGTTGAGCGATGAGTAGCCGGTGCCGAAGTCGTCAACCGCAATGCTCAGGCCGAGGTTTTTCAGGCTGGCCAGAATTTGCAGCGCCTCGTTCACCTCGCGCATCAGGATACTTTCGGTCAGCTCCAGCTCCAGGCAGGCCGGTGGCAGGCCGCTTTCTTCAAGAATATTGGCAATCCGCGTGCCCAGCTGGCCGTCGGAGAACTGCCGTGCCGAAATGTTCACCGACACCTTCGGCACCCGCACCTTGGCCTTGTGCCAGGCCTTGAGCTGGCGGCTGGCCTCGCGCAGCACCCAGTCGCCCACGTCCACTACCAGGCCCAGTTCCTCGATCACCGGGATAAAGTCGCCCGGCGGCACCAGGCCTCGGGTGGGGTGGCGCCAGCGCAGCAGTGCTTCGGCGCCGGTCAGGCGCTTGCCGTCGCCGCTGAACTGCGGCTGGTAGTAAAGGATGAACTCGTTCTGCTCCATGGCGTGGCGCAGGTCGCTTTCCAGCTCCAGGCGCTCCAGGGCGCTGGCGTTCATCTCGGCCTGGTAGAACTGGAAGTTGTTCTTGCCGCGTTCCTTGGCGTGGTACATGGCGGTGTCGGCGTTTTTCATCAGCTGGCTCAGCTCGCTGCCATCCTGCGGGCTGAGGGCGATGCCGATACTGGCCGTAACGAAGAACTCGCGGTTTTCCAGCACAAACGGCCGCACCAGGCTGCCGAGGATGTTCTCGGCCACGTGGATGGCGCGGTTCAGCGCCAGTTCGCGGCTGGCGCGCGGTTGCAGCAACAGGGTGAACTCGTCGCCGCCCATGCGCGCCACAGTGTCGTCGTCATCCACGCAGGCCAGCAGGCGCAGGGCCATGTCCTTGAGCATGCGGTCGCCGGCAGCATGGCCGAGGGAGTCGTTGATCGGCTTGAAACGGTCGAGGTCGAGGAACATCAGCACCACCCAGCCCTTCTGCCGCTCGGCCTGTTGCAGCGCGTTGTACAGGCGGTCCTGGAACAGTGTGCGGTTGGGCAGGTGGGTGAGGGCGTCGTAGTAGGCCAGGCGGTGGATGCGCTGTTCGCTGGCCTTGCGCTCGCTGATGTCGGTGAAGAAGCACACGTAGCTGGCCAGGTCCCCTTCGTCGTCCAGTACCGCAGTAATGCCCACCCAGGCCGGATAGTGGTCGCCGTCACGGCGCTTGAGCCATACCTCGCCTTCCCAGCTGCCGCGCTGGTGCAGTTGCTTGACCACATAGCGCAGGTGGCCTTCCTGCTGTTCGTCCACGGTGAGCATGCCCGGCAGTTGGTCGAGCACTTCACTCACGGCATAACCACTGACGCGGCTGAACGCCTCGTTGGCCTGCACGATATAACCAGCCGGGTCGGTGATGAGAATGGCCGAAGTGGAATGCTCGAACACCGTCGCGGCCATGCGCAGGTCTTTTTCGGCGCGGCGTTGCTGGCTGATGTCACGGCCTACCCCAAGCACGCCTTCAAAGCGCTGGTCATCGTCCCACACCAGCACCAGGCGCAGTTCGATGGGGATCTTGCGGCCATCGCCGCGCAGGCAGTCGAACACGAACAGCTGGGTCGGCAGTTGGCTGCGCAGTTGGGCCAGCTGGACCGGGTCGCCCATGGCCTTGCTGACGCGCTCCATCAGGCTGTAGATGCCGGTGAGCTGGGCCGGGTTGGCGATGATCGACTGCCAACCGTTGGCGAAGATCCAGTCGGCCTGGTAGCCCAGCACGCTCTGCACCGAAGGGCTGACATAGTTGAGCTTGAGCAGGCTGTCGGTGGAGAAGATCACGTCGCTGATGCTTTCCGCCAGCATGCGGTAGCGCTGTTCGCTGTCGCGCAGCGACTGGCTGGCCTCTATCTGCACGGTCACGTCCTTGCCCACGCCGATGATGCGCGTTACCAGCCCTTCGGCGTCACGGGTCAGCACCTGCTCGCGGATGTCATAGCAGCGCCAGCCGCCATCACGGTGGCGGAAGCGTAACTGGCAGTGCAGCGGGTGGTCATGGCCGCTGTCGCGCTGTTGCTGGCGCAGGGCCTGGTAGTGCGCGGCGTCTTCGGGGTGCAGCAGCAACTCCCAGAAGCGGTCGCCCATCTGCGCAAGTTCGGTGCGGTCGTAACCCAGGGTCTGGCCAAGGTGGCGGTTGCTGAAGATCATCCGCTGGCTGAGCACGTCCTGCACATACAACTGGTCGGGGACGGTGCGCACCACATCCGACCAGAAGCTTTCGCGCTCAAGCAGCGACAGCTCTACCTGCTTGCGGCTGGTGATGTCGCTGATGCTGAGAATGACCGCCTGGTAGTCGCGCCGCTGCTGCGGTAGGCGTGCCATCAGCCACAGGTGCAGCTCGCCGCCCAGCGGCGCCGGCAGGCGTACTTCCAGCTCCAGCAGCGGGCGGTGTTCGATCAGCGCGTCGATCAGTTGCATGCCGATGCTGTCGCGGCCATCGCCCGTGCCGTCGATCAGCCGCTGCCAGGCACCTTCGTGGCAGTTGATGTTCAGCAACTGGCGGGCAACCTGGTTGACCTCGGTGATTTTCAGCTCCAGCAGCAGCGAGCGGCGCAGGTTCGGGTCCAACGCCAGGCTGTGCTTGAGCGCGGCGCGGTTGCGCAGGTGGTAGCGGTCGAGCTGGCCGGGCAGGCTGGACAGGTCGAGCACACACAAAGCCACGCCGGTGCCTTCGAAAATTTCCTGGTAGCGCCGGCGATCTTCCTGCAGCGCGCGCTGGCGGCGGCGCATGTTGATCAGGGCCAGCACCGGCAGCAGGGCGCAGAACAGCACCAGCAGGCACTTGCCGATCAGCGCAGGCAGCAGTTTCTGCTGGGTCAGCTGAGCGTCGAACAGGCCGCGCAGCTGCCAGGTGCTGTTGTCGATGAAGGCCAGCATCACGCTCTGTAGCGGCTCGCTGCCGGTGTCGGCCGGCGCGTGGCGCTGCAGTACCTCGCCGCTGCGGCTGTTTTCCAGTAGCCACAGGGGGTGGCCGGCGCCATCGAGGTAAACGGTGAGGGTGCGGTAGTAGTCCGGCGACAGGCGCAGCAGCCAATAGCCTCGGTCCTGCTCGGGGGGCTGGCGCAGCAGCAGGTAAAGGGTGCGGTTGTCGGCTGCATTGGTGAAGAAGTACGGGCGGCCCTGGTTCAGTGTGAGCAACTCGTCAAGCAACTGGCGGTCGGGGCTGCCGGTCAGGCTGTCGGCGCGCAGTTGCCCGGCGCTGTCCAGCCAGGCCACGCTCTGCAAGGCGGGCAGGCGCTCGCGCAAGGTATCCACAAGCCTCGGCAGGGCGGCGGGCGTCGGCGCATTGACGTAAGGCTGCACCACATTTACCGCCTGCTGCGCCTTGAACGCCATGTTCAGGCTCAGGTGGTCGGCCAGTTCCGCAGTGGCGTCCAGGCTTTGTTTACGCAGGTCGGCCTGGGTGTGGTTGAACTGGGCAAAAAGCTGCCACAGCAGCAGGCCCAGCAGGATCAGGGCAAGCATCGCCAGCGCACCCTTGACCGACCCGCGCAGGGTAGCGGCGGGCGCCTGTGGCGCGGTACGCAATGTCGACGGATGAGTAAGGTTGGTCAAGCGTTGATCCTGCGATTGGGCTGGCGATGGCAGGGAAGCATCATGCACGGTGTGTGCCGGTGTCGGGTGGCGCACAACGGTGGCGCACTATAAGGCCGGACACCCGAAACCGGCTAGCATGCCTAGGATTATGGCAAAGTGCCAGCCATGTTGACCGATGGTGCCGGCCCGGTGGTTCGGCAAGCCCCTGCAACCTGTGCGAGAATAGCGCCCGCTATACATGACAACGCATCGGAGATGTTCGGTTTTGGTTACTCACTTTTCCTCCAATGGCCTCGATTCCGCCTGTGGGCGCAGCAGTCAGACCCTTGTCAGCACTGCCGTGACCGAGGACGTATCCTGCAAGTCTTGCCAGCGCTCGCTGGTCAAACCTGACGCTGGCGCCAGCGCCAAGAGCAAAGCGCCCTCGCTGGCTGAACTGCGCAAGACCGCCAAGGCGGCGGCAGCGCCAACGCCGGCAGAGGCGGCGGTCAAGCCTGCTGCCAAGGTGGTCGGCACTGCGCCTGCGGCTGCCAAACCGGCCAAACCGGCCAATGTGGCCGAGCAGCAACCTGCCCGCAGCGGCGGCTTCAGCGTGAAGTCCGCCTGGGCCGCGCGCCTGGCCGAGCAGGGCGACCGTTGCCGGTTGCCGCGGGGCAAGGGCAAGCAGCGTAAAGTCTGAGCCTTCCTGGCTTGCTGTACTGGCCCTTACGCGGCTAAAGCCGCTCCCACAGGGATATCACCGCCTTCAAGGGCAATGCAGTACCTGTGGGAGCGGCTTTAGCCGCGAAGAGGCCGGCAAAGGCAACAAATTCCCCCCAGGGACAACACCGATCCCACCCCACTCTCGACCCCTCCTATGCAACGCCGCGCGTTGGCGTAGAATGGTCGTCTTTGTCCAATGACACCCGAACACGCATCCCCCTGGCCACGCTGCCTGGGCGATCGTCGATGTCTTTACCTATCTGAATTAGAGGGCTTGGTTTTGGCTCAATACGTCTACACCATGCATCGGCTGAGCAAGGTCGTGCCGCCGAAGCGGGAAATTCTCAAGAACATTTCCCTGTCGTTCTTCCCGGGCGCCAAGATTGGCGTGCTCGGCCTGAACGGCGCCGGTAAATCGACCCTGCTGCGGATCATGGCGGGCGTCGACAAGGAATTCGACGGCGAAGCCCGTCCGATGCCCGACATCAACGTGGGTTACCTGCCACAGGAACCGCAACTGGACCCGACCAAGACCGTGCGTGAAGTGGTCGAGGAAGCGGTCAGCGTGATCAAGGACGCCCAGGCCCGCCTGGACGAGGTCTACGCCGCCTACGCCGACCCGGATGCCGACTTCGACAAGCTGGCTGCCGAGCAGGCCAAGCTGGAAGCCATCCTGCAGGCCGCCGACGGCCACAACCTGGAGCGTCAGCTGGACGTCGCCGCCGACGCCCTGCGTTTGCCGGCCTGGGACGCAAAAATCGAGCACCTGTCCGGTGGTGAAAAGCGCCGTGTGGCCCTGTGCCGCCTGCTGCTGTCGGCCCCCGACATGCTGCTGCTCGACGAACCGACCAACCACCTGGATGCCGATTCGGTGGCGTGGCTTGAGCGCTTCCTGCACGACTTCCCGGGCACCGTGGTAGCCATTACCCACGACCGTTACTTCCTCGACAACGTCGCTGGCTGGATCCTGGAACTGGACCGCGGCGCCGGCATCCCGTACGAAGGCAACTACTCGGGCTGGCTGGAAGCCAAGTCGGACCGTCTGGCGCAGGAATCCAAGCAGCAGAGCGCCCACGAGAAGGCCATGAAAGAGGAACTGGAGTGGGTGCGCAAAGGCGCCAAGGCTCGCCAGTCCAAATCCAAGGCCCGTCTGCAGCGCTTCGAAGAAATGCAGTCGCAGGAATTCCAGAAACGCAGCGAGACCAACGAGATCTACATCCCGGCTGGCCCGCGCCTGGGCGACAAGGTCATCGAGTTCAAGAACGTCTCCAAAGGCTACGGCGACCGCGTGCTGATCGACAACCTGTCGTTCGCCATGCCAAAAGGCGCCATCGTCGGCGTGATCGGTGGTAACGGTGCCGGTAAGTCGACCCTGTTCCGCATGCTGATGGGCAAGGAACAACCGGACTCGGGCAGCATCGAGATCGGTGAAACCGTGCAACTGGCCTGCGTGGACCAGAGCCGCGAAGACCTGGACGGCGCCAAGACCGTGTTCCAGCAGATTTCCGACGGTTCCGACCAGATCCGCATCGGCAACTACGAGATCCCGTCGCGTACCTACGTTGGCCGGTTCAACTTCAAAGGTGGCGACCAGCAGAAGTTCGTCAAGGACCTGTCCGGTGGTGAGCGTGGCCGTCTGCACCTGGCCCTGACCCTGAAGGAGGGCGGTAACGTCCTGCTGCTCGACGAACCGTCCAACGACCTCGACGTCGAAACCCTGCGTTCGTTGGAAGAAGCCCTGCTGGACTTCCCGGGCGCTGCGATCGTGATTTCCCACGACCGTTGGTTCCTGGACCGTGTGGCTACCCACATCCTGGCGTACGAAGACGACTCGAACGTGGTGTTCTTCGAAGGCAACTACACCGAGTACGAAGCCGACCGCAAGAAGCGCCTGGGCGATGCTGCTGCCCAGCCGCACCGTGTACGGCACAAGAAACTGGCCCAGTAAGCCGGTTTTCTGATGCACAAGAATGGGGCCCTTGGTGGCCCCATTTTTGTGCCTGGCTCAAACGGGAAAACAGCTGATCGAGCGCGTGCTTTGTATACACTTATATAAAACGCACCAAATAATTTCAAAAAAACGACATTTCGCCCTATTCCAGTGCGATTGCTTCTTGGTACATTCGAAAAAAAACCAATAAGTCCAATCCTCTTGGTGAGATGTCTACCATGATCGAATCTGTCGACCATTTCCTTGCACGCCTGCAACAGCGTGACCCTGGCCAACCGGAATTCCACCAGGCGGTGGAAGAGGTGCTGCGCACCCTGTGGCCATTCCTTGAAGCCAACCCCCACTACCTGCAATCGGGCATTCTCGAGCGTATGGTCGAGCCTGAGCGCGCGGTGCTGTTCCGCGTTTCCTGGGTGGATGACCAGGGCAAGGTGCAGGTAAATCGCGGCTACCGCATCCAGATGAGCAGCGCCATCGGCCCGTACAAGGGCGGCCTGCGCTTCCACCCGTCGGTAAACCTCAGCGTGCTGAAGTTCCTGGCCTTCGAGCAGGTGTTCAAGAACTCCCTGACCTCGCTGCCCATGGGCGGCGGCAAGGGCGGCTCGGACTTCGACCCTAAAGGCAAGAGCGACGCCGAAGTGATGCGCTTCTGCCAGGCGTTCATGAGCGAGCTGTACCGCCACATCGGCGCTGACTGCGACGTACCGGCCGGTGACATCGGCGTGGGTGCCCGCGAAATCGGCTTCATGTTTGGCCAGTACAAGCGCCTGGCCAACCAGTTCACGTCGGTGCTGACCGGTAAAGGCATGACCTACGGCGGCAGCCTGATCCGCCCGGAAGCCACCGGCTTCGGCTGCGTGTACTTCGCCGAAGAAATGCTCAAGCGCCATGACAAGCGTATCGACGGGCGCCGCGTGGCGGTTTCCGGCTCGGGCAACGTGGCCCAGTATGCGGCGCGTAAAGTGATGGACCTAGGCGGCAAGGTGATCTCGCTGTCCGACTCCGAAGGCACCCTATACGTTGAAGCCGGCCTGACCGATGCCCAGTGGGACGCCTTGATGGAGCTGAAGAACGTCAAGCGCGGCCGCCTGAGCGAACTGGCCGGGCAGTACGGCCTGGAGTTCCGCAAGGGCCAGACCCCGTGGAACCTGCCGTGCGACATCGCCCTGCCGTGCGCCACGCAGAACGAGCTGGGCGCCGAAGACGCCCGTACGCTGCTGCGCAATGGCTGCATCTGCGTGGCCGAAGGCGCCAACATGCCGACCACCCTCGAAGCTGTGGATATCTTCCTGGACGCCGGCATCCTGTATGCCCCGGGCAAAGCCTCCAACGCCGGTGGCGTGGCTGTGTCGGGCCTGGAAATGTCGCAGAACGCCATGCGCCTGCTGTGGACTGCCGGTGAAGTGGACAGCAAGCTGCACAACATCATGCAGTCGATTCACCATGCTTGCGTGCACTACGGTGAAGAGGCCGATGGCCGTATCAACTACGTCAAAGGTGCGAACATCGCAGGCTTTGTGAAGGTGGCTGATGCGATGCTGGCCCAAGGCGTAGTCTGACCTGAAGCCGCAGGGGGCCGCTTTGCGGCCCATCGCGACACAAGGCCGCTCCTACAGGATCGCGCGATCATTCAGGTTGTCGCGGCCCCTGTGTAGGAGCGGCCTTGTGTCGCGATGGGCTGCAAAGCAGCCCCCTTGGCCCTCAATGTTCACCCTCGACCTCGATCCCGACCACTTCAATCACCTGATCCCCCACCGGCCGCCGCCAAACCACTTCATCCCCAGGCCCCGCGCCCAGCAAAGCCCGCCCAAGCGGCGAACCCCAGTTGATCAACCCCCGCCCAGCATCCGCTTCATCCTCGCCTACCAGTTGCACCACATGCTCCTGGTCCTGCGCATCGACAAACCGCACCCGGCTACCAATCTGCACCTTGCTGCGTGAAGTCGCTGCCGGCACTACCTGAGCACTCTGCACCCGCGCATTGAAGTAGCGCAGGTCCCGTTCGGTATCGGCCAGCCGCTGCTTGTCGCCCCGTTCGCCCTGTGCCTGCAGTTCGCTGCGCAAGGCATTAAGCTCGGCCACGCGGGCGTGGAGCTGGCGCAGGCCGTTGGCGGTGACGTAGTTGGGTTGTTCGCTGACGCGACGCTCCACCGGCTGGTCGGCCTGGGCGGCAGCCTGGTCTTCGTTGACGAATGCTCGGCTCATGCAGGGCCTCCTATTTGCAGGAGACCATCATGGCAGGCCGCCGGTTTCAAGGAATGTCCGTTTGCGACTCAGTTGTGGCGATAAGCCTTGGCGGCGCCGCGGTCCTTTTCCTGCTCCCAATCGCGGTCGCGCTGGTCCCAGAAGCGTTCGTGGTACTCGCGCTGTTCTTCACTGTTCTGCATGGCATGGCACTGGCGGAAGCCGTCGTCCCAGCCGGTTTCGTACTGGCGCTCGTGCAGGTAGCGCGGCACGTTCTTGCTGAAGCCGCCCACCATCAGCCCGGCCGCCTGCCGGCCGCTGCTGCAGCCATCCTGAAAGCCATCGGCATAGGCAGGGGGATAACCATGGCTGAGCATCTGCTCGTGGGTGGTTTCGCAACCTGACAGCAACAACGCAACGCACACGCCGAACCAGTACCGCGACATGACCACCAGACCCTCCCGTAGATAATGGAAAGTCTAGGCGGCCATTTGTCGAGGAGCTGTCAAAACAGTGTCAAAGAGTCGATTGGATACACAGTTTCCAGTCTGACGCGCTCTGTGTAGGAGCGGCCTTGTGCCGCGAATGGGCCGCAGAGCGGCCCCGGGGTTTCAGCGAAGATGCAAAAATTGCTGGGGCCGCGCTGCGGCCCGATCGCGACACAAGGCCGCTCCTACAAAAAGCGCGCAGGCCCGACCAGCTAGTAGTCATACCACTTCAGTTCCAGCATCACTTCGTTCTGCGCCGTAGCCAGGTGGCTGAACTCGCGCGAGGCACTCAACCGCAGCCCCAGGTTCTGGCTGAGCTCCCACTGCTGGTTCAGGCTCACACTGCGCCGCACTTCGCCGTTGGTGAAGTAATCACCCTTGGCCTCCAGCGTCATGTTGCCCAAGCCGTTGCGCCACAGCAGCCCGCCATTGAACCCTGCCGCCGGGGCAATGAACTGGGCGAAGTCGTTGTGATGCTCGACCCGCACCGTACCCAGGGCAAAACCCAGCAACCCGTCGGCCAGTTGCCAGGTGCCACCGGCGCCGCCGTTCACGTGGCTTAACAGCACCTCGTCATCATGCTTGCCCGGCACCCGCTCCAGGCCGCCGGCCACTTGCCACGACCAGGGCTTGAGCAGCTCGTTACGGGGTGTCAGCGAGCGAATGGTGGCCAGGTCCAGGCGCTGCACCTGCCAGTCATTACCCTCGTACTGGCGCACCTTCAGCTGCAGGATCTCGATTTGCGCACCCAGCGGGAAGCCGTAGGCATTGTCGTTCAGGTCGTGGTAGGCCATGCGCAGGCCGTACTCGGCGTAAGCGCGGTCTTCACGGGTGCCCACGCCCAGTTGCCAGGTGCGTGAGTCATGGCCATCCTCGGGCAGGCCGGGGCGCTCGATCTGCAAGGGCGGCGGCGGGTTGCTGTTGATCGCCCGCAGCAGCTCGAAGCTGCGTTTGGCCTGCCCGGGGTCGCGTTCCTGGCCGTTGGCCCGGTAGCGCTCCAGGCGATAGGCGGCGTCTTGTACCAACGCCTGGCGTTCACGGGGCAGGGCCTTGAATTCGGGGCTTTGCAACTGTGCAGTGTTGGCACTCACGGCCAGCACCTGACGCTTTTCGTCGTGGTCGAGCGGCTCCGCACGGGCCAGCAGTTCACGTTCGCGGGAAGGGCGGTAGACCTCGCTGGCGACCAGGCCGGACTGTTTCACGGCCTTGACCGTATCGGTCGGGATGGCGGTCAGCGGGAACTGCGATGTCAGGTCCAGGCTCGGCCGAGCCACTTGCAGCAGCTCCAGCAGCCGATACGAGCAGTTTTCGTCGAAGAAGAAGTAGTCGAACTGGATCTGCTTGAGCTCCCACACATGCTCGACCATGCGCCCGGTTTCTTCGGGGGTGAGGTCCAGCTGGTATTCCCACAGGTCGCGGTTTTCCAGGCTGCGGTATTCGGACAGTTTTTCCTGGTAGGGCATCAGCGCGAACAGCCCTGGGTAGCCGCCCATCAGGCCCTTCCAGGCGTACAGGATGCTGTTGTCGCTGCCTTCGATGTAGGCGCCGAAGTTGATCGCGTAGCTCAGCAGCGTGGTGTCGTCGTTGCGCGTGCTGGACTGGTCGATGCGCAGCAGGGTGTGGCCGAACATCGACGACGGGCTGTTCAGGTAGGCCGCCGGGAAGATCAACGCGGCGCTGTGCGGGTCGATCGACTGGTACCAGGTCTTGAACTCCTGGCAGTCCGGTTGCGGCAAGCCTTGCAGGTCAAGCTGTTCGCGCAGCCAGCGGGTGCGCGCGGGGAATACGCATTGGGCGTGCTTGTCGCCGAGGCTGGCCGGGGCATACAGCGCATCGACCGTAGCCTTGAGTTCTTGATCCGGGTGGTGCGCACCGTCTTCGGCGAGGAAGAAGGCATCATCGTCCACATAGCTACGCCAGCCGCCGAGCTTGGCGGTTTCGTAGTGACCAATGGCGAGCCAGTAAGGGGTATTGGCCAGTTGCTGGAGACGGCCTTGATCCAGCACGGGCGCGGCATGAACAGGGGCGCAGGCACACAGCGCCAGGGAAGCGAGGCGTTTGAGCATATCGGGCAACTACTTCTTCACGATGCCGAAAAAGGCGAAACCCGCCCCCGTGGGGGGGCGGGAACAGCAGTGCTTAGGCCTCGGTAGCGTATTTGGCCAGGCGTGGGTCGCTCTTCAGAACGGCCAGGGTGTTGGTGTGGACAGTTTCGGCGGTGACATCGGCGCTGCTGAAGATCTGGTTGAAGTGCTGGTGGGTAACCGAGTTGAAGTAGACGCGGTCTTCCGGGGCCACGCCAAGCACTACGGCATAGGTGGTCAGTGCTTCGCCCTGGCCCATGGCCATGTCTTCGGACAGCTCGTTCATCATGCCGTTCATGGCAAACCAGGACTTGCCGCCGTAGGTCAGCGAAGCCTTGGTGGAGCAGCCGTTGGTGCCGGAGGTCATGCCGAAGGTGGCGTTACCGGATGTGCCGTTGGTGGTAGAAGCCAGGAAGTGTGCCGGAGTGCCACGCTGGCCTTCGAACAGCATGTTGCCCCAACCGCAGTTCGGGCCGCCAGGCGCTTCGGCCATGGCGTTGAGCGAGACCACGGTGAACAGAGTACCCAGAAGAATCCGTTTCATAGCATTTGTTCTCTTTGTCTTAACCAAGGGTCAGGGTTTCTGGCAACTCGGTTGCCAGGTCGGGAAAGCTTTTCACCCACCCGCGCAGCTTGGAGTTTAGGCACGATCTAAAGGTTGCGTTGTTGATTGCGAAAAATTTGCTGTTACATGACCTGCACGGGCTGCGACCTGCCGCGATATAAAGTCCCGTAGAGCCTTGCAAGGCGCGCTGGGGCAGCGCCAGAATGCTGCTCATCTGCCCGCCGAAGTAAGGAAACCCAATGCCCGATCCTGTCGCTGCGCGCCTGCGTCTCGCGCCTGAAGCCCTGACCCGGCGTTTCTCCCCCGAGCAGTTTGCCTTTACCCATACCGACGATCTGGAGCCGTTTCGCGGAGTCCTGGGCCAGGAACGTGCTGTCGAGGCCCTGCAGTTCGGCGTGGCCATGCCCCGCCCCGGTTACAACGTATACGTGATGGGCGAGCCCGGCACCGGGCGCTTCTCGTTCGTCAAGCGCTACCTCAAGGCCGAGGGCAAGCGCCAGCACACCCCGGCCGACTGGGTCTACGTCAACCACTTCGATGACACCCGCGAGCCCCGTGCCTTGGAATTGCCGTCGGGCAGCGCCGCCGAGTTCATCAGCGACATGGGCGGGTTGATCGACAACCTGCTGTCCACCTTCCCGGCAGTGTTCGAGCACCCGTCGTACCAGCAGAAGAAAGGCGCCATCGACCGCGCCTTCAACCAGCGCTACGACCGCGCCCTGGATGTGATCGAGCGGGCCTCGCTGGAAAAGGACGTGGCCTTGTACCGCGACGCCAGCAACGTCGCCTTCACGCCGATGGCTGAGGGCAAGGCGCTGGACGAAGCCGAGTTCGCCCAGTTGCCGGAAGCGGTGCGCGAGCAGTTCCACGAAGACATTGCCTTGCTCGAGGAACAGCTGAACGAAGAGCTGGCCAGCCTGCCGCAGTGGAAGCGCGAGTCGAACAACCAGCTGCGCCAGCTCAACGAAGAAACCATCACCCTGGCCTTGCAGCCGTTGCTGGCGCCGCTGTCGGAAAAGTACGCCGAGAACGCAGCGGTGTGCGCCTACCTGCAGTCGGTGCAACTCAACCTGCTGCGTACCGTGGTCGAGCAACTGGTCGACGACAGCAAGACCGACGCCGTCGCGCGCAAGCTGCTGGAAGAGCAGTACGCCCCAAGCCTGGTGGTCGGCCACCATGCCGCCGGTGGCGCGCCAGTGGTGTTTGAGCCGCACCCGACTTACGATAACCTGTTCGGCCGCATCGAATACAGCACCGACCAGGGCGCGCTGTATACCTCGTACCGCCAGCTGCGCCCAGGCGCGTTGCACCGTGCCAACGGCGGCTTCCTGATTCTTGAAGCCGAGAAGATGCTCGGCGAGCCGTTCGTGTGGGATGCGCTCAAGCGTGCGCTGCAGTCGCGCAAGCTGAAGATGGAGTCACCGATCGGTGAGCTGGGCCGTGTGGCCAGCGTCAGCCTTCAGCCGCAGATGATTCCGCTGAACGTGAAACTGGTGATCATCGGCTCACGCCAGCTGTACTACGCGCTGCAGGACCACGACCCGGACTTCCAGGAGATGTTCCGCGTGCTGGTGGACTTCGACGAAGACATGCCCATGGTCGACGAGAACCTGGAGCAGTTCGCCCAGCTGTTGCGTACCCGTACCAACGAAGAGGGCATGGCGCCGCTGACCAGTGACGCGGTAGCACGCCTGGCCACCTACAGCGCCCGCCTGGCAGAAAACCAGTCACGCCTGTCGGCGCGTATCGGTGACTTGTTCCAGCTGGTCAGCGAAGCCGATTTCATCCGTCAGCTGGCCAGTGACGAAATGACCGACGCCGGGCACATCGAACGTGCGCTCAAGGCCAAGGCCACCCGCACCGGGCGTGTTTCGCAGCGGGTGCTGGACGACATGCTGGCCGGCATCATCCTGATCGACACCGAAGGTGCGGCCATTGGCAAGTGCAACGGCCTCACCGTACTGGAAGTGGGCGACTCGGCGTTTGGTATGCCGGCGCGTATCTCTGCCACCGTGTACCCGGGCGGCAGCGGCATTGTCGACATCGAGCGCGAGGTCAACCTTGGCCAGCCGATCCACTCCAAGGGTGTGATGATCCTCACCGGGTACCTGGGCAGCCGCTATGCCCAGGAGTTCCCGCTGGCGATCTCCGCGAGCATTGCCCTGGAGCAGTCCTACGGCTATGTGGACGGTGACAGCGCCTCGCTGGGCGAAGCCTGCACGCTGATCTCGGCCTTGTCGCGCACGCCGCTCAAGCAGTGCTTTGCCATCACCGGGTCCATCAACCAGTTTGGTGAAGTACAGGCGGTGGGTGGGGTCAACGAGAAGATCGAGGGCTTCTTCCGTCTCTGCGAGGCGCGTGGCCTGACCGGCGAGCAGGGGGTGATCATCCCGCGTGCCAACGTCGCCACGCTGATGCTCGACGAGCGCGTGCTGCAGGCCGTGGAGAACGGCATGTTCCACGTTTATGCGGTCAGCCAGGCTGATGAGGCGCTGAGCCTGCTGGTGGGCGAGGAGGCCGGGGTGCCCGATGAGCAGGGCCAGTTTACCGAGGGCAGCGTCAACGCCCGTGTGGTGGAACGCCTGCGTGAAATCGCCGAGATGATCAGCGAAGAAGACATCGAGAAGGCGGAAAAGGAACGCCTGGAAGAGGTGATCGCCCAGGCCAAGCCGGCCTGAGTCAATAAACCGGCGCTAGCGGCGATGTGCTACCGTTCAGCGCCGGTTTTCCATCTTTCTGTGCTGTTATTCTATGCTGGAACTTAAGGACAGTATCAGCGTTCAGGATGGAAACAGCCTGGTGTTCAGGCTGAACAAGGCTTATTGGAGGGGACGCCGCCATGCGCAACCTCAGCCTCACACGCCAGTGCCTGGGCCTGGTGACCCGCATCGAATGCAGTATTCGCCCACTGGCCGGGGATAACGGCATGTGGACGCTGCTGTTCGCCGCCGGCATGGCCGGTGAGCAACCTTCCGCGATCAAGGCCCAGGGGCCGTTTCATGGGCCGTTGGTGGCCGAATCAGTGCTCAACGCCATCGTCGACAGCCTGACCTTGCATGGCTACCAGGTATCCGAAGACCCGCAGATCTGGTGCTTGCACCTGCAGGCCCAGTTGCGGCGGATCAATGGCGAGCGGTGCCGGAACCTGGGGGATTACCAGTTTCATCCTGAGACCTGAACCATTGCCGGGGCCGCTTTGCGGCCCATTCGCAGCACAAGGCTGCTCCTACAAGGGACTGCGATCTCCTGTAGGAGCAGCCTTGTGCTGCGAATGGGCTGCAAAGCAGCCCCATTCACCGGGCTTTTGCTGTAACAGGTGGCTGGCTATACTCGCTGTCGTTTTTTTAGTCACCTGACGAGTCCCAAACCCTCCATGGAACGTATTCTCGAAAACGCGATGTATGCCTCGCGCTGGCTGCTCGCCCCCATCTACTTCGGCCTGTCCCTCGGCCTGCTGGCCCTGGCGCTGAAATTCTTCCAGGAAGTGGTCCACGTCCTGCCCAACGTCTTTGCCCTGAGCGAAGCTGACCTGATCCTGGTGATCCTCTCGCTGATCGACATGTCGCTGGTGGGTGGCCTGCTGGTGATGGTGATGATCTCCGGCTACGAGAACTTCGTCTCGCAACTGGACATCGACGACAGCAAGGAAAAGCTCAACTGGCTGGGCAAGATGGACTCCTCGTCGTTGAAGATGAAGGTGGCTGCGTCGATCGTGGCAATTTCGTCCATTCACCTGCTGCGGGTGTTCATGGATGCGCAGAACATCTCCACCGACTACCTGATGTGGTACGTGATCATCCACATGACCTTTGTGGTTTCGGCGTTCTGCATGGGCTACCTGGACAAGCTGACCAAGCACTGAGCCCGGTTGTTGCCTGCACCGCCCGGCCGTTGCAAAACGGACGGGCGGTGTCGTTTCTGGCTTGTGCTTTATGCTCGCCTGTACGAAAAATGAGCACTCATGCGTGGTTCTCATCGCGAGGTGCTTACATGAACCTGCATCAGCTCAATCTCGAGGCCAGGGCTGGCCATGTCGACGAAGTGAACCTGATCGCCATCGAAGGCGGCGATTACCTCATTGAAGCCCGCCTCAAAGGGCGCGCCCACCCGCTGTCTGACACCCGTGGCGAGCGCTTGCGCGTGCACTCGGTGGAGGACGCCCGCAAGTTGCTGCAAACCATCCCCATGGTCTCGATGAACCTGGTGCACTGGTCGGTGCAGGACGAGATGTGCGGCATGGGTTCGCACCCCGAAGAAGACCTCAAGGTGCCGATTTCCCAGCGTTCGGCTTGGTAGCTGCTCGCAGCTTCCCAGTGTGCTAGGCTGCTCGCCCTTTTCATCAAGGGCGCGGCTGCACTGCGCCCTGCAGTGGAGCACGACAATGTCCGAACTCAATCTGTCTACCGACGAAACGCGCGTCAGCTACGGTATC
Organism: Pseudomonas sp. SAS7; assembly: GCF_052112345.1. Classification (NCBI taxonomy): domain Bacteria; kingdom Pseudomonadati; phylum Pseudomonadota; class Gammaproteobacteria; order Pseudomonadales; family Pseudomonadaceae; genus Pseudomonas; species Pseudomonas sp. SAS7. Next base: position 83,589 of record NZ_JBEGGO010000015.1, on the reverse strand, counting down.
GGCCGTCAGCTGGGCGGCCAGCTGCGCGACAACCCGCCACCAGGCGTCAGCCTGGAAGCCATCCTGGCCGGCCTGACCGACGCCTTCAACGGCGCCGACAGCCGCGTCAGCGAAGCCGACCTGTCGGCCAGCTTCAAAGTGATCCGCGACATCATGCAAGCCGAAGCGGCTGCCAAGGCAGAAGCTGCTGCTGGCGCTGGCAAGGAATTCCTGGCCGAAAACGCCAAGCGTGAGGGCATCACCACCCTGGCTTCGGGCCTGCAGTTTGAAGTATTGACCGCAGGTGAAGGCGCCAAGCCGACCCGCGAAGACAACGTGCGTACGCACTACCACGGCACCCTGATCGACGGCACCGTGTTCGACAGCTCCTACGAGCGTGGCCAGCCGGCTGAATTCCCGGTAGGTGGCGTGATTGCTGGCTGGACCGAAGCCCTGCAGCTGATGAATGCCGGCAGCAAATGGCGCCTGTACGTGCCGAGCGAGCTGGCCTACGGCGCCCAAGGCGTTGGCAGCATCCCGCCGCACAGCGTGCTGGTGTTCGACGTCGAGCTGCTCGACGTTCTGTAATACCGCTGGGGCCGCGTTGCGGCCCATTCGCGGCACAAGGCCGCTCCTACAGGAATATGCGATCCCTCGGCGGGATGCGTCCCCTGTAGGAGCGGCCTTGCGCCGCGATCGAGGGCGAAGCCCTCGCCAGGGCCCTCAGTTCCAGTCTGTTCCCATCGGGCGCAATGCCCGCGCATAGCAGAACAGAAACAGGTTGCGCACCAGCTCCTTGAGCACCCCCGGTTCACTCGAATTCAACCCGCTCATGTCCAGGTCGCCCTGGTCACGCAGTTCGTCGAGCGCTTCTTCTTCAAGCACCGCGCACACTTCGCCTGTTTCTCGATGAAGAATGCGCAGGTAGGGGTGAGGGCGGTCAAGCCAAGCGTCAATCAGATAAGTCATGGCTATTCTCCTTGGATACCAGTTCCAATGAGAATAATTCTTATTATCAGAATAGCAAGCGCCAATTGGCTTTTTTTGTGTAATCAGACTTTGCGAACGAACTCGGACTTCAGTTTCATGGCGCCGATGCCGTCGATCTTACAGTCGATATCGTGGTCGCCGTCGCACAGGCGGATGTTCTTGACCTTGGTGCCGACCTTCACCACCAGGGACGAACCCTTGACCTTGAGGTCCTTGATCACGGTGACGGTGTCGCCGTCCTGCAGGATATTGCCGACCGAGTCCTTCTTCACCGCCTCGTCGCTGGCCGCTTCGGCGTCGCCACTGGCAGACCACTCGTGGGCGCATTCAGGGCAGATCAGCTGAGTGCCATCCTCATAGGTGTACTCGGAATTGCATTTTGGGCAGGGTGGCAAAGTGCTCACTTCGGTTCCTCAAACAAACAGACGGGCGGTTAAAAACCCACATTGTAAAAGGTATTTTCCCAGAAGTGATTATGTCCGGACAAAAAGCATCGCGGGCAAGCCCGCTCCTACAGGCGACACAGTCCTGTAGGAGCGGGCTTGCCCGCGAATGAAGGCGACTCGTTCTGTCAGTGCGTACGCGCGACCGCAAACTCGCTCAGCTCGACCAGGGCATCCCGGTATTCACTGGCCGGCAGCACTTCGAGGCAGGCAATGGCGCGCTTCACATAGTCGCGCGCCAGCTCTGCGGTGTACTTCAGCGCGCCTGACGCTTCGACCGCCACGCGGATCTGTTCCAGATCCTCAAGGCCGCCCTTCTGGATCGCCTGGCGTACCAGCGCAGCCTGCTCGGCAGTGCCTTCGCGCATGGTGTAGATCAGCGGCAGGGTAGGCTTGCCCTCGGCCAGGTCGTCACCGACGTTCTTGCCCAAGGTTTGCGAGTCGCCCTTGTAGTCCAGCAGGTCGTCGACCAGCTGGAAGGCCACGCCCAGGTGGTCACCGAAGGTGCGCAGGGCTTCGCGCTGCTCGTCGGTGGCTTCGGCCAGCGCAGCGGCGCTGTGGGTCGAGGCTTCGAACAGCATCGCGGTCTTGCCGCGGATGACCTCCATGTAGATTTCCTCAGTGGTGCTGGCATCGCGTACCCGCGACAACTGCAGCACTTCACCTTCGGCAATCACGCGGGTGGCCTTGGACAGGATCTGCATGACCGGCATCGAGCCCAGTTCGACCATCATTTCGAACGAGCGCGAATAAAGGAAGTCGCCCACCAGCACGCTCGGCGCGTTGCCCCACAGGGCGTTGGCGGTGGAGCGGCCACGGCGCATGCCGGACATGTCGACCACGTCGTCGTGCAGCAGGGTGGCGGTGTGCAGGAATTCGATGGTGGCAGCCAGCAGGCGCAGGTCGTCGCCTTCGCGGCCCAGGGCCTTGCCACACAGCAGTACCAGCAGGGGACGCAGGCGCTTGCCACCGGCCGACGTGATATAGTCGCCGATCTTCGATACCAGCGGCACGCGCGAGGTCAGCTGCTTCTTGATGATCTCGTCGACGGCGCTGAAATCATCAGCCACCGCGCGGTAGAAGGTTTGGGGTTGCATCGGCTGCTCCAGTGAGGTTGCGCGGCATGCTAGGTCGCGGGTACCGGTGTGTCAAGGCGCGGTGCCAGCGGGCCGGGGGCTGCACTTGCAAGCAAAACCAGGGTTGCGTACAATCGCGCACCCTAACTTCCTGGGCAGCACCTGCCTTACGCAATTGCGCCGGGCCGTTCCAGCCTTGTGCAGCCATGCCAGCCAATACTCATCATATAAAGCGCTGGGTGAGCAGGATTATCGGAGAAATACCATGTCTTACGCAGTAATCGTTACCGGCGGCAAGCAGTACAAAGTCGCTGAAGGTGAATTCCTCAAGATCGAAAAACTGGAAGTCGCCACTGGCGAATCCGTGACTTTCGATCGCGTTCTGCTGGTCGCCAACGGTGAAGAAGTCACCATCGGTGCTCCAGTTGTTGCTGGCGCTAAAGTAGTGGCCGAAGTCGTTTCGCAAGGCCGCCACGACAAGGTTCGCATCATCAAGTTCCGTCGTCGTAAGCACCACATGAAGCGTATGGGCCACCGCCAGTGGTTCACCGAGATCAAAATCACCGGCATCCAGGCTTAATCCCCTAGATCCCCTGAATTTATTTGGAGAATTGAACCATGGCTCACAAGAAGGCTGGTGGTAGTACTCGTAACGGTCGCGACTCAGAATCTAAACGCCTTGGCGTGAAGATGTATGGCGGCCAGGTTATCAAGCCAGGCAACATCATCGTCCGTCAGCGCGGCACTGAATTCCACGCTGGCTACGGCGTTGGCATGGGCAAGGACCACACCTTGTTCGCCAAGATCGAAGGCGTGATCAAGTTCGAGAAGAAAGGCGAGTTCATGCGCCGTTACGTGAGCATCGTCGCCGCTTAATCGCGACGTCGCTCCAGAAGCCCCGTCATGCGACGGGGCTTTTTCGTTTGTGGTGAGCCTCTTGCAAAGCTGTTTGTCTGGGTTGCCGGCGTTGGTTTCTACGGTCGTACGGGGCCGCCGCGCTCATTTTTGCAAGAGCCTCATGTTTTTGATTCATTCAACTCGTCTACCGACGAGAGGCGGTTTTAATGAAGTTTGTTGACGAAGTATCGATTCGGGTCAAGGCCGGTGACGGCGGCAACGGTTGCATGAGCTTCCGTCGCGAGAAGTTCATCGAGAATGGTGGCCCTAACGGCGGTGACGGCGGTGACGGCGGCTCGGTGTACATGGTCGCCGACGAAAACCTGAACACCCTGGTCGACTACCGCTACACCCGTCACCACGAAGCCCAGCGCGGCTCCAATGGCGGCAGCACCGACTGCACTGGCAAGAAGGGTGAAGACCTGTTCCTGCGCGTGCCGGTCGGTACCACCGTGATTGACGCTTCCACCCAGGAAGTGATCGGTGACCTGGTCACCCCTGGCCAGAAGCTGATGGTCGCCCAAGGCGGCTGGCATGGCCTGGGCAACACCCGTTTCAAGTCCAGTACCAACCGTGCACCGCGCCAGACCACGCCAGGCAAGCCGGGCGACCAGCGCGACCTGAAGATGGAAATGAAGGTGTTGGCCGACGTGGGCCTGCTGGGCCTGCCGAACGCCGGCAAGAGTACCTTCATCCGCTCGGTCTCGGCCGCCAAGCCGAAAGTGGCCGACTACCCGTTCACCACCCTGGTGCCAAACCTGGGCGTGGTCAGCGTCGACCGCTGGAAGAGCTTCGTCATCGCCGACATCCCGGGCCTGATCGAAGGCGCTTCCGACGGTGCCGGCCTGGGTATCCGCTTCCTCAAGCACCTGGCGCGCACCCGCGTGCTGCTGCACCTGGTGGACATCGCGCCGCTGGACGAAAGCAGCCCGGCCGATGCTGCCGAAGTGATCGTCAACGAGCTGACCCGCTTCAGCCCGTCGCTGGCCGAGCGTGAGCGTTGGCTGGTACTGAACAAGTCGGACATGGTCATGGACGACGAGCGCGATGAGCGTGTGCAGGAGGTGATCGATCGCCTGGAATGGGAAGGCCCGGTCTATGTGATCTCGGCTATCTCCAAGCAGGGTACCGACAAGCTCAGCCACGACCTGATGCGCTACCTCGAAGACCGCGCCGACCGCCTGGCCAACGACCCGGCCTACGCCGCCGAGCTGGCCGACCTCGACCAGCGCATCGAAGACGAAGCCCGTGCCCAGCTGCAGGCCCTGGACGACGCGCGTACCTTGCGCCGTACTGGCGTCAAGAGCGTGCACGACATCGGCGACGATGACGCTTGGGACGATGATTTCGAGGACGACGAAGACGGCCCGGAAATCATTTACGTGCGCGACTGACCGGTTGCAGTACACTAAACGCCGCTCTCTGGAGCGGCGTTTTTGTATCCACGGTATCTACAGATTCGACATAGGTTGGAAGAAGATGCGAAGCAAGGTGACGGGCGCCAAGCGCTGGGTCGTGAAGATTGGCAGTGCTCTGCTGACCGCCGATGGCAAGGGCCTCGACCGCGGTGCCATGGCCGTTTGGGTCGAGCAGATGGTCGCGCTGCGTGAGGCAGGCGTGGAGTTGGTACTGGTCTCCTCCGGGGCCGTTGCTGCCGGCATGAGCCAGCTGGGTTGGGCTTCGCGACCGAGCGCGATGAACGAGCTGCAGGCCGCTGCCGCGCTCGGCCAGATGCGCCTGGTGCAGGCCTGGGAGTCGAGCTTCGGCGAGCACGGCAAGCACACCGCGCAAATCCTGCTGACCCATGACGACCTGTCCGACCGCAAGCGTTACCTGAACGCCCGCAGCACCCTGCGCACCTTGGTCGACCTGGGCGTGGTGCCGGTGATCAACGAAAACGACACCGTGGTCACCGACGAAATCCGCTTCGGCGACAACGACACCCTGGCGGCGCTGGTGGCCAACCTGGTCGAGGCCGACCTGCTGGTGATCCTCACCGACCGCGATGGCATGTTCGACGCCGACCCGCGCAACAACCCCGAAGCCCAGCTGATCTACGAAGCCCGTGCCGACGACCCGACGCTGGATGCCGTGGCCGGTGGTACCGGGGGTGCCCTGGGCCGTGGCGGCATGCAGACCAAGCTGCGCGCCGCGCGCCTGGCCGCCCGTTCCGGTGCCCACACCATCATCATCGGTGGCCGCATCGAGCGCGTGCTGGACCGCCTGAAGGCGGGCGAGCGCCTGGGTACCTTGCTGTCGCCCGAGCGCGGCATGCTCGCTGCGCGCAAGCAGTGGCTGGCTGGCCACCTGCAGACCCGTGGCACCCTGGTGCTGGACGCCGGCGCCGTGCAGGCGCTGCGCCAGGCCAACAAGAGCCTGTTGCCGGTTGGCGTGAAGGCCGTGCAGGGCAGTTTCCGCCGTGGCGAGATGGTGGTGTGCGTTGGCCCGGACGGTGTTGAAGTGGCCCGCGGGTTGGCCAACTACAGCGCCCTGGAGGCGCAGAAGATCATCGGTCAGTCGTCCGACGGTATCGAGTCGATCCTTGGCTATAGCGCTGAGCCCGAGCTGGTACACCGCGACAATCTGGTGCTGGTATGAGCCTGTTCAAGCGAGTGATTGCCGTGGTGGCGCTGGCGCTGCCAATGCTGGCCGGGGCCGAGGAAGTCGGCCAGGTGTCCACTGTCTTCAAGTTCCTCGGGCCGAACGACCGCATCGTGGTCGAAGCGTTTGACGACCCCAAGGTGGAGGGCGTGACCTGCTACCTGTCGCGGGCCAAGACTGGCGGCATGAAGGGTGGCCTGGGGCTGGCGGAGGACCGTGCGGAGGCGTCGATTGCCTGCCGTCAGGTCGGGCCGATCAACTTCAAGGGTGAGTTGAAAGACGGCGAGGAAGTGTTCAAGGAACGCACCTCGCTGGTGTTCAAGACCATGCAGGTGGTGCGCTTCCTGGACAAGAAGCGCAATACGCTGGTGTACCTGGTGTACAGCGACCGCATGATCGAAGGCAGCCCGCAGAACGCTGTGACCGCGATCCCGATCCTGCCTTGGGCTCATTGATAGCCTGGTAGATTGCCGGGAGGCCTTCGGCCTCCATTCGCGGCACAAGGCCGCTCCTACAGGGATATGCGTCCCCTTGTAGGAGCGGCCTTGTGCCGCGAATGGGCCGCAACGCGGCCCCATACACAAATATCAGGCCAGTTCCTCGGCCTGATCCTCACGCACAACCGCCTTCACCTCATCCAGCCGGCTGATGAATTTCCAGTCCGCCTCGTCGATGTAGATGCCGTTCGGCCCGCTGCCGCCTTCCAGGTCGATCGCCACGTGCGCCGATACCTGTGGCTTCACACTCGCCAGAATCGGTACGAAGCCCAGCTGCAAACTGGTCTCCAGCAGCGCGGCCTGGTTGCGTTCGTCGATGTCCGCTGCTTCGTCCAGGTAGTACGGCAAGCGAATGCGCCCGGCCAGGTCGCGGTCCATCAGGTGCAGCAACAAGTACATGTTGGTCAGCGCCTTGATGGTCATGGTGGTGCCGTTGGACGCGGCGCCGTCGATGTCGGCGTGGATGATCGGCTGGCCGTTGACCTTGGTGATCTCGAACGCCAGCTCGAACAGGTCTTTCAGGCCCAGCTGGTTGTGGTTGGCCGCCACCAGGCGTGCCAGGTATTCCTTGGCCTCTTCGTTCTTGTTGTCCTGCTCGGCGCTTTGGGTCAGGTCGAACACCGACAAGGTTTCGCCTTCTTCGTACTGGCCGGCGCTGTGGATGATCTGGTCGATGTGCTTGAGCGCTTCCTTGTTCGGCGCCAGCACCACGCGGAAGCTCTCCAGGTTGGAAACCTGGCGCTTGTTGATCTCGCGGTTGAACAGGGCCAGTTGGTGCTCGAGGCTGTCGTAGTCACTGCGGATGTTGCGCAGGGTCCGGGCGATGTCGGTGACCGCAGCGCGGCGTGCCTTGGCCAGGGTCAGGGCTTCTTCGGTACGGTGCGCATAGGCGTTCACCAGCAGCTGCAGGCGGCGCTCCATGTCGTCTTCGCTGTCGAACTTGGCCACGCCTTTCAGGCGCACCTGGGCGTACAGCGCCTCGATCTGGTTGTCTACCCGTTGCAGGCCTTGCCAGCTGTCCTGATAGTCGTTGAGCAGGGGCAGCAGGTTGTCCATCGAGTCGTCGATGGCTTCCATGAAGGGGGTGCCGTAGGGTAGGTCGGCCGGCAGCAGCTGGCGACGGCGCAGGGCATCTTCCAGGGTGCGCTGCTTGGACTCGAGGTCGCCGATCTGCCGGCCCACCAGCTGCAGCTTGGCCGACAGCTGCTGAACGCGCTCGGTGAAGGCATCGCTGGAGCGCTTGAGTTCGTCCTGGGCGGCTTCCAGTTGCGACAGCTGTTCCAGCTTCTCGGGTTCTTCGGCGGCCAGGGTTTCGCTGCGGCGGAAGTCTTCCAGCGCCTTCTGCGCGTCCAGCACCTGCTGGTACAGGGTTTCGGTCTGCGCCTTGGAGGCGGTGCGGTCAGCGGTAACAGCCTGCTGGGTCTTGAGCTGCTTCAGCTCTTTTTCCAGGCGCTCTTTCTGGTCGCGCAGGGCGGCGCGGTCGGCCAGGGCCTGCAGCGCCGGTGGGTCGATGTGGGTGAGGTCGATGGACAGGCCCGGGGCTTCGAAACGCTCGCCCTTGAAACCGTCCAGCACCGCTTCCAGCGATTTTACCCACAGGTCGCTGTCGTCCAGTTCAATGCCACGCTCGCCCAGCGGCAGGCTGAACAGTGCACCGTTGAACAGGCGCATCAGGCGGTCGACGTCCTGCTGAGAGAACTCTTCGCGCAGGCGGGCGTAGCTGTTGTTGTCAGCGTGGTCCAGCTGCTGCTTGACCTGCTTCAGGCGTTTTTCCAGGTCGCGTACGCGCTCGTCCAGGTCTTCGGCACTGAACTGGCGCGACTGCGCCAGGGCACCGGCCAGTTCGTCGTGGGCATCCTTGGCCGCCAGCAGCTGCTGCTCCAGTACCTTGACGTCATCGACCAGGGCAAAGCGGTGCTTGAGCACCGACAGCTCGCCCAGCCAGCGCTGGATGCCGGTGATTTCACGCTCCAGGCGCATCAGCTCCTGGGTGCCGCCGCGCTGGTCGTTCTGCAGGCGGTCCTGCTCGCCACGGTAGTGCTCGGACTGGATGACCAGCTCTTCCTTGCGCGCCATGGCGTATTCCTGCCAGGTGCCCAGCAGGGTGTCGAGCACTGGCGAAATGCGGTGCAGCTTGCCACGCAGGATGTCGCGCTGGGCGACACCACCGGCCAGGGCCTCGACCAGCGGGCCGGCGGCGACCAGGGCGTTGTAGTCCTGCTCCATGCGGCGCACGTCGCGGAAGGCTTCCTCGCACGCGGCGATGTAGTCGACGCTGCCCGAACGCAGGCTGTGCTCGAAGGCGTCAAGGAACAGCTGCTTGAGCTTGGCCGCGGTGATTTCGCGCATGTGCAGCAGGTTGATGAACAGCGCGCGGAAGGTTTTCAGGCTTTGCTCGCTGGTGGAGCGCAGCGGGATCATGGTCAGGTCCAGCGGCACCGAGGTGTGGCCGCCAACCAGCAGGCGGCGCAGTTCGTCCGGCTTCAGCTCGTAGGCCTTGATGCCCAGCCGTTCCAGGTTGGTGAACAGCTCTTTCTGGCGCAGGCAGGTGTCGTTCTTCTGGTAGTGAGCCAGGTCCAGTTCGCCTTTGTAGGCGAAGAACTGGTGACCGAAGCCGCCGCCCGGGCCGCGGCCGACCACGCCTATCACGTGCGGGCCGTGGGGCAGGCTCAGTTCGCAGAGAATGTACGAGGTGTCGCTGGCGAAGTAGAAGCGGCGCGACTGCTCAAGGCTGTACTTGCCGAAACTCATGTCCGACATACGCGCCAGGATCGGGAACTGCAGGGCGTTTATCGAGGCCGATTTACCCAGGTTGTTGGCACCGTATACCGACAGCGGATGCTCCAGCGGGAACAGGCCAAGGCTGTAGCCGGCGGTGTTGAGCAATGCAAAGCGGCGGATGCCGTAGCGTTCCTGGCTCATGCGTCAATCTCCTGTTGCTCTTCGCGGATGGCCCGGGCCAGGGCGTCCTCTTCGCTTTCCTCGCCCTCGAAGGGCGTGAGGTCGAGCGGGTCGTCGGTGCGGTTGAGTTCTTCGGGGCTTTCTTCCTCGACCAGTACCGGGGTCGGCAGCGGCAGGACGCTGTGCAGGGTGGCGGCCAGGTCGCGGTCCTGCTGGACCGAAAGGCACACATCGAGGAAGCGGTGCATCGGCGGCAGGAAGCGGTAGATGCCGCCTTCTTCATGGGCGAAGCCAAGCTGGGTCATGCGGCGCAGGATTTTTTCTTCCAGCTCGTCCACGGTCTGCACTTCGGCCTGCAGGAACAGGTCGCGGTACTTGTCCAGCAGCGAGGGGAGTTCGTCGCGGCCGATGCTGCCTCCGTCCAGCACGGCCATCGGGTCACGGCCCTGGTCGGCCAGGTGCTCGACCAGGATGAAGGTGAACAGCGACAGGCGCTGCGCGGTCTTGTTGACCTGCGCGGCGGTCATGTCAGGCACGAAGTAATAGAAACCGCGGGTGTCGCACACCAGCTCGAAGCCCAGGGCCTTGAACAGGGTGCGGTACTGGTCCTGGAAGTTCGACAGCTGGGCGTACAGCTCGGGGTCGCGGCGGCTGACGTGGAAGCCTTTGAACAGCTCGCGGAAGATCGGCGCGAGCTGGGACAGTTCGGAAAGATCAAGATGCATGGGCTGGGCTCGCGTTGGGTTCGGTAGGCGCGCGGGTGGCGTCTTCGCGGCTGGAGGTCAGGGCGTACGAGCGCAGGCTGACCAGGTGTTCCTGGGTGGTGTATTCGCGGCGGTCGAGGCGTTCGCGCTTGAAGCGCTTTTCCCGCGACAGGCGCGAGAACCAGTACAGCAGTTCGTCGGTGGCGCCTTCGGGTTCCTGTTCCAGCAGCCAGACCATCAGGTCGGGCAGTGGCAGGGCCTGTTCGCAGCGTTCGGCCATTTCCTTGACCGTGCGTGGTGCACGGGGCAGGGCGCCGGACTGGGTCTTGTGGGCCTTGGGGAAGCGCGCCGGCTTGGGCTCGAAGCGCGCCAGGGCGTACACATAGGCCTCGACCTGGCTGGCACTGCCGAGGAAGGTGCTTTGCGGGCGGGTGAACATCGGCATGGCCGCCTGCGGCACGGCGTCGATGCCCTTGCGCCGTATCACCGACAGGGCCAGCGCCGCGCCGCGGGTCACGGCGTTGTGTCGGCGGGCTTCTTCACGCAGCGGCAACAGCAGTTCACGGGCGTGGCGCAGGGTCAGCTGGGCGCTGGTCTGCATTTCCAGGATGCGTGCGTGGGTGCGCAGCAGCATGTCGTCATCGACCAGGTGGCCCAGGCGCGCCTGTTCGCCCAGCAGCTTCAGCAGCACGGTCTCGACCTTGCGCACGCCTTGTTCGAAGGCGCCGTCGGCGTTCACCAGCTGGATCATCGGCTCGACGTATTCGTCCCAGGTGGCCAGTACTTCGGCATAACGCTGGCGCAGCGGGATCTGGCGGTTGCTGGTCTTGGCCCGCTCGGCCACGGCGACCAGTGCCTGTTCGTCGTTATCGAGCTTTTTCAGTACATCGCGTACGCGCATGTCGAGCAAGCGCAGCTGGCGCGCCAGGTCGTCGCTGTCGCGGTTGTCGAAGGCGTCCTGGATATGGCCGGCGAGTCGTTCGAGGTGGCGCAGGTAGGCTTCGATCTCCAGGCACAGGCCCAGGCGGTGTTCGCGGCGCAGGTACGCAAGAAAGTCGTGGATCTGCGCGTTGAGCTCGAAGCGGTTCGGGCTCTTGGCTACCGGGACCAGGATATCCAGGCGGATCCATACGTCGAGTAGCTGGGTGATGTCCTGCGGGGTGCTTTCGAGCTGCTGGCGGCCCACATGCTGGCGCAACTCGACCAGGCTCAGGGTGCCCTGGTCGAAACGCTCGCACAGCGGCTCGATCAGGGCCCAGTGTTCGGCTAGGGCGCGCAGGACGCGCTTGGGTTCGATCATTGGCTTCGACTCGTTGCCAAGAAAAAGGGGGCGATTGTACTGCATCCGGGGGGGAGGTTTTCACCCCTTGGTCTGTAATGAGAGATAACCTTTTTGTTTGTGGGTGTATGGCGTTGTTTTTGGGGTGGTTTTGAAATCGAGCGCCGCCCGCGCGGCGCTTCGCAGCACAAGGCTGCTCCTACATCTGTTTCGGGCCAGTGACGCCTGTACCCATGCGCGCGACCGCCTGGTTTGTTCGACACGATGTCCAGGTGAACACCAGGGGCGCGCGCCTTTGTCTCAGGAATAACTGGCCCGAAACAGATGTAGGAGCAGCCTTGTGCTGCGAAGCGCCGCGCGGGCGGCGCTCGGTCTGATAGGCGCTGCAAAAACCAAGGCGTACACGTTAGAATGCCCAACTGTCTTGAGCCCCTCGGATACCCGCCCCTTGCTGACCGAACCCCGTCGCCGCGCCTACCTTTCCGCCATGCAAGTGGTGCACTGGCTGCCGCGCGCCGAACTGCCGTTCGCCGCACCGTCGCGCCCCGAGCTGCTATTGCCGGTGGTGCCGGTCGAGGACATCGACTTCGAAGTCAGGCCTGTACCAGCTGCAAACGAAGCGCCCGTCAGCCCGCAGGTCCGCTCCGGTGAGCGGCCGAAAATCGAGATCCCGCGCCCGGGTAGCGTGCCCAAGCCCGCCGCCAAACCCGTCGAGCCCGAAGAGCAGCCCGTACTACCACGCCCGGCCCCGGTGCCACCACCGCGCTTCTCGTTGCAGTTGCTGCGCGCTGGCAGCTGCCTGCTGCTGGTCGAACTGGCCACCGGCCAGCCGTTCCAGAGCCGCGACCCGTCCTACCTGCTGCTCAAGGACATGCTGCGCGCCGCCGGCCTGCCTGACGCCCCGCAGATCATCGGCGAACCGGTGCGCTGGCCGTTGCTGGTACGCGGCAACATGGACCAGGGCCCCGAAGCCGCGCGTGACTTCGTCCGGGGCTTTGTCCAGGCGCGCCTGGAAGACGCCCCGAGTACCTGCCTGTGGCTGATCGGCTTGCCGGCACTGCGCTTTGCCGCCAATGCCGATGCCGAGGCCTATTACCAAACCCTTGAGCTTGACGGCCTGGGCGATGCCTGGGCGCTGCCGGGCCTTGAATTGTTGATGGACGAGCCGCAGCGCAAGGCGGACGTCTGGAAAGCCATGCGCCAGCTGATGGCGCGCTGGAAGAGCGTTGAATGAGTGAATCGATCAGTTTCCGCCCGATGACCGAGGCGGATCTGGAAGCCGTACTTAAGATCGAATACGCCGCGTTCAGTCACCCCTGGACCCGCGGGATCTTTCAGGATGCTCTCAAGTCGTACGAAGTCTGGCTGATGTTCGATGGCCAGCAGCAGGTTGGCCATGGTGTGATCAACGTGATCATCGACGAGGCGCACCTGCTCAACATCACCGTCAAACCGGAAAACCAAGGGCGCGGCTTGGGCCTGCGCCTGCTGGAGCACCTGATGGCCCGGGCCTACCAGCTCAATGGCCGCGAATGCTTCCTGGAAGTTCGCGCCAGCAACCAGTCGGCCTATCGTCTGTACGAGCGCTACGGTTTCAACGAAATAGGCCGCCGCCGCGACTATTATCCAATTGCCGGTGGCCGTGAAGATGCCCTGGTGATGGCCTGCACCCTGCTTGAGGATTGACCTGGCATAGTCGGTGCCATCCAGCGCGCAGCTTTCTTTGTTCTCTATGCAGGGATGGATGAAGAATGAAAAAACTGCTTCTGGCGGCAGGCCTGTTGATAGCGGGTACTGCCCACGCCGACCAACGCGACCTGTGGATATTCGCCCAGTGGGCCGGCGACCATCAAACCCGTCCCTTTCGTGAAATGCTGGTGGATGCCCGTCTTTACGGTGTTGTGCCTATCCACCAACTGCTGCGTTCGGCCTCGGACTGGAAGCTGTGCCACGCGTCTCCCTTCGCCGTGCCGCCTGCCAGCAACTGGCCGGCTGTACGCTCGACCCTTTCGCTGATCAAGACCCTCGACGACCAAGGCATCCTGCGCCAGTTCGAGGTGGTTTCGGCCTATCGCGACCCTCGTCTGAATACGTGCGCAGGCGGTGCTGCCAACAGTGCCCATACCCGCGCCTTCGCCGTCGATATTCTGTTGCCGGCCTGGGCCGACCCTAACCCGCTGTGCCGTTTCTGGCAGCAGCATGGCCAGGCGTGGAGCATGGGCCTGGGGCGCTACCCGTCGGGGCGCATCCATCTGGATACCGCGGGCTATCGCACCTGGGGCGGCGATGGCAGCGCGGGGTCGTCGTTCTGCGTCAAACCCAAGTGAGCCAGGCAGCGCTGGCACTCGCCCATTACCCACTCGGCGAAGCGCTGGCGCTTGCCGCTGTCGTCCAGGGGCTGTGGGCTAAGCAGGTGATAAGCCGAGCCATCGCGCACAAAACCGAACGGTGCCTGCAGCTGCCCGCTGTCGAGTTCGTCGCGCACCATCAGGGCTGAGGCCATGGCCAGGCCCAGGCCAGCGCTGGCGGCCTGGATCGTCAGGTAGAAGTGTTCGTAGTCGCTGCGTTCGTTGTGCCGCGCCTGCTGGCCGCTGAGGCGCAGCCAGGTGGGCCAGGCAGCGGGGCGGGTGGTGCTGTGCAGCAGGCGTTGGCCGTCGAGCTGGGTGGGGGAGGTGGGGTGGCACACCGGGCCGATCCATTCGTCGCAGATTTTTTGATTGAACAGCTGGTTGTCCCAGTGGAAGTCGTCGCGGCGGATTGCCAGGTCGACACCGCTGCGGGCGAAGTCCAGCGGCCCGCCGGCGGCCACCAGGTGCAACTGCAGGTCGGGGTGGTCAGCATGGAAGCGGGGCAGGCGCGGGATCAGCCAGCGCATGGCGATGGTCGGCTCGCAGGACAGCACCAGCACATTGTCGCGCGCCTGTTGTTGCAAGCGCTGCACGGCGCCTTCGAGCTGTTCGAAGATCGCCTGGGTGGTGCCTTGCAGGGCACGGCCGGCGGAGGTGAGGAAGATGGCCCGGTTACGGCGCTCGAACAGCGCCACGCCAAGGCTTTCTTCAAGCAGGCGTATTTGGCGGCTGACCGCGCCGTGGGTGACGTGCAGGTGCTCGGCGGCGCGCACGAAGCTCTCGGTCTGGGCGGCGATGTCGAAGTAGCGGAAGGCGTTGAGCGGCGGCAGTTTCATGGCATCCCTTTTTGCCTGTGCCGGCCTCTTCGCGGGTGAACCCGCTCCCACAGGGATCTCATCACACCTGAGAAAAGCACATTACCTGTGGGAGCGGGTTTACCCGCGAAGAGGCCGGTGCAGGGGCTAATTATCTGTGAGTAAAACTATCAGATATGCCGCACTATAAATCGATTTTTCCTGGTTCATAAGCCCTCGATAATCCCCTGGCCTGTGCATTTTCATCGCCTATCGAGAGCCATCAGCATGACCGAAATCATCGCCGTCGCCCTGTTCACCTTGCTCGCCGTCATCAGCCCTGGCGCCGATTTCGCCATGGTCACCCGCAGCAGTTATGCACAAGGCCGCAAGGCCGGGCTGGCCGCCGCGATCGGCATCGCGTTGGGGGTGCAGGTGCACGTGCTGTACACGGTGTTGGGCATTGCCGTGATCATCAGCCAGAGCCCGGCGCTGTTCCTGGTCATGAAAGTGCTCGGTGCGGGTTACCTGATCTACCTGGGCTACAAGTCGCTGACCAACACTCAGCGCATCCACCTCGAGGGCGGCAGTCAACCCGCCGCCAGCGTGCTGAGCGCCCTGCGCACGGGCTTTTTGACCAATGCCCTGAACCCCAAGACCATGTTGTTCGTTATCAGCGCTTTCACCCAGGTGGTGCAGCCGGGCAGCCCGCTGGCGCTGGATTTCGCCTACGGCGCGTTCATGTCCTTTGCCCATTGGCTGTGGTTCAGCCTGGTTGCAGTGTTTTTCTCCAGTACTGCGTTGCGCAAGGCGATGATCGACCGGCAAGTGCTGGTGGATCGCGTCATCGGGCTGGCTTTGATCGGGCTTGGGCTGGCAGTGGCGGTGACGGGGATTCGTTGAGGGGCGTTTGCATGTTGGGGGTAGCTGCTTGCTCAAATTGAAAGCGTGCAGCTTTTTCGCAGGCAAAGAAAAAGGGCTTACCTTGCGGTAAGCCCTTCGTCTTGTTTGGTGGCTACACAGGGACTTGAACCCCGGACCCCAGCATTATGAATGCTATGCTCTAACCAACTGAGCTATGTAGCCGATGGCGCGCATTATTCTCTTGAACGGGCCCTCTGTCAACACTCATTTCAAAAAAAATTTGCACGCTTTCAAAAACTTAGCGGCCGGGCTTGGTTTCAGTGCACCACCAGCCAGTGCCCGAGCACGCCCTGAAGCTGCAGATGCTGGGCCGCCGCCAGGGATTGCAGGGTTTCGCCAGCCCGGTCGAGGTTGAAATCGCCGCTGACGCGCCGGTGGGCCATCTGTTCATCCATCATCCACACGCGCTGCCCCTGATAGCCGGCAAGGCGCTCCAGCACCTGCCCCAATGGCATGTCGGTGGCTTTCAGGCGGCCGTTGCGCCAGCTGTCTGCGGTTTTCAGGTCAGCCTTCTGCACCGGGTCGATGCGTGTGTCATTGAAGGTGACCCGCTCGCCTTCAGAGACCATGCGCTGTTCCCCCCCCTGGGTGACCATGGCCTTGCCACTGAGTACGACAAGTTCATCATGACCGGCATGGCGGGCTACCTGCAGGCGGGTGCCGAACACCTGGATGCGTGCGTTGCCCACGTCCACTTCCATGGCCCGGCCGTCGAGCACGACTTCCAGGGACACCTGGCCTTGCACCAAATGCAGTTGGCGGGTGCGGCCGCGCAGGTCGATGTTCATTGCGCTGGCGCTGTCCAGGTTCAGGGTAGTTCCATCCGCCAGGCGTGTGCTGCGCCGCTCGCCCACGTCGGTGTGCAACTCGCTGGCCAGGCGCTGCAGCAGCGGCCAGTACAGGTAGGTTGCGGCGGCCAACCCGACCAGGAACACCAGCGCCAGCCATTTGCCCAGGTGGCTGCGGCGTACCGTGACGTGCCGTGGGCGAGGGCGGGCGGGTGGTGGTTGCAGCTGTTGCCAGAACGTTTCCAGCTCGGCGTAGGCGTGGGCGTTTTCGGGTACCTGGCACCAGGCTGCAAATGCCTGGCGCTGGGTTTCGTCGCAACCGGGCTGGCGCAACAGCGAAAACCATTCCAGCGCTTCTTGCTGTGGGTCGGACTGCTGCAGCTGCTTGGCGGGCATCGGGCTCATGGGTTCAGTCTGCTCACGATAGGGGCCGTTTCGCCCAACGATGACAGGGGTATGGGTCGAGGATGCTAATTATATTGAGAACCATTTTCAAGTACGTTACGACGGAGGGATAAAAAAGGTAGCTATGTATCTATTTGTTTCCCGATAATCGGATCCCAAACTGCGGACGGAGATTCAGGCACATGGCCACCAGTAGCGCCTCCACGGCGTCCACCAGCGCAGCGGCGAGCCAAGCGACGCCGCTGGTAATGCGCATCATCGGCTTCTGCGCCCTGGCGCACTTGATCAACGACCTGATCCAGTCGGTGCTGCCGGCGATCTACCCGATGCTCAAGGCCAATTACGACCTGAGCTTCGCCCAGATCGGCCTGATCACCCTGACGTTCCAGATCACCGCTTCGCTGCTGCAACCCTGGGTCGGCTTTTTTACTGACCGCCGCCCAACGCCGAACCTCTTGCCGCTCGGCACCTTGTGCACGCTGGTGGGCATCGTGATGCTGGCATTCGTCGGCAGCTTCCCGATGATTCTGCTGGCTTCGGCGCTGGTGGGCATAGGCTCGTCGACGTTCCACCCGGAAACCTCGCGTATTGCGCGCCTGGCCTCTGGCGGGCGCTTCGGCCTCGCCCAATCGACCTTCCAGGTGGGCGGC
Source organism: Pseudomonas sp. SAS7 (assembly GCF_052112345.1). Taxonomy (NCBI): domain Bacteria; kingdom Pseudomonadati; phylum Pseudomonadota; class Gammaproteobacteria; order Pseudomonadales; family Pseudomonadaceae; genus Pseudomonas; species Pseudomonas sp. SAS7. The sequence continues at coordinate 66,313 of NZ_JBEGGO010000015.1, read as the reverse complement.
AACACCGGCTCCGCACTGGGCCCGTTGCTGGCGGCGGCCATCGTCATTCCGTTCGGCCAGACCCACGTGGCCTGGTTCGGCCTGGCGGCGTTGTTCTTCCTCGGTGTAACCCTGATGCTGCGTAGCTGGTACAAGGAGCACCTCAACCAGGCCAAGGCGCGCAAGGCGGTGCAGGCCACCCATGGCATTTCACGCAATCGGGTGATCGCGGCGCTGATCGTGCTGGGCCTGCTGGTGTTCTCCAAGTACTTCTACATGGCCAGCTTCACCAGCTACTTCACCTTCTACCTGATCGAGAAGTTCGATGTGTCGGTGGCCAGCTCGCAGTTGCACCTGTTCCTGTTCCTGGGGGCAGTGGCGGCGGGCACGTTCTTTGGCGGCCCGATCGGTGACCGCATAGGGCGCAAGGCCGTGATCTGGTTCTCGATCCTGGGGGTGACGCCGTTCACCTTGGCGCTGCCGTATGCCGACCTGTTCTGGACCACCGTGCTGAGCGTGGTGATCGGCTTTATCCTGGCCTCGGCGTTTTCCGCGATCGTGGTGTATGCGCAGGAACTGGTGCCGGGTAGCGTGGGCATGATCGCCGGCATCTTCTTCGGGTTGATGTTCGGCTTTGGCGGCATTGGCGCGGCGCTGCTGGGGTATGTGGCGGACCTGCGCGGTATCGAGTATGTGTACGGGCTATGCTCGTTCCTGCCGTTGTTCGGGTTGCTGGCGGTGTTCTTGCCGTCTACAGGTAAACGCTGAAATCGCTGGGGGCTGCTTTGCAGCCCATTCGCAGCACAAGGCTGCTCCTACAGGCAGCACGCGCTCCCTGTAGGAGCAGCCTTGTGCTGCGAATGGGCCTCGTAGAGGCCCCTGGCCGATTGACTACCCCCCCTTGAGGTAGCTAGAGTGCCGCCTCTTTTTACCCACCACCTGCGTAGTAGCCAAAGCAATGCGCCGTAACCCGTCCCTCCCACATGCCCGCCAGCCTGCCCTCCAGGCCCTGCGTCGTGCCTGGCCGAGCGATACGGTACTCAAGCGTCGCCGCAGCGTGCTGTTTGCCTTCACCTTCTCGCCACACCTCGCCTGAACTGATCTGCGCTTTTGCGTCGCTCGCCGCCTCGGCGTGCGCGCCTGTGTCTGCACGTCTTTCTGGTTTGCAAGGAGTGGTACATGAACATGCGTTTGCTGGCGGGCCTGTTGTTCGCCGTTTCCGTCGTGGGCTTCAGCCTGGGGGCCAGCCTGCCGCTGGTGTCGTTGCGCCTGCATGAGGCCGGGGCGAGTACCCTGGAAATCGGCATCATCTCGGCCATCCCCGCTGCGGGCATGATGCTCTCGGCGTTCCTGGTCGATGCCTGCTGCCGCCACCTCACCCGGCGCACCATCTACCTGCTGAGTTTCAGCCTGTGCACCGTCAGCATCGCCCTGCTCGAATCGGCTTTCGGCTCGCTGTGGTTGCTGGCGCTGCTGCGCCTGGGCCTGGGGCTGGGTATGGGCATCGCCATCATCCTCGGCGAGTCGTGGGTCAACGAGCTGTGCCCTGAGCACAATCGCGGCAAGATCATGGCCCTTTATGCCACCAGCTTTACCGGCTTCCAGGTGCTGGGCCCGGCCATGCTCGCGGTGCTGGGCGCCAACAGCCCGTGGATCACCGGAGTGGTCACCGCCTGCTATGGCCTGGCGTTGCTGTGCATCGTGCTGACCGTACCCAATGACCATGTCGAGCATGAGGAGGGCGACAAGAGCTTCGGCCTGGCCGGGTTCTTCCGCGTGGCACCTGCGCTATGTGTGGCGGTGCTGTTCTTCTCGTTCTTCGATGCGGTGGTGCTGTCGCTGTTGCCGGTGTACGCCACCAGCCATGGCTTTGCCGTGGGCGTGGCGGCGTTGATGGTGACCGTGGTGTTTGCCGGCGACATGCTGTTCCAGCTGCCGTTGGGCTGGCTGGCCGACCGGGTGGAGCGCACCGGGCTACACCTGGTGTGCGGGTTGGTGGCGATGTCGATTGGCATCGGCCTGCCGTGGCTGCTGAACATGACCTGGCTGCTTTGGCCGCTGCTGGTGGTGCTGGGCGCGGTGGCGGGGGGCATCTATACCCTGGCGCTGGTGCTGATCGGGCAGCGTTTCAAAGGCCAGGACCTGGTCACTGCCAATGCCAGTGTGGGGTTGTTGTGGGGCGTTGGTAGCCTGATCGGCCCGCTGGTGAGTGGTGCGGCGATGGATGTGGCCCCGCATGGCCTGCCCATGGCACTGGCGCTGATGGCCGGGTTGTTCGTGTGTTTTGCCCGGCAATCGTACCGACGCGCGGGCCGCATGCGCGCCGTGGCGGAGTGATGTGCTTTTCAGGCTGCGCCAATGCTTACCCAGTAGCGCGTTTTGTAGTCGACACGTACCGGCAGGCTGCGGGTTAGCAACTGCAGAATCTGACCGGTATCGGCCAACTGATAGGTGCCTGAGACCTTCAAGTTCGCCACCTCAGGGGCGCAGCGCAACAGGCCCGGGCGGTAGCGGGCGAGCTCTGCGACAAACTCGCCCAGTGGCATCTGCTGCACGCTGAGCACGCCGTCGGTCCAGCCCCAAGGGTCGCTGTGCAGCGCCACCGTGTGGACACTGCCATTGGCCCCCACCTGTACCGTTTCGCCCGAATGCACCTGGCGCGGTGTGGCCGACGTGGGGAACAGCGTAACTTCACCACGTCGCACTGCCAGCAGCAGGCCTTGGTTGTTTTCACGCAGCAGCAACTGGCCGTTGAGGGTGGTCAGCGTGCCGATGCGGGTGTCGATGTAGAACGGACGGGTATCGTTGGGGTTGCTGTCCAGGCTGACCTCGCCACGTACCAGTTCCAACTGGCGTTGCTCGGCGCTGTAATGCAGGTCGATGGCGCTGGCAGTGTTGAGCTGTATATGGCTGCCATCGCTGACTTGCCACTGGCGCCGTTCACCCGTGGCGGTGCTGCTGTCGGCCAGCAGTTGCGGCAGGCCCAGAGGTTCGCGCGTGGCCCAGCCCAGGCTGCCGCCCACGGCCAGCAGGCTCAGTAACTTGAGGTGGTCACGGCGGCTGCTGCGCTGGCGCTGGCTGCCGTCCAGGGTGCGCCGGCTCAGGTCCTTGGGCAGCCCGGCCAGTTCGTCGCCGAGTTGGCTGACCCGTTGCCAGGCCAGCGGGTTGTGCGGGTGGCTGGCCAGCCAGTGCTGGAATTGCTGCTCGGTATGTGCGCTGGGGCGGTCGAAGCGCAGCTTCACCAGCCAGTCGATGGCCTGGTCGACCTGCGCCTGCGCTGGCGCGGGCTCATGCATCGGCATAACGTAACCGGTAGCAGACGCCCAAGGCTTTGGCCAGGTCGCGCTCCACGGTGGCCCGCGACACCTCCAGCTGCTGGGCGATCTGCACGATGCTCAAGCCGTCCAGTTGAGCCAGCAGAAACGCCTGGCGAACACGCGGCTTGAGCTGGTGCAGGGCACGGTCGAGGCGGTGCAGGGCATCGAGAATGACCAGGCGGTGCTCTTCGCTGGGTACCTCGGCTTCGGGCAGGTGGGCCAGGCTTTGCTGGTAGGCGTGTTCCAGTGCGCGACGGCGGAACTGGTCGATCATCAGGCCACGGGCGATGCTGCTGAGATAGGCGCGTGGCTCTTTCAGTGGTGAAGCCTGGCGGGCCCGCAGCAGCCGCACGAAGGTATCCTGGGCCAGGTCGGCGGCATGCTCGCTGCAACCTACGCGGTTGCGCAACCAGCCGCGCAGCCAGCTATGGTGGGCCTGGTAGAGCAGAGCGACCTCGGTCGGCTTGAGCGTGTCGTTGATCTGCATCGTAGCGAAGACCCGGCCTTGTGAACTGTGCGATTGTGAATAGTTCTCAATTCTATGCGGGGAACGCGACGCAGGGCAATGGTATGCCAGGAATTAGCCGCGCAAGAACTGGCGTTTAGCCGATGAACGGCTGAGCTAAGCTGGGCCTGCATTCAACCTGTTGGAGGCGCCATGATTCTGGCCGACCTTTCACCCGAGGCCTACTGCGAGGCCACTGAATACCTGGCAGCACTCGACCCGGACTGGTCGCGGCACATTGCTGCAATCGGGCCTTGCCTGCACCAGGCCACGCCGGGGCGTGAGCCTTACGAAGCGCTGGTGCGGGCGATTGCCTACCAGCAACTGCATGCCCGGGCTGCCGAAGCGATCCTTGGCCGGTTGCTGGCATTGTTCCCGGAGGTTGCGTTCCCGACGCCCCAGCAGTTGCTGACGGTCAGCCCGGAAACCCTGCGCGCCTGTGGGTTCTCGGCAAGCAAGATGGCCACGGTGCAAGGCATTGCCCAGGCACGGCTGGAAGGCCTGGTGCCGACGCGGGAAGAGGCATTGGCCATGGCCGACGAGGCACTGATCGAACGCCTGGTAGCCTTGCGCGGGGTAGGGCGATGGACGGTGGAGATGCTGCTGATCTATAGCCTGGAGCGTTCGGACATTCTGCCGGTGGACGATTTTGGCGTGCGCGAGGGGTACCGACGGCTGAAGGGGCTGGACAAGGCGCCGACACCTGCGCAGATGCGCTCGCTGGGCGGCGGCTGGCGGCCGTTTCGAACCGTGGCGGCCTGGTACCTGTGGCGGGCCTGAGGTTTATGCATCGCCTGTACTGGCCCTTTCGCGGGCATGCCTGCTCCCACAGGGACCGCGCAAGGCTCGAACCCTGCAGAGGATCTGTGGGAGCGGGCGTGCCCGCGAAGAGGCCGGTACAGGCGACAACTTATCTGGAAGCTAACCCATGACGCTCTACACCACCCCCGACCAACGCTGGCAAGCCGTCGAGTCCCGCGACTCCACCGCCACAGGCCACTTCGTCTACGCCGTACGCACCACCGGCGTCTACTGCCATCCCGGCTGCAAATCACGCATGGCCAAGCGCACCCATGTCGAGTTCTACGACACCCCCGCTGCCGCCGAAGCTGCGGGTTACCGTGCCTGCAAGCGTTGTATCAGCAAGGCCAGCACCACCCGCCATAGCCAACTGGTCACCCGCGCCTGCCGCCTGATCGAAACCAGCGACCCTGCGCCCAGCCTCGACCAGCTCAGTGCGCAACTGGCCGTCAGCCCCTTCCACCTGCACCGCCTGTTCAAGGCCGAAACCGGCGTTACCCCCAAGGCCTATGCCACCGCCTTCCGTGCCCGGCGCCTGCGGGAGCACCTGGAAGATGGCCAGCGTTCAGTCACCGACGCCATCTACGATGCCGGCTTCAACTCCAACAGCCGCTTCTACGATAGCGCCGATCAGCGCCTGGGCATGCGCCCCCGCCAGTACCGCGCCGGTGGCGCAGGGGCCACCATCCACTTTGCCCTCGGCCAGTGTTCGCTGGGGGCGATCCTGGTGGCCCAGAGCGAGAAGGGCATTTGCGCGATTCTGCTGGGCGACGACCCTGAGGCCCTGCTGCACGACCTGCAGGACCAGTTCCCCAAGGCCCGCCTGATCGGTGGCGACAGCGCCTACGAACAGTTGGTCGCCGAAGTGGTGGGCTTTGTCGAAGCCCCGGCGTTGGGCCTGGCGCTGCCGCTGGATGTGCAAGGTACGGCGTTTCAGGAGCGGGTGTGGCAGGCGTTGCGCGAGGTGCCGGCCGGGAGCCGGGTCAGCTACACCGACATTGCCGAACGTATCGGTGCGCCCAAAGCGGTGCGCGCAGTGGCCATGGCCTGTGCGGCCAACCACATCGCCGTGGCCATCCCCTGCCATAGGGTGGTGCGTCGGGACGGCGACGTCAGCGGCTACCGTTGGGGTGTCGAGCGCAAACAGCAACTGCTCAAGCGAGAGACGGCACTCTCCTGATTGCCTGAAGCCGCGTAGAATCCCCCGCCAAATCGAGTTGTAAAGAGGATACTTCGATGAGGCGTGTCAGCCTTGCCCGTTATTGCCCAGGCCTGATGGTTCTGCTGGCCCTGATGCTGGCCATTGCCAGCCCGGCCTGGTCGGCGCCGGCCACGCCATTGTCCAATCTGGCGGCTGCCGAAGCGCCAGCGCTGGATGAAAACGCCAGCATCGAACAGCTGAGCGACCGGCTGGACCTGATCCGCCAGGGCGTTACCAGCGAGGCCAACGACGACTTGCTGTCGCAGTTGCGCCTGGCGGCGATGCAGGTTCAGCGCCAGGCTGATGCATTGAGTGCACAGCGCACCGCCGACATAGAAAAGCTCGAGGACAAGCTCAAGGTCATCGGCCCGGTGCAGCCGGACGAGGCCGCCACCCTGACCCAGCAGCGCAAAGCGCTGGAGGCCGAGAAAAAAGCGCTGGTAACCCAGCAGGACCAGGCCACCAAGCTGAATCAGTCGGCCCGCGACCTTTCCACGCAAATCGTCAACCTGCGCCGTAGCCAGTTCAACTCGCAAATCACCAGCCGCGCGGCCTCGCCACTGACCCCGGCGTTCTGGCAGAGCATCATCCGCCCCACCCAGGACGACGTGGCGCGTCTGCGTGACCTGCGCGGCGAGGCGGCCGACGCCATCGGCAGTGCCTTCAGCGCCGAAAACCGCTGGCTGTTCATCACCAGCCTGGTGGCGGCGATTCTGGTCTGGACCTTGGTGCGGCGCGTGCTCGAGCGCCTGCTGGCCAGTGCCATGGTCGGCTGGTTGCCCGAGGGCCGCTTGCGCCGCAGCGCCTTGGCCCTGGGCGTCAGCCTGGCAACCCTGGGTACCATTGCCGGCTCTGTATCGCTGCTGCGCTGGGGGCTGGAGAGCAGCGCCGAGCTGGGCTCGGATATCGCCAGCCTGGTCAACCACATCCTCACCCTGGTGGTGTTCAGCGCCTTCATCACCGGCCTGGGCCGCGCCATGCTGATGCTGCAGCGCCCGTCCTGGCGCCTGCCGCCGATGCATGACGAAGTGGCCAGTGCGCTCGGTTGGTTCCCCAAGGTACTGGCCTTGGCGCTGATGGTGATGATGACCATGGAGCGCATCAACAGCGTCATCGGCGCCAGCCTGGCGCTGACCGTGGCGGTCAATGGCCTCACCGCGCTGGTCGTGGCGTTCATCTTTGCCGGGGCGCTGCTGCGTTATCGCCGAACCCTGCGCAAGCATGACCTGGAGCGCCCCACCGGTCTGGTCGGGCTGATCCCGTTCGTGATGGTTGTCTGGCTGACGCTGATCTTGCTGGCACTGCTTACCGGCTACCTGACGCTCGCCTACTTCCTCACCGCCAAATTGCTGTGGGTCAGCCTGGTGGTCACCTGTGCGTACCTGCTGACCACCTTCTTCGGTGACCTGTGCGAAACCTTGCTGTCGCCACGCCAGCCAGGTGGCTTGGCGCTGGCCTCCACCTTGGGCCTGGCGCCTCGCCACCAGGCGCAGGCCAGCACCATCCTGGCCGGCATCGGCCGTACCATCGTGCTGTTCCTGGCACTGTTGCTGGCGCTGATGCCGTCGGGCACCAGCCCCAGCGAGTTGCTGATGAGCCTGGGCGACTGGGACGGCACCGGCGGCAAGCTGCTTGGCAACCTCAACATCGTGCCGCAGGACATCCTGCTGGCGCTGGCGATTTTCTTCGGCGGCCTGTTCGCCATTCGCGTGGTCAAGCGCTGGCTGAGTGAACGCCTGCTGCCGGAAACCGACATGGACGCCGGCATGCGCGCCTCGCTGGTGACCCTGGTGGGTTACCTGGGCTTTCTGTTCCTGGCCATGCTGGTCATGTCGACCCTGCGCATCAACCTCACCAGCCTCACCTGGGTAGTCAGTGCCCTGTCGGTAGGTATCGGTTTTGGTCTGCAGCAGATCGTGCAGAACTTCATATCCGGCCTGATCCTGCTCACCGAGCGCCCCGTCAAGGTGGGCGACTGGGTCAGCCTGGCGGGCGTCGAGGGTGATATCCGCCGCATCAACGTGCGTGCCACCGAAATCCAGATGTCCGACCGCTCGACGGTGATCGTGCCGAACTCGCAGTTCATTTCGCAGAACGTGCGCAACGTGACCATGGGCAATGCGCTGGGCGTGGTCGGCATTAGCCTGACCCTGCCACTGGAGACCGATGCCAACCGGGTACGCGAGCTGTTGTTGGCGGCGTACCACGAGCATGAGGCGATTCTGGATGCGCCCGCCACTTCGGTGTCGTTCAAGGACCTGACGGCCAGTGGCATGGTGATTGGCGTCAGTGGTTACGTGGCGGGGCCGCGGCAGGTATCGGGTACCCGCAGCGACCTGCTGTTCACCATTCTTGGGCGGCTGCGTGATGAAGGTATTCCGCTGTCTTCGCCGCAGAGCATGGTGCTGGTGCAAGAGGGTACGCGCCCCGCTGATGAATTGGTGTAAAGAGCGGGGCGCATTGCGCCCCCCCAAATTCAATGCTGCTTGGCCTGCTTGATCCGCAGCAGAATCACCAACAACACCAGCAGCACCGGCGGCGCCATGGCCAGCAATCCATCGCGCGCCGTCAGCCCCAACCCCAGCACATTCAGCCCGCCATACAGCAGCTTGAACAAATTCAGCAGGTAGTAGGTGATGGCAATGATCGACAGCCCCTCTACCGCCCGCTGGATCTTCACCTGGGCATCAGCGCGGGCATTGAGGCTGCGCAGGATCTCGGCGTTCTGTTCTTCCATCTCTACCTGCACCCGCGCCTGCAACAGATCGCCCAGGTTTGCCACGTTCTTCGCCAGTTGCTCCAGCCGCTGTTCGGTAGCCGCGCAATAGCGCACAGTCGGTTTGAACCGACGCTCGATGAACACCCCCAGGCGCTGGCAGTCGCCCACATGGCTTTCCCGCAGCTCGCCCAGGCGTTCGAACACCAGTTGCGCATAGGCTTGGGTGGCGCCGAAGCGATGGCGGGTTTTCACCGTGTGGCTGACCACCTGGCGTGACAAGTGGGCAATGGCGTCCAGCAGCCCTTTGGAGTCATGGCCGTCCCCCCCGGCACTACGCTCCGAAAGGCTGACCAGAGTCTTGTCGAAAGTGTCCAGTTCGTGGCTCAGGGCCTTGGCCGTAGCCAGGGTCAGCGAGGCCATCATGCGGTACGTCTCGATTTCCAGCAGACGGCGGATCATGCGGCCCTGGCGGTAGGCATTGAGGCGGCGGTTGATGAACAGGAAACGGTTGGTGCCATCTTCGGTCAGGCGGAAATCGCTCCACACCACCGCATCGCCCCCGCCAACGCACGAGCCGCACGGGTCCTTGAAACCGTAGTGGGCCAGGTTCAGGTCCTGTTCGTCACGCACCAGCACCTGCACGGCGTTGATTACCTGCGCTGCCTGCGGGGCAATTGCCTCGGCCAGCACCGGCGGCAGGGGCTGCCATTCAGTCCCGGTGTTACTGCAGGGCACCACCAGTGTCAGGGTGAAGAACTCGGTGTGGCGTTCCCACTTGAACGGGTGGCCATCCAGGCGGGTGATGCCTTGGGCGGCAGCGGTGTCCAGGGCCTCCGGGCAGCAGCGTTGCAGCAGCGCTGCACAGGCAGCATCACCGCCGAGCAAGGCCAGGTGGAAGACATGCGCAGGGCCGTCGAAGTACAGCGACGGGCGGGCGTGCAATTCGTTGTGCAAGGCGGTGCGTTGAGGGTGCATGGGTGGTCCGGCCTGGTGTTGTGATTGTTGGGGTACCAGGAAGTGGGACTTTGCAGCGGGCGGGGAAAGTCACGCGGGGCGGAGTTTTGTTCCACCTGTACCGGCCTCTTCGCGGGTGAACCCGCTCCCACAGGTTCAGTGCAATTTTCAAGGACAGCGCCGTACTTGTGGGAGCGGGTTTACCCGCGAATGGGCCGCAACGCGGCCCCTTGCGATATCAGCCGAGGCAACGGGTCACATGCTTGACCGATTGGTAGGCCGACAACCCCCAAGGCCCCAGTTCACGGCCGATGCCACTACCCTTGGTACCGCCCCACGAGGTTTCGACGAACACCGCCTGCACCGAGTTGATCCACACATGGCCAACCTCCAGCGCATCGGCCACGCGCTCGGCGCGGTCCAAATCGGCAGAGCAAACCGTCGCGACCAGCCCGAAGCGGCTATCGTTGGCCTCGGCAATCGCCTGTTCCTCACTGGCAAACCGGCGTGCACACAGCACCGGGCCAAAGATTTCCTCGGTCCACAGGCGGCTGTGTTTCGGCACATCGGTGTACAGCGTAGGGCTGACGAACCAGCCGTCGCGGTCCAACGCCTTGCCACCGGCCAGGCACTGCAAGCCTTCTTCCCGCGCCGTGGCAAAGTAGCTGGCCACCTTCAGCCACTGGGCCTGGCTGGTCAGCGGGCCCATGTCGACCTCTTCGGTCAGCGGATTGCCAACCCGCAGGTTTTCCAGTGCCGCCTGCAAGCGTGGCAGCAGCGCATCGGCGATACCGTCCTGCACCAGCAGCCGCGAGGTGGCCGAACACATCTGCCCCGCGTTCCAGCTGATGCCGGCGACAATCCACTCGACCGCCTGGTCGACATCGCAATCGTCAAACACCACGATGGCCGACTTGCCGCCCAGCTCCAGCGTCACCGGCCGGCACTGCGCCGACGCGCTGCGCATTACCTGGCTGCCGACGCTGTTGCTGCCGGTGAACGACAGTTTGTCCAGGCCGTTGTGGTTGCTCAGTGCGGCGCCAGTCTCGGCCTTGCCGTTGACGATGTTCAGCACCCCGGCCGGCAGGCCCAGGGCGTCGGCGATCTGGCCGTAGGCCTGTTCGATCAGCGGGGTGACTTCCGACGGCTTGAGCACCACGGTGCAGCCCGCAGCCAGCGCCGGGGCTAGCTTCCAGGCGCTGGTCACCAGCGGGAAGTTCCACGGCACGATCAGGCCGACCACACCCACCGGCTCAAGGCGAGTGCGCGCGGTGAAGCCTGGGGCGGCCAGTGGCACGTCGCGATTCTTGGCAGGCAGTTGCTCGGCCAGCTCGGCGTAGTAGCCGAAGGTGGCGATGGCGTCGTCCAGGTCGATCTCGGCTTCGTGCCGCGGCTTGCCGTTGTTGCGCATCTGCAAGGTGATCAACGCTTCGCGGCGTTGCCCGAGCTGTTCGGCAAAGCCGCGCAGGTAGGCCGCGCGTTCGCTGGCGCTGGTGGTTTTCCAGGCGGGCAGGGCGCTGCGGGCAGCGGTTACGGCCTGGTCGACCTGGGCCACGCTGGCAGCCATGAACTCGGCGAACGGTTGCCCCAGCGCAGGGTCGTTGACGCTGATGCAGTCGCTGCCTTGGCCTTCGACCCAGCGGCCGGCGATGTAGTGGGAATTGGTCATGGTCGGTTTCCAGTCAGGCCATTTCGGCAGTGGTCACAGGCGTGTGCGCGGTGCTTTTGCAACGCACCCAACGCGGGCCCTGGGGGCCATACACGCCAGCAGGTTCAGGGAACAGGTTGAGCAGCAGCAGGTACAGCACGCCAGCCAGCCCCAGGGTGACCGGCAGGCTCAGGTCGATGCCGCCAGCGAGGTCGCCCAGCGGGCCGACGAACTGCCCGGGCAGGTTGACGAAACACAGGCCGACCGCAGCGCTGGGGAGCCACGCCCCCATGCCGCGCCAGTTCCAGCCATGCAGGAACCAGTAATGGCCACCACGCTGGCCGCGGGTGAATACCTGCAGGTCATCGGCGTGGTAGAAGCCGCGGCGAGTGACAAGGCCGAGGATCATGATCACCATCCACGGGCTAGTGCAGGTGATGATGAGGACCGCAAAGGTCGACACGCTCTGCACCAGGTTGAAGGTGAAACGGCCGATGAAGATGAAGCCGATCGCCAGCACGCCTATCAGCAGCGTGGCGCCAGCGCGGCTGAGCAGGCGCGGGAACACGCTGGACATGTCCAGGCCGGTGCCATACAGCGCAGTGGTGCCGGTGGACATGCCGCCGATCACCGCAATCAGGCATACCGGCAGGAAGAACCAGCTTGGCGCCACCGCCAGCAGGCCACCCACATAGTTGTTGGCGGCGATGTAGTCCGGTGCCTGGGTCGCTACCAAAGTTGCGGTGCACAGGCCGAACAGGAACGGAATCAGCGTTGCGCCCTGGGCGGCAATTACCGCCAGCATGATGCGTGCCTTGGGCGTTTCACGCGGGATATAGCGCGACCAGTCGCCCAGGAAGGCGCCGAACGACACCGGGTTGCTCATGGCCAGGATCGCCGCGCCGACGAATGCCGCCCAGAAGCCTGCCTGGCCAAGGTTGACGCTGCCTGCGTAGCCGGCATCGAAAGGCCCGGCGAAGGCGACGATGCCCAGCAGGAACAGCAGGCTTGAAGCCCACACGGCAATCTTGTTGACCCACAGCATGAAGCGGAAGCCGAAGATGCACACCACCAGTACCAGCACCGCGAACAGGCCGTAGGCCAGGCCCAGGGTGAGGTCGGTTTCCGGCAGGCCGGCCAGGCGCTTGGCGCCGCCGACCAGGGCATCGCCCGAGCTCCACACTGACAGCGAGAAGAACGCCACCGCCGTGAGCAGCGACAGGAACGAGCCGACGATACGCCCGTGCACGCCAAAGTGTGCGCCCGACGACACGGCGTTGTTGGTGCCGTTAAGCGCACCAAACAATCCCATTGGCGCAAGAATCAGCGCGCCCACGCCAACGCCGAGCAGAATGGCCCACACGCCCGCCTGGAACGACAGGCCGAACAGCACGGGGAAACTGCCCAGCACTGCGGTGGCGAAGGTATTGGCGCCGCCGAAAATCAGGCGGAACAGGTCCAGCGGGGAGGCGTCGCGTTGATCATCAGGGATCTGTTCGACGCCGTTGGTCTCGATACCGGTCGAGTGGCTCATGGTGATGCTCCAGCGCGGTTGTTGTAGCCGGCGCAGTGCGCGGGCCTTCTTGTGGGTGCGATGGCAGGGCGGCAGGGCCGCGTAAAAAGGTGTTCAGGCCGGCGAGACGACCGACAGGTGCTCGTGGCAGGCCAGCCACTGGTCACCCTGGCGGCGGAAGACGATCGTCTCGCGCTCGCTCAACTGGTGTTCTTCGCCGGCGATGCGGATATGCGTGGCCACATCGTGCATGAAGATCGCCACGTCACCTTGCAGGCTCACGTGGGCATTGCCCGACTCGCAGGCAAGCACGGCAAAACCATCGGCCTGCCACTGGGCCCAGAGGTCTTCGTAGGCACGGCGCGACAGCAGCGGTTGCGGCAAGGTGTGGAAGAGGAACGTGGCGTCTTCGCTGAAGCAGGCGAAATAGCGGGCGGTGTCGTTGCTGGCGAACGCGGCAACGAGGTCGGCGGCGGCTTGGCGCACCTGAAGGGTCTGGTCCACGGGAGTGGCCTCACGGTTTTTGTGATTATGGTGAAGCGATTCTGGTGGTGGTTGAAGAGGGGACAAATCGCTGGAGGCAAATAATCAGTTCAGGAATTTGTGAAGTGATGGCAATGCTTCTTCGAATTCATCCACCCGTTTGCTGACGGCAACGGGCGCATGGGACGGCTATGGCAAACCCTTCTGCTTAGCCGGTGGCGACCAGCGATGGCCTACCTGCCGGTCGAAACCGTTATCCGTGAGCAGCAGGACGCTTACTACGCAGCGCTGGCTGCGGCTGACCAGGCTGCTGAAGCTACCCCGTTTGTCGAGTACATGCTTGAAGCGTTGCTAAGTGCGCTTGTAGAAGCCAAAGAGAGCGACCAAGTAACCGACCAAGTAACCGACCAAGTAGCGAATCTTCTCAAGGTGCTGCCCGCTGGTGTTGCTTTGAAGACAAGTGATCTCATGCATCAGCTGGGTCTCTCGCACCGTGCCACATTCCGCAAGAGTTATTTGCATCCGGCCTTGGCTGCTGGCTTGATCGAAATGACAGATCCAAATTCACCTCGCAGTCCCAAGCAGCAGTATCGTCGGGTTGCCAAGTAGGCTACGTCCCGCTCCCATTGAGATCTGCCTCAGTTATCCAACTGCCATCTCACAGCAGCGAATGTTCAGCCACATTTCTGCCATCTCCCCGTGCCTGATGCCCAAGGAAGACACAGTACCTTGTGGGAGCTGGCTTGCCGGCGATGAGGCCGATACTGGCAACAACAAGCGAACCGACTGACGGTCTGTCCCACCCTTGATCCTTGCCTACGCTGATACTCCCAACCCGCTGAAGCAAGGAGTTCACCGTGACCTTCCAATACAAGCGTCTGGACAAGAACAACGCCGCCGTCCTGCTGGTCGACCACCAGGCCGGTCTGCTCTCGCTGGTAAGGGACATCGACCCCGACCGTTTCAAGAACAACGTACTGGCGCTGGCCGACCTGGCCAAGTACTTCAAGCTGCCGACCATTCTCACCACCAGCTTCGAGACCGGCCCCAACGGCCCGCTGGTGCCGGAGCTGAAAGAGCAGTTCCCCGACGCCCCCTACATCGCACGCCCCGGCAACATCAACGCCTGGGACAACGAAGATTTCGTCAAAGCGGTAAAAGCCACTGGCAAGAAGCAGCTGCTTATTGCTGGTGTGGTCACCGAGGTGTGCGTGGCCTTCCCGGCCTTGTCGGCGCTGGAGGAGGGCTTTGAGGTGTTCGTCGTCACCGACGCCTCCGGCACCTTCAACGAACTGACCCGTGATTCGGCCTGGCGGCGCATGGAGGCGGCGGGGGCGCAGTTGATGACCTGGTTTGGCGTGGCCTGCGAGCTGCACCGGGACTGGCGTAACGACGTCGAGGGGTTGGGTACCCTGTTCTCCAACCATATCCCGGACTACCGCAACCTGATGACCAGTTACAACAAGCTGGCCAAATAGCGCCTCGTGGGGGCTGCAAGGCAGCCCCTCCCAATCTGCAAGCGAAGCGGCAAACCGTCATGAATCGACCATACTGACTCTTCATTCGCCTTCAGGAGAATGTCATGTCGAAGCCGTCCAGGAAGAAACCCACCCAGGAACAGCCAGAAAAACTGGGCGGCAAGGCGTACGAGAAAGCGCTCAAGCACCTGCATGTGGAGCTGGTGAAGTTGCAGGAGTGGGTGGTGGCCAAGGGGCTCAAGGTATGCATCGTCTTCGAAGGCCGCGATGGCGCCGGCAAGGGCGGCACCATCAAGGCCATTACCGAGCGCGTCAGCCCGCGGGTGTTTCGCGTGGTGGCGCTGCCGGCACCGACCGAGCGGGAAAAAACCCAGATGTACCTGCAGCGCTACCTGGGGCATTTGCCCGCAGCGGGCGAGGTGGTGATCTTCGATCGCAGCTGGTACAACCGTGCGGGCGTCGAGCGGGTAATGGGCTTTTGCTCCGACGAACTCGTCGACAAGTTCCTCACCGGTGTGCCCGTGTTCGAAAAGGTCATGGTCGAGTCGGGGATCATCCTCATCAAGTACTGGCTCGAGGTCAGCGCCGAGGAGCAGACCCTCCGCCTGCAGGATCGCATCAACGATGGCCGCAAGCTGTGGAAGCTTTCGCCCATGGACCTCAAGTCGTATACCCGCTGGGATGACTACACCCAGGCGCGTGACGACATGTTCGCCGCGTCGGATACCGCCTGGGCGCCGTGGTTCATGGCCCATTCCAACGATAAACGCCGCGCCCGGCTGAACATCATCAGCCATCTGCTCAGCCGGATTCCGTACAAGGACATCACCCGTGACCAGGTGGTGAAGCTGCCCAAGCGCGGCAAGATCGGCAAGTACAAGGCTGTGGCCTACCCGTTCAAGGTCGTCGAAGAACGCTTCTGAACCCCTCCCTGCGGGGAGCTGCGAGGGTAAGAGCTCATGCCACATGACGGCAGCCTGTTGCAGGCGACGGTGGTGTTCCTGCTGGCCGTGGTGCTTCTGGTGCCACTGGCGCAGCGTTTGCGGATGGGCGCTGTGCCTGGGTATCTGCTGGCCGGCATGCTCATCGGCCCCTCGGTGCTCGGCCTGCTGAACAACCCCGATAACGTGGCGCGCCTGTCAGAGATGGGCGTGGTGATGCTGCTGTTCGTCATTGGCCTGGAGCTATCGCCCCGGCGCTTGTGGACCATGCGCCGGGCGCTGTTCGGTGTGGGTACGCTGCAAGTGGGGCTGAGCGCCGTGGTGCTTGGGCTCCTGGCCTATTGGCTGTTCGACCAGTCGCGGCCGGCCGCCATCGTGCTGGGCGTGGGCCTGGCGCTGTCTTCCACCGCGTTTGGCCTGCAGGTACTGGCCGAGCGCAAGGACCTGGGCAAGCCCCACGGCCGCCTGGCTGTGGCCATCCTGTTGTTCCAGGACATCGCAGCCATTCCCTTGATTGCCGTGGTGCCGCTGCTCGGTGGCGATGTCAGCACTGCCGACGAAGGGGCCTGGCCGTTGCTGGCTGTGGCTGTGGGCATTGGTGTGCTGATTATCTTTGGTCGCTATCTGTTGACCCCGGTTTTCAAGTGGACGGTGGGTTCGGGCCTGCCCGAGCTGTCGACCGCCACGGCCTTGCTGGTGGTGCTGGGCACTGCCTGGTTGATGGAGCACGTGGGCGTATCGATGGCGCTAGGGGCATTTCTGGCCGGCGTGCTGATGGCCGAGTCGCCGTTTCGACACGAACTGGAAACCCAGATCGAACCGATCAAGGGCTTGCTGCTGGGGCTGTTCTTCGTGGGCGTGGGGATGAGCGCCGACCTGCACCTGCTGTTGGGCATGCCGCTGGCGGTGTTGGGGCTGACGCTGCTGCTGGTGAGCATCAAGCTGCCGTTGCTGTATGGCCTGGGGCGCATGGCCGGTGGCCTGAACCCGTCCCAGGCGTTGTGCCTGGGCGTGGTGCTGGCCTCTGGGGGCGAGTTTGCCTTCGTGGTGTTCAAGCTGGCGCGGGACCATCAGGTGTTGTCGCCACAGGTGCATGACTTGCTGGTACTGGCCATCACCCTGTCGATGGCCGTGGTGCCGTTGGTGATGATGGCTTTGGCGCGGCGGCTGCGCGACGTCCCCCCCGCGCAGGCAAACCCGGAAACGGACCCCTGAATCGAGACACACGCGAACTGAATGTTCGGAGGTGCAGCATGCAACCGGGTATCAAGCTGGACAGTGCGCTGTCGCGGGGCTTGCTCGATGTGTTGATCAAGGCTGGCCTGGTGGCTGCCTTGGTGATATTCGCGTTCGAGGTGTTCCAGCCGTTCCTTGAGCTGATGCTGTGGGCGGTGATCCTGGCGGTTACCTTGTACCCGTTGCATTGCCGCCTTCAGCGCCGTACCGGGCTCAAGCATGGCTATGCGGCGACGCTGGTGGTGCTACTGGTATTGGTGGTGCTGCTGGTGCCGATCTACCTGGTGGTAATGTCCATCGGCGAGTCGGTGGACAGCCTCGTGACGTTGCTAAAGAGCGGGGCCTGGAGCGTGCCGACGCCACCTGAGTCTGTGGCCGCCTGGCCACTGATCGGGCCGAAGGTGCATGCGCTATGGTTGGCGGCCTCCGAAAACATGGCCAGCGTACTGAATCAGTGGATGCCGCAAATCAAGGGTGCCGGGCTTACGGTGTTAGGCGCTGCGGCCAGCGCCGGTGCGGCCTTTTTTCTGTTCATCGGTGCGATCATCATATCCGGAGTCATCATGGCCTTCGGTGACCGCGGCGAAGTCGCCGCGCAGCGTATCGCCATGCGGGTATCGGGCGAAGAGCGCGGCAAACCTTTGGCCAAGTTGTGTACCGCCACCATTCGCGCGGTGGCGCAGGGCGTGATCGGCATCGCCTTCATCCAGATGCTGCTGATCGGCGTTGGCTTTGTGATCAAAGGGGTGCCCGGGGCCGGCATGCTGGCCATCGTCATCCTCATGCTGGGGATTGCCCAGGCCCCCGCCACCCTGGTCACAGTGCCGGTGATCATCTACGTGTTCAACGTCGAAGGTTTCACTGTGGCCACCATCATCTTCGCCATCTACACCTTTGTCGCCGGGCTGGCCGACAACGTGCTCAAGCCGCTGCTGCTGGGGCGCGGTGTGGACGTACCGATGCCGGTGGTGCTGATCGGGGCACTGGGCGGCATGGTGGTCAAAGGCATCATCGGCTTGTTCATCGGCCCGGTGATCCTTGGCGTAACCTACGTGTTGTTCTGGAAATGGGTTGCGCTGCAGGTGCCGGAGCAACCGGCACCACCTGCTGCCTGAGCCATGCCCAACTGCCGCTGTGGCCTGGGCCTGCTGATGGTGCTGGCCGGCTGCACCCAGGTCGGCCCGGATTTCGAAAAGCCCCAGGCGCCGTGGCTGGACGGCTGGAGCACGCCATTGCTGGAACAGGCAGGGCGTAGCGCCGCAACACCCGACCTGCGCCAGTGGTGGGCGGTGTTTGCCGACCCGATGCTGGACGCGCTGATTGCCGAGGCCGATGCCAACAACACCAACCTGCGTGTGGCTGGCCTGCGCATTGCTGAAGCCCGCGCCCAGTTGGCCATCGTGCAGACCGGGCGTTATCCACAGCTACAGCAGCTGAGTGCGCAGAGCCTGTACCTGAAGCAGAACCAGTCCGGCACGGCCACTGCGCGCGATTCGGTGTTCTGGCAATCCAGTGTCGGCGTCGACATTGGCTGGGAAATCGACTTCTGGGGCCGCTTCAGTCGCGCCATCGAAAGCGCCGATGCCGTTTACTTCGCCTCACAGGCCAACTATGCCGACGCCATGCTGCTGCTGCGTGCACAAGTGGCCGACACCTACTTTGCCCTGCGTACTGCCGAGGCACGGCTGGCAATCGCGCAAGAGAACGGCAAGCGCCAGGCGCGCAGCCTGCAGATCACCGAACGGCTGTTCCGCCATGGCGAAAATGACGAACTCGACTGGCAGCAAGCGCGCACTCAATACCTGGCGACCCTGGCCACCATCCCCGAATTCGAGAACCAGCTCAACGCCCTGCGCAACGTGCTGTGCTCGTTGCTGGGCCGCCCACCCGGGCCGCTGCCGCAGCTGGAGCCCGGCCATGGCCAGCTGCCGTTGCCAGACCGCGCAGTGCTGCAAGGCGTACCTGTCAGCCTGCTGCAGCGCCGCCCGGATATCCGCGCCGCCGAGCAGGCAGTGGCGGCGCAATCGGCGCTGGTCGGCGTGGCCCAGGCTGATCTTTATCCACAGCTGAGCTTGCTGGGCAGCATCGGCTGGAGCTTCGTCTCGGCCAGCCACCTGCCCAATACCTTCGACATCGCCGCCGGGCCCAGCCTGATCTGGAACCCGTTCGACTACGGCCGGCGCAAGAACGCGGTGCGGGTAGAGGATGCCCGCTTGCAGCAACTGATCGAGCTGTACCACCAGGGCGTGCGCGAAGCCGCCCGCGAGGCCGACGATGCTGCCAGCGGGTTGGTGCGCTCGCTGCAGAGTGCAACCATTCGCGACCAGGCCTCCCAAGCTGCGCAACGCTCGCTGGACCTGGCCAGCTCGCAGTACCGCGAGGGCTTCGCCGACTTCCAGCGCGTGCTCGACGCCCAGCAACTGCTATTGCAACAACAGGACGGCTACCTGGTCAGCCGCGGTAATGCCGTCAGCAGCCTGGTGACCTTGTACAAGGCCTTGGGCGGTGGCTGGGACGCCAGCCGCGCACCGATCGACCCGGCCACGCGTCAGCAGATGCAACAACGTACCGACTGGGGCGACTTGCTCGACCCGCCAGCCCCCACCGCACATGCACAAGGTGAAAGCCAATGAGCGACACCACGCCCCCGTCAGCCCCTGATCGCGGCATGCGCTGGGTGCTGCTGCTGATCGCCGTGAGCCTGCTCTGGTACCTGTTGGCCGACCGCTTCACGCCATACACCCAGCAGGCGCGCCTGCAGGCCTACGTGGTACCGGTGGCCGCCGAGGTGGCAGGGCAGATCAAGCGCGTGGCAGTAGGCAACAACCAGGAAGTGCGCCAGGGCGATGTGCTGTTCGAACTCGACCAGGAGCAGTACCGCATTGCCTTGGCCCGCGCCGAAGCAGACCTCGATACGGTGCGCCGGCAGATCGGCGCCAGTACCGCCGGCATCGATTCGGCCCAGGCAGCGCTGGTGGCCGCTCAGGCCAACGAGCGCAAGGCGCGGCAGGATGCCGAGCGGCTCAAGCGCCTGATCGATGAGGACCCCGGCACGGTATCGGTGCGCCGCCTGGAAGGCGCCCAGGCCACCCGCGACCAGGCCATGAGCCAGGTGGCAGCGGCCCGTGCCGAAGTGCAGCGCGCCCGTGAGCAGCAGGGCGGGGCGCAAGATGACAACGCCCAGTTGCGCAGTGCCGCGGCCAATGTGGAAAAGGCCCGCCTGGACCTTGCTCGCACCGTGGTGCGCGCCGATGCCAACGGGCTCATCACCGACCTGCGCACCGACGTTGGCCACTATGTTGGGGCGGGTAGCCCGATGATGACCCTGATCAGTATCCATGACGTGTGGATAAGTGCCGACATGACCGAGAACAACCTCGGCCGCCTGCGCCCCGACACCCCGGTGTTGGTGGTGCTTGATGCATTGCCCGGTACCGTGTTGAAGGGGCGTATTCGCAGCATCGGCTACGGCGTGAGCGTGGGCCAGGGCACCCCGCCGGGCACATTGCCCACCGTGCAGAACAGCCGCGAGTGGCTGCGTTCGGCCCAGCGCTTTCCGGTGGTTGTCGAGCTGGAGCGTGATCAGCTGCCGGACAAGCGCGGGCTGCGGGTAGGCGGGCAGGCCGAGGTCATGGCGCTGCCCAGCGAAGGCAACCCGCTGAACCTGCTCGGCCGGCTGTTCATGTGGCTGATGAGCTGGTTGTCCTATGCCTATTGAGGTGCGCCGCTTGCGTGCCCTGCGCCTGGCCTGGGGTGTGGCGCTGTGCCTGGCGGTGAGTTTTGGTATTGGCTTGCCGGTGCCGATCCTGGCACCGGTGTTCGCCGTGCTGTTGCTGGCCATGCGCAGCCAGCCACTGCCTCTGCGTGCGGCACCGGCACTGGCGGTGCTGGTACTGCTCGCCTGTGGCAGCGGGCTATTGCTGGTTCCGCTGTTGCGTCACGCGGCGGTGAGCGGGGTGTTGCTGGTGGGCGTAGGCGTTTTCCTCACCTTGCGCTACGCGCTGAAGGGAGGCAACGGCCTGCTGGCGAACTTGCTGGTGGTCGGCCTGACCATGATCGCGGCCGCCGGCACCAGCGACTTCATCTTGGCGCTGTCGGTGGTCGAAGCGCTGGCCAAAGGCATGCTGCTGGCAGTGCTGGGCACGGCGCTGGCGCATGTGCTGTTTCCCGAACCTGCTGGTGCACCGGCGCAACCGGTACCACCGCTGCTGGGCAGCGAGCATGTCAGCTGGGTGGCATTGCGCGCCACGCTGATCGTGATGCCTGCGTTTCTGCTGGCGTTGATCGCCCCTGACCAGTACATGCCGCTGATCATGAAGGCAGTGAGCGTGGGGCAACAAGCAGGCGAAACCCGCGCTCGGCACGCCAGCCGCGAGTTGATCGGCTCGACCTTGCTTGCCGGCTTGCTGGCGATCCTGATGTGGGGCGCGTTGGGCCTGTTCGTGCACCTGTGGATGTTCTTCCTCTGGGTGCTGCTGTTCGTCCTGTGGCAGGCGCGGCGGCTGTATCAGGCGGTGCCCAACCGGCAGAGCCCGGCGTACTGGGTCAGTTGCCTGACCACCCTGCTGATCCTGCTGGGGCAGTCGGTGCAGGACAGTGCGGGTGGGCAGGATGTGTACAAGGCGTTTGCGGTGCGCATGGCGCTGTTTCTGGCGGTGTCGGTGTATGCCAGTGTGATGCTGATCTGGTTTGACCGGCTTCGGCATCGGCGTGGGCTACTTCGCGGTTAACCCCGCAAGCGGCCGGCACAGGAAATTCAGGGCTGCCGATCAACCCCACCTGCCGCGCCCACATGCCCTGCATCCACTCCCGCGGTCAGCAAAGAATCGATCAGCGCCCTGCTGGCCACCGACAGCTGGCGATGTGGCGGGTAGATGATCGAGAAAGGCCGGCGGGCACCTTCGTATTCTTCCAGCAAGCGCACCAGCCGGCCTTGCTGCAGGCGTTCGGCGACTATGAACTCGTACGTCTGGCAGATCCCTACACCTTGCTCGGCCAGCGAGATGCAACCCAGCACATCGTCCGCCACCACCGGATTGCCCTGCGGAACGAACAGCAGTTCTTCCTCACCTTGGCGGAACTGCCAAACGCCTGGCCTGCCATTGCTGGGCATGATGAACGGCAGGCAGTTGTGTTCAGCCAGCGCTGCCAGTGATTGCGGCTTGCCGGCACGCGCGAGATAAGCGGGCGCCGCCACCAGGCATAGCCGAGCCTCCTCCAGCCGACGCGCTACCAGGCTGCTGTCCGGCAGGTCGCCAAGGCGAATAGCCAGGTCATACCCTTCGGCAACCAAGTCGACATTCCGGTTGGTGATGTTCAGTTCTACCTGCACTTTCGGATAGCGCAGGGCGAAGGCTGCCAGCATGGCCGGTAACCGGTGGTGCCCATAGGTGGTCGGCGCGCTCAGGCGCACACGGCCCTGGACCTCGCCATGGCCGCTCAGGGCTCGCTCTGCGCTGGCGATCTGCTGGAACGCAGCGCGCGCCTGCTCGACGTATTCCAGGCCACTGTCGGTCAGGCTCAGGCGACGCGTGGTGCGGCGTAGTAGCTGCACCCCCAGGTGCGCCTCAAGCCGGGAAATCGCCCGACTTACCACCGACGGGGTGGTGGCCAGGGCCACTGCTGCCGCACTGAGCGAACCACGCTCGACCACTTCCAGCAGCGCCTCGACATCGCCCAGGTGACCAAATCGTCGCGCCATCTTGTTCTCCAAAGCAAAAATGCTTTTCCACAGGCCCAATTTATCGCCTGCGTGATCATGAATAAAGTACTGATCAGTGCACGGCATCCGGCTTGTGCCTGAATGGGAGGGAATGCTGTGGGCACTTATCAACGACTGGCCCTGGCTGCCGTCATCGGCAGTGCGAGCTTGGGCGCGCATGCCGCCAACGTACTTGTCGTGCTGTCTGACGAGAGCCACCTGGAGCTACGTGATGGCAAGGCCTTCGCGACCGGCTTTTACCTCAACGAACTGCTGGAACCGACCAAGACGCTGCTGGACGCAGGCCATCAAGTCACCTTCGCCACGCCACTCGGTCGCGCGCCGACGTTGGACCGCAGCTCGGCCGCTGCCCAGTACTTCGGCAACGACCCGAAGCAACTGGCGCAATACCAGGCGCTGCTGGACCAGCTGCAGCTAACTTCTGCGGAGCATTCGCCGGTGATCAGCCTGGCCCGTGTCGAGCAGATTGGCTACGGTCAGTTCGATGCAGTGTATGTGCCTGGCGGCCACGCCCCTATGCAAGACCTGCTCGCCGACCCGGCCCTGGGGCGTCTGCTTCGCGCTTTCCACGCCGAGGGTAAAACCACCGCGCTGGTCTGTCACGGTCCCATCGCTCTGCTCTCGGCGCTGGACCAGCCGCAGGCACTGATCCAGGCACTGGAGGCCGGGAAGCAGACAGCGGCGCCCGAGGACTGGATTTACTCCGGCTATCGCATGACAGTCATCAGCAACCAGGAGGAAGAACAGGCCAAGGGCCTGCTCGGCGGTGGGCAGATGAAGTTCTATCCACAGACCGCCCTGGAGCGCGCGGGCGGGCAGTATCAGAGCAACCCGTCGCCGTGGGCGCCTAACGTTGTCATCGACCGCGAGCTGATCACTGGGCAGAATCCGGCGTCAGCGGCCCAGGTGGGCCAAGCCATATTGCATCGTCTGCAAAAACACTGACCAGTAGAGGTATGCCATGACCCAACGTACTTTTCTTGTTACCGGAGCCAGCAAGGGCATCGGCCGGGCAATTTCCGAGCAACTGGTCGAGGAGGGCCATCAGGTCGTTGGCATCGCTCGCCAGGCCGGGGATGTCAGCTTTCCCGGCGAACTGATCGCCGCCGACCTGAGCGACGCAGGGCGTGTGAATGCGCTGCTGGCGGACTTGACCAGGCACTATGCTTTCGATGGCCTGGTGAACAACGTCGGCCTGGTCCGTCCCCAGCCGTTGGGCGAAATCGACCTGGCAAGCTTCGACGAAGTCATGCGGGTCAACCTGCACCCCGCGTTGCAGGTAACCCAGGCGCTGCTGCCCGGCATGCGCGAACGCGGTTGGGGCCGGGTGGTGAACATCTCCAGCCTGACCGTACTCGGCATCCGCCAGCGCACTGCCTACGCGGCTGCAAAGGCAGCGCTGGTGAGCTTCACCCGCAGTTGGGCGCTGGAGCTGGCGCAGACAGGCATCACGGTCAATGCGGTTGCGCCAGGGCCGATCGAGACTGAGCTGTTCCGCGCTGGCAACCCGGCGGGTAGTGCAGGCGAAGCCGCTTATATCGACGCGGTGCCGATGGGGCGGCTCGGACAGCCACACGAAATCGCTTCGGCAGTGACCTTTCTGCTGGGCGATCGCAGCGCTTTCATTACCGGGCAGACAATCTACGTGGATGGTGGCGCATCGATCGGGCGCAGCGCTCTTTGATGCCAGCGGGCCAGCCGACTAGCCATGGAAATGCGGTAGGACAAATGCTCCCAACTCCTCCAGTGTTTCGTCCAACGGGCGTCGGTTGTGCCGCAAATGCAGACCGATATGCGCCACGCCTGCTGCGCGCATGGCCTCGAGTTCGGCAATCAGCCCCTGGCGCCCGACCTTGCAGCCAAAGCGGTGACGCTGAAGTGGCGCTTCGGGGTTTTCGTCCAGGTCCAGGTGAATGAACGACACGTACGGCTTGTCTCCCGCCACCTCACGCCACACCCCGGCGCGGTGCACGTGCTCGGCCGGGGTGCCGGGGTAGGCCAGCCAGCCGTCCAGGTGCTCGCCGACCCAGGCCGGGCTCTGCTGCGCCAGCCCCGCCACCAGCAGCGGTAGGGCGTGGCGCGGCCTCGGGAGTACTTCGACACCGGCCGGCAGATCGTTGCTGCGCCATTCGCGCAGCAAGGTGATGTGCTTGCGAAACGCCTCGCCACGGCTGTCGAAATCGCGGCCGAACAAAGGGTATTCCACGGGCCGGTCACCACTGGCCACCCCCAGCAGCAAACGCCCGCCACTGAGCAGGTCGACGCTGGCAGCCGCCTTCATGGTCAGTAACGGTTCGCGAATCGGTAGCACCACCGCCGCAGTGCCGAGCAGGATGTTGCTGGTCACCCCAGCCAGGAAGCCCAGGTAGGTGAACACCTCGAACACCTGTGCCGCGTCACCGAACTGTGGGTCGTACAGGGGCACGTCGCGCACCCAGAGCGCGCGAAAACCCAGGCGATCGGCGAGCGTGGCCAGGCGTGCGTGGTCGGCTAGATCGGGTACCCCGAACGGCGTACCTGCTCGTTGCCGAGCCTGCTCGCGCACGCGGTTCCAATCGTTGTCCAAGGGCAGTTCGAGGCCGATGCTCAGGCCTCCCGGGGCAAGTTTGTGCAGGGTAGGGTTCATGGCTGGGATCGCAAGGCAGGAAGTAACGTTCAGCCTAAGGCAGCTTCAGGTGGTGCAGTAGCCTCGAATAATTCATATCTGTTGTGACTCAGGTTCGTGCATGTTTCTGAGGGCTATCGATTCTGTTGAAAGGGCTATGCCCATTTTTCAGTCTCCTCGAAAACAGTTTTCACCATTACCCGCCTGCTCAGCCTTCGCACCGCACGTTAACCTTTCCCTATTTGTGCCCAAGGATCAGCAATGGCCCGACTTGATATCAACCGCTCCGGTGAACTGGAAGTATTCGTGCGCGTGGTTCAGGCCGGGAGCTTCTCGGCGGCGGCGCGGGACCTGCGTATCACGCCTTCGGCGGTGAGCAAGCTGGTCGCACGCCTGGAAGGACGGTTGGGGTCGCGCCTGTTCAACCGCTCGACCCGCCAACTGAGCCTGACGTATGAAGGTCGCGCTTACTACGAGCGTGGTGAAGGTCTGCTCGCCGATCTGGACGAACTGGAGCGCAATGTTGCCTCCCAGGATGCGCCACGAGGACGGGTGCGCATCAATGCCAACATGGCCTTCGGTTATCACTACCTGTTGCCGCTGGTCCCACTGCTGATCGAGCACCTGCCAGAAGTGAAGCTCGATCTGATACTGACCGACGAGGTGGTCGACGTGGTCGGTCAGCGCACCGACATCGCTGTGCGGGCCGGCCCCATGAAAAGCTCCAACCTGGTCGCTCGCAAGCTTGGCCACACGCGCATGGTGATCGTTGGCGCGCCAGGCTATCTTCAAGCTCATGGTGTGCCGGATAGCCCCGCTGCACTGCAGCGCCACAACCTGCTGACAGCCAACTATGCACGAGCCTTCAATGGCTGGCCGCTGCAGGACGGTGGTCAGGTGATCAAGGTGGTCACCGCCGGCAACGTTCAGGCCAGTGATGGCGAAGCCTTGCGCCGCCTGGCACTGAATGGCACAGGGCTGGCAAGGTTGGCCGCGTTCCGGGTGCGCGAGGACATCGCCGAAGGGCGTCTGCTACCGGTGATGGAGGCGTACAACCCAGGCGATCTGGAAGAGGTCCATGCGGTATTCGTAGGCCAGGACGGCTACGTGCCGCTGCGGGTTCGCGCGGTGCTGGATTTTCTCGTCGAGCACGTGCACGTCAAATGACGGTGGCCCTGCTCCGGTCACTTTGGTCGAGGTGCGCAACGTGAGCAGCCAGGCGATTCTCGTGGGTGTCGATCTGGGTACCTCCAGCACCCGGGCCGTAGCCCTTGACGCCCAGGGCACAGCGCGTGGTGTCGCGCGTGTGGGCAATGTACCAATGGCGCGACGGGCCGGGCAGGGCATGGTACGGGAAGGGTTTCTCGAGGCGCCACTGGCGGCCATTCGGCAAGCACTTGACCAAGCCCGCGCGAGCCCTTCGCAGGTCGTCGGGATCGCATTGACCGGGCAGATGGCCGGACTGTGCGCGGTGGATGCCCGGGGAGGACCCGCCACCTCCTGCGATGCATGGCTCGACCTGACCTGCGCCTCGAGCGTGACCTTGCTGCGCCCCCATGAAGCGCAGATCGTGGCGCGCTCGGGCAGCCAGCTGATCGCCAGCCATGGCGCCAGGTGGCTGCAGATCCGCCAGCAACAGCCAGATCTCTACAAGCGCTTGTGCAAGTTGGCGGTTCCTTTTGCTCTGGTGGCCGGGCGGCTGTGTGGGCTGGCCGGGCAAGCGGCTTTCATGGATACCACCTGCCTGGGGTTCAACTGTTTTGCCGATGTTGCCGCTGGCGGATGGAACCTTGACCTGGTCCGGACCCTGGAGCTTGACCCGGCGCACTTGCCGCGCGTCGTGGAGCCGTGGGAGCGGATGGGTGGCTTGGCCCGCGACATGTCCCGGGCGCTAGGCCTTCTACAGGGCACGCCGGTCTTCGCCGGGTGCGGCGATGTTGCCGCGACTTTGCTGGGCAGTGGCGTATCAATGCCGGGGCAGCTGGTAGACATTGCTGGCACCGGCTCTGTGTTCTGCGCCGTACGCGGCGACTTCAGCGTCGACGCTCAGCGCCACACATTGCTGACACTGCGTCATTGCATACCGGGCCTTTACTACAGCGCCGGCTATGTCGGTGGCGGCGGTTTGTGCTGTGACTGGCTGGAGTCGCTGCGGGCTGAAGCCCGCCCGCCTCAGGATGTCAGCGCGGCATTGCGCGAACTCACACAGGTGCCACCGTTGTTGTTCGTACCGCACATGGGGGGGCGTCACTTGCCGTTGTTTGCCGATATGCGCGGTGCCTTTGTCGGCCTGACCTGGCAGCATGGCCTGGCTGACATGCAACGGGCGATGGTCGAGGCCACCGCCTTCGAGTACGCCAGCTTTCTCGAGGCCATGCTGGCCACAGGCCTGAGGCCCTTGGATGGCGGTGTGCTGGTGGTAGGCGGGGGGGCCTCGAGCGCAGTGTTCAACCAGATCAAGGCCGACGTGCTAGGGCTGGCCTATCGTCGCCACGGGGTATTCGAGGCCGCTGCACAGGGGGCGGCACTGTTGGCTGGCCACGGCGCTGGGGTTTTCACTGACCTGCGCAAGGCTGCCGGGCAGGTGGCGGGGGCGGTGACCGGCTTCACGTTGCCGGACCAGTCAAGGCACGTGTTGTACCAGCAGCGGCGGGAAGTGTACGGCCGGATGCTGGATGCGCTGGGGCCAGTGTTTCGGGACATGGCCAGGCTGGCAAGTATGTGAACCGGTGAGGGCTGGCCTCATTGCGGTTGCAAACTTTCTTGAATGCTCAATGTGCTGCCGGCCTGAGCAGGTGGCGCGCAGGTGTTTCCAGTTCGTTGAAGTAACGCACAGCGAAATCGACGAACGCCCGTACCCGCTGCGGCAGTTTCTTGCCACCTTCGGTCAGCAGGTGGAAGCCGGCCGCCGGGCAACTGAAATCCTCCAGCAAGGGGACCAGGCGTTGCTCCTGGATATCTTCGGCAACCTCCCAGACAGACTTCCAGGCAATCCCCAACCCTTGCAGCGCCCACTGGCGCAGGGTGAAACCATCGTTGACCAGGCGATTACCCCTGACGTGTACCGAAAAGGTTTCTCCTTCACGCGTGAAACGCCACTTGTCCTGTGGGAAATCCGCCTGCAGATGGATCAGGCAGTTGTGCTCCAGCAACTGCTCCGGGAGCTGCGGCGTACCATGGCGTGCCAGGTAGTCGGGCGAGCAGCAGACAATGCGACGGTCGCCGCCCAACGAACGCGCCACCAAGGTGCTGTCGGGCAGGTTGCCATAGCGTATCGCGATGTCCGAGCCGGACTCGACGAAATCCAGCAGTCGGTCGGTAAAGAACAGCCGCACGGTCACATGGGGGTGCTCCTCGACGAAAGCGTCGACCAGGTGGCTGACCCACTGGCGGCCCAGGTCGGTGGGGCAGGTCACGCCGATCGTGCCACGCAATTGCGCGCTACCACCACGGATGACGCTGTCCAGCGCCTCCACGTCCTCCAGGATCTTCTGCGCCGACTCAAACAGGTACAACCCTTCCGCAGTAGGGCTCAGGCCACGTGTGTTGCGCTTGAGCAGGCGAAGACCGTAGAACTCCTCCATCGCCTTGAGGCGGCCGCTCATGGCCGCCGGCGAAAGGCCAAGCTGACGCCCAGCCATCGACAATGAACCGCTTTGCACCACCAGCCTGAAAAGCCGTAGGTCCTGGAGCCTGTCTGCCACGGCGTCACCTCGTTGTTGTGATTGCGTGCAAGGGCATCATTTTTCACGCCTGCTTAAAGCTTGGCAATGTAATGGCTTGGCGGCGGCCAATACAGGGGGGAGGCTTTCAAGTTAGCTGAAAAGTCATTCCGGGAAAATCGAATACTTGTCGGGCCGGAACGCTCCTTAACATGGCAACAGGCTCAATGCTAAGAGGAGTTGAATGATGTCTGTTGCATCGAATCAAACCACCCACGGCAATCAGGACGTCGCCGAACTGTTTCGTGGCGCCATGGGGCGTTTCGCCTCATCGGTCACCTTGGTCACCACTGTTGACGAGCACTGCTGCCCGCACGGCCTGGCCGCCACCGCGTTCTCCTCGGTTTCAATGGACCCTGCCTCCGCGCTGGTCTGCGTCAACCGGAGTTCCAGCGCTTCACCAATCATCAAGCGATCCGGGCTGTTCTGCGTGAACATGTTGCAGAAGGAGCATGAGGCCCTGTGCGCCATCTTCAGCAAGCCTGAGCTGCGAGACCGGCGTTTCGTCGACGGCGACTGGGCTGTAGGCGTCAACGGCCTGCGCTACCTGGCCGATGCCCAGGCTTCGATCTTCTGCGAAGTCGTCCAGGAGGTGGAATACGGCTCTCACACCATCTTCATTGGCAATGTCGTCAACGTCATGACCCAGTCGCTGGAGTCGCCACTCGTTTACATGGGTGGGCGCTTCAGGGAGTTGGCCGCCTGACAGCAATCAAAGCTCGTACCCCTCAAATAAATACAAGAAGTGGTGTTCGTATGTATGGCTTCATTTCCAAGGTCCGCCTGATTCCGCCTTCACTCAAGCTCAACGCCCAGGCGTCGGGCATTACCGGCCCGTTGCTCGGCCTGGTCCTGCTGTGCGTGGTACTCAGCCTGACCACCGACGCGTTTCTCACCTTGAGCAACCTCCTCAACGTCCTCGACCAGGTGACCGTGCTGGGCATCATGGCCCTGGGCATGACCCTGGTTATCCTGATCGGCGGCATCGACCTGTCGGTCGGGGCGGTGCTGGCCGTGTCGATCATGGTGATGAGCTGGGCCGAGCACGCCATGGGGCTGCCCATGGGCTTGGCGATTGGCGCGGCGCTGCTCACCGGCGCAGCCTGCGGTGGCGTGACTGCGTTGCTGGTGGTGCGCGCCGGCTTGCCTTCGTTCATCGCCACGCTGGCAATGATGTCCGTTGCCCGTGGCCTGGCCTACATGGTCACCGACGGTACGCAGATCAGCGGCTTCCCGGAATGGTTCGGCAACCTTTCCATCATCCGCTATGCCGGCGTGGTTTCGCTGACGGTGGCCTGTTTCGTGGTGTTGGCCCTGCTGTTCTGGTTCGTGCTGCGTTTTACCGTGGCCGGGCGCAGCCTGTACGCCATCGGTGGCAGCGCCAAGGTGGCCAAGCTGTCCGGCATTCGGGTCAGGACCCATACCGCCATTGTCTACGTGATCTGCGGCATCACCGCCGCCCTTGGTGGGGTCATCCTCACGTCACGCCTTGACACTGCTGGCGCTGGCGCCGGTGTCGGCTATGAACTGGATGTGATCGCTGCGGTGGTGATCGGCGGCGGCAGCCTCAAAGGGGGGGCTGGCAGCGTGGCCGGCACGCTGGTTGGCGTCCTGATCATCGGCGTGCTGCGCAACGGCTTGAACCTGGCCGGCATCTCGCCCTTCGTCCAGCAGGTGATCATTGGTGCCGTCATTGCCGCAGCAGTGATGCTTGATGCCATGAAGCGAAAGACCACCTAACCCCACATCAGCCTTTGACAATCAGAACAATTCTGGAGGCGTCCAAATGAACGTTTTCTCTCCCCGCGTGCGCGTATTTCTTGCCTTGCTGCTGCTTCCCGCCTTGGCCAGTGCCGAAAGCAAACCGTTGAAAGTGGGTATGTCGATCCCGAGCCTGCAATGGGAGTTCTACCTGATGGTGCGTGATGGGGTGCTGGAGCAGGCCAAAAAGGATGGCGTCAGCGAGGTGCTGGTTGTCGATGCACAGGCAGACGCCGCCCGCCAGGTCAGCCAGATCCAGGACTTGCTGAGCAAAGGCATCGACGTGCTGTTGTACACCGCCACCGGCTCCGCCGCCTCCGCTGTGCCAGTGCGCCTGGCCAAGCAGCAGGGTGTACCGGTGGTGTGCGTCGATAACTTCCCGAAGAACGTCGAGTGTGACGCCTACATCTCCACTGACAACACCGCCGCCGCTGCCGAGCTGGCCCGCCAGGTAGTGAAGCTTACCGGTGGCAATGCGCAGGTCGGCCTGCTGCAAGGAACGCTGGGCGACACCACCGAGAAGACCCGCGCCGAAGGCTTCGACGTGGAACTGGCCAAGACCCCGGGGATGGTGATCGTTGATCGCAAACCCACCGACTGGCTGCAGGATAACGGCTTCAAGGTGGCCCAGGACATGTTGCAGAAGCATCCACAGATCGACGTCTTCGTCGGCCGCTCAGATGCCCCGGCCCTGGGGGCTGCCCAAGCCGTACGCGTGGCCAATGTGTCGCACAAGGTGTGGATTTTCGGCTACGACGGGCTGCGCCCCGCGTTGGAGGCAGTGCGTGACGGCAAGATGGACATGACCATCACCCAGCAAGCCGTGGAAATGGGCCGTACAGCCCTGCGTACTGCACTTGCCCTGAAGGCTGGCTCGCAG
The DNA here is from genome assembly GCF_052112345.1 of Pseudomonas sp. SAS7. Lineage (NCBI taxonomy): Bacteria > Pseudomonadati > Pseudomonadota > Gammaproteobacteria > Pseudomonadales > Pseudomonadaceae > Pseudomonas > Pseudomonas sp. SAS7. The sequence goes on along the minus strand of NZ_JBEGGO010000015.1, from coordinate 34,848 downwards.
GTCGAAAAAGTGCAGGCGCTGCCAGCCTTCGTCACTACCCGCGAGAACGTCGAGACGTTCATCGCCCGCCACCCATGAAAAGGACGCCGAGCATGAAAATGGCAAGCACACTCGCGCCATTCTTCTGCGCCGACCAGTTGGGGATGTCCTTCAACGGTATCGGTGTGCTGGAGAGCATCAGCCTGGAAATCGGCCGCGGTGAAGTGGTGGCGCTACTCGGCGAAAACGGCGCTGGCAAGTCCACGCTGTCGTCGATCATCGCCGGCTCCTTGTGCCCGACCCGTGGCCGCATGACCCTCGAGGGCCAGCCCTACGCGCCGACCTGCCCGAAGGATGCCATCGCCCTGGGGGTGAACATGATTCACCAGGAAATTCAGCTGCTGCCTGAGCTGAGCGTGGCGGAGAACATCTTTCTGGGCCATCTGCCGACCCGCAATGGGGTAGTCGACCGCCAGCGTATGCGCCGCGAAGCACTGGTGCAGCTTGAGCGCCTGGGCTTGGATATTTCGCCGGACACACGGGTGCGCGAGCTGAGCATTGCTGCTCAGCAACTGGTGGAAATTGCCAAAGCCCTGACCCTGAATTCACGGCTGCTGATCCTTGATGAGCCCACCGCTGCCCTGGGTGGGGAGGAGACTGAACGGCTATTCGAGCAAATTGAGGCACTCAAGCGCGAAGGCGTGTCGTTCATCTACATCAGCCACCGAATGGAAGAAATCGGCCGCATTGCTGACCGCATCGTGGTCATGCGTGACGGCCACCTGGTGGCCCATCACGCTCAAGCGGATATAGCGGTAGATGTGCTGGTGGCACAGATGGTTGGTCGTTCGATCGAGCGCCTGTTCCCGGTGATCGCAGCGCCCAGCGCCCGAGAGGTGTTGAAGGTTCGCCAGCTGACCTGCCGAAGCAAGCGCTTTCAGGACATTTCGTTCTCGGTGCGCGCCGGTGAAGTTTTTGGCATTGCCGGTATGGTTGGCGCCGGGCGTAGCGAGGTGATCCGGGCTATTGCCGGGGTCGATCCGGTGGCCAGCGGCGAGGTCACAGTCGACGGCCAGGCCCTGCGCCTGAACGGTGTGCGCGGCTCGATTGACGCCGGTGTGGTGCTGGTGCCCGAGGACCGCAAGGCCGAAGGCGTGGTGTTGGACCATTCGATCGCCGAGAACCTGGCCTATTGCAACCTCGACCGCCTCGGCATTCGAGGGTTGCTGACGCGAGGCAGAATCGATGCCTTCGCCAACGAGCGCATTGCCACCCTCGGCGTCAAGGGCGACCCGGACAAGCCACTGGACAAGCTCTCCGGCGGCAACCAGCAGAAGGTGGTGATTGCCAAATGGATCGCCCGTCAGCCCAAGGTGATCATCCTCGACGAGCCGACCCGTGGCATAGACATGGGGGCCCGCGCGGCGATCTACCAATTGATCGCCGACCTCGCCGCCAGCGGCGCTGCCGTGGTGGTGGTGAGCTCGGACCTGGATGAGGTGATTGGGCTTTCCCACCGTGTGATGGTCATGGCCCGTGGCACCTGCCAGGGCATTCTCGACGGTGAGCAAGTCGCACCGCAGCAGATCATGGCGCTGGCGACAGCCTGAGGGGTAACGATGGACGCTATCGAATACCAGCATCTACCTGAAACGCCGTTCGAAAATCTGCTGGACCTGCGTGGCCAAGTGGCAGTGGTCACCGGCGGCAGCTCTGGCATCGGCCTGGACATCTCTCGACGCCTGGCTCAAGCCGGTGCCCGCGTGGTAATCGGTAGCCTGGCGCGCGAGCGCACCGATGAGCTGATGGACGAAGGGCTGGACGTGCACTTCGTTGCTACCGATGTCAGCTGCCGTGAGCAACTGGTACGGCTGGGGGCCGAAGCGAGCGGGCAGGGCAAGCTTCGCATCTGGGTGAATAACGCTGGCATCTACCCACTCAAGACCATCGACGAGGTGGACGGGGGCTTCTGGGACCGCATGCAGGCGATCAACACCCGCGCCGCGTTTTTTGGCGCCCAGTGCGCCCAGGCGCAAATCCGCCGACACGGGGAGGGCGGCAGCATCATCAACCTGTCCTCGGTATGCGGTCACCGGCCCATGGCAAATCATGTGACCTACGACACCAGCAAGGGCGCGATTTTGGCCATGACTCGCAGCCTGGCCAAGGACCTGAGCCGCCATGGCATACGGGTCAATTCCATCTCGCCCGGTCTGACCGCGACACCCGGCAACCTGGAACCTGAATTGTTCCGCCAACACCAGCACAACCGTGTGCTTGAAAACATCCCGCTGGGCCGCCCCGGCGAACCCTATGAAATCGCCAACGTGGCGTTGTTCCTCGCCTCGCCCTTGGCTTCGTATATCACCGGGACCGACATCACGGTCGACGGCGGTTGGCTGCTGCATGGCAGCTGACTCCCTCGCCCCACCGCCAAGGCGCCCGTGCGGGTGCCTGGGCACGCTATCGCCTGATAAAGGAGAACCATCATGAAACTTGCGATGTTCATGCAGCCCCTGCACCACAAGGGCTGGGACTACCATGAAATGTATGACCAGGACATTGCCTGTGTCGTCCACGCCGATCAGGTTGGCTACGACGAAATGTGGATCGGTGAACACACCTCGCAGCGCACCGAGCCAATCACCAATGCCCTGCAGTTCATGTCCGCACTGATCCCGCTGACTCAGCGCATCAAATTGTGCACCGGCGTGCTCAACCTGCCGCACCACCACCCGGCGCGCATTGCCGCCGATGCCGCCATGTTTGACCACATGAGCCGTGGCCGCTTCATCATGGGGATCGGCCCAGGCGGGCTGGCCTCCGACTTTGAGGTCTATGGCAGTAACGGCAAGGACCGTGGCCGGATGATGGTCGAGTGCTACGAGATGATCCGCAAGATCTGGAGCAGCAATGCGCCGTACCAGTTCGCTGGTGAGTTCTTCGATGTGTCGCTGGTGAATACGGTCAACCATGAGCTGGAGATCGGCTATATGCCCAAGCCGTTCCAGCAGCCGTTCCCGCGCCCTGCCACTACCGCCATGAGCCCGTTCTCCAGCACTGCGAAACTGGCCGGTAGCAAGGACTGGGACCTGATGTCCGCGAACTTCAACCCAACCGCCACAGTAGCGTCGCACTGGCAGGCTTACCTCAAGGGCGCCGAGGAGGCCGGCCACCAGGCCGACCCGCGCAACTGGCGTGTGGCGCGCTCGGTGTTCGTCGCAGACTCCCAGGCCCAGGCTGAGGACTACCTGGCAGACCCGGACTGCACGCTGCGGCGCTACTTCGAATACATGGTCGATAACCTCGCCAGCAACAATTACATGCAGATTTTCAAGACCCGCCCGGACATGACTGACGCCGAAGTCACCGTCGATCATTGCATTCGCGAAATGGTGATCTACGGAGATGTCGGCAGTGTGGTCGATCAACTGGTCGCGTTCAGCGAGCAGACCGGGCCGTTCGGCACCCTGATGACCACCTTCCACGAGTGGGACAACGAGGCCCTGTGGCGGCGTTCGATGGAACTCACCGCCCGTGAAGTGATGCCACGACTGAGCCGTTACATGCAGCCGCGTCTCGATGCAGCCGTGGCCGTCAGCGCCTGACCGGCGCCCTCTGACAGACTACCGATCCAAGGTGCAACATGACCCTAGCAGTTGATCCGAGCAACACCGGCGAGTACGCCCTCACGCCCACCGAGCTGGCGCGCCTGCGTGACAAGGCGCAGTTCATCCGTCTGGAAACCATCCGCCTCATCGAGATCGCCAAGGTTGGCCACTACACCTCGGTGTTTTCCGCGGCTGAACTGTTTGCCGCGCTGTATTACGACGTGATGGCCCTGCGCCACGGCGAGCCCAAGTGGCCGCTGCGCGACCGCTTCATGATGGGCAAGGGCCACGCCGCCGTGGGCCTTTTCCCGGTGCTGGTGGAGTGGGGCTTCTTCGAAAAGGAGATCCTCGATGGCTACACCCGGCTGGGCAACCCGCTGGGTGATCACCCGGACATGCGCAAGGTGCCGGGTGTCGATTTTTCCTCCGGCTCCATTGGCCACGCGCTATCGGGCGGGCTGGGCATGGCGATGGCCGGGCGTATGCTCGGCCAGGACTTCACCACTTTCGTGATGCTCGGCGACGGTGAGATGCAGGAAGGCCAGGTATGGGAAGCGGCCATGGCTGCCTCCCATCACAAGGTCGGCAGCCTGGTGGCAATCGTCGACCGCAACGGTTTCCAGCTTGACGGCAGCGTCGACGATGTCATCGGTGTCGAGCCGCTGGCTGACAAGTGGCGCGCGTTCGGCTGGGAGGTCTACGACGTGGACGGCCACGACCTGGCCGCGCTCACCCCACTGTTGCGCCGCATCAAGGCCGAGAAAGGCCGCGAGAAGCCGGTGTGCATCATTGCCCAGACCCTGAAGGGCAAAGGCGTCTCCTACATGGAAACCGAGCCGGGCTGGCACCTGGGTTACCTGGACCCGGAAGACGCGCAGCGCGCCATCGACGAAATCAAGAGCAAGGTGATATGACCATGAATACTGCACCCCTGTCTGCCAACTCCTGGCAGTACCGTGCCCTCAATACCCAGACACCCGGCCTGGACGCATTGTCCGACGCTTTGCTGGCACTGGTCGAGCAGGGCGAGCCGGTGGTCGCGGGTACCGCGGACCTTCAGTACTCCAATGGCCTGGCCAAGTTCGCTCAGCATCACCCGGACCGCTTCGTGCAGTTCGGTATCTCGGAGCAGAACATGGTGTCGTGCGCAGCCGGTATGGCTGCCGTTGGTATGAAGCCGTTCGTGGCTACCTTTGCCTCGTTCCTGCCACTGCTGTGCTGCGAGCAGATTCGCATGGATGTCGCCTACTCGGCGCTACCGGTACGCCTGATTGGCCACCATGCCGGGATATCCCTGGGGTTCTATGGCACTTCGCACCATGCCACCGAAGACCTGGCGATCATGCGCGCCATTGCGGACATCACCATCGTCGCACCGGCCGATGCCAACCAGCTTAAGGCCGCGATCAAGGCCTCGGCCAATCACCCGCAGCCGATCTACTTCCGCATCCAGCGCGGGCGTGATCCGGTGGTGTATGCAGAGGAACCTGTGTTCGAGTTTGGCAAGGCCACCACGTTGCTTACCGGTGACGAGCTGACCATCATCGCTACCGGCTCCACCGTGCACCCGGCGCTGCAGGCGGCCAAGGCGCTCAACGCCCAAGGCCGTTCGGTTGGCGTACTGGACATGACCACGGTCAAGCCACTGGATGTAGCGGCCGTGCTACGTGTGGCGCGCGAGAGCCGGGCGATTCTTACCGTTGAAGAACACAACATCATCGGCGGTCTGGGTGGTGCGGTGTGCGAGGTGATTGCCGAGGCCGGCATCGGCACGCGCATACGCCGTCACGGCATCTACGACGAGTACAGCCTGATCGCCCCGCCTACCCATCTCTATCGCCACTACAAACTGGATGCCGAAGGCATCGAGAGCGTGGCGCGCGAGTTGATCGACTGACCTGAAACTGCGGTTCCCCCACGGCAGGGCAAGCACCCTCCTGCAGCGAGCATCGCCACATCTGCAGGGGTGTGCTGGCCACACCCGACAGGGCTGACCGTGCCATCCCCCAAATCTTGCCCGAAAAAAACAACAAGAGAGCAAGCCATGACCTGTTCCTCAGGCTGACAACCCCGACAAAACCCCACTAAACGATTTTCGCCGCGATCGCGCGGCGGGTGAGCGCGTGTCTGACGCCTCGCCACGGACGGCTGACGCCCGCAGAAAACTGATCGCCCGCAACACAAAAACAACAACGCGGAGCACCACATGAAACTGAAGTCCCTCACCACAATTGCCGGGGTGTCTCTGGCTACCCTCGTATTGCCAGCCTACTCGCTGGAATTCACTGGCTACGTGCGAACCGGCGTCGGCGGCGCTTCCAGTGGCGGCAGCCAGAGCTGCTTTCAGCTGCCTGGCTCGCCCTCGAAGTACCGCTTGGGCAACGAGTGCGAACAGCTCGCTGAACTACAGTTGGCCCAGGATCTGATCAAACCTGGCGACGGCTCGACCCTGAGTGTGGTGGGCATGGCCCAGCTGTTCGCGGGCTATGGCCATACGCCACAGTTCACTGGCCAGCACGGCTATTCCCGGATGGTGCAAATGTACGCCCAGTGGCGCGACATGCCGGTACTCAACGGTGGGGCGTTCTGGGCCGGCCGCCGCTACTATCGACGTAACGACATTCACATCTCCGACTATTTCTACTGGAACCAGAGCGCCACAGGCTTCGGTTTTGACGAAGTGGCCATTGGCGACCTCAAGTACAGCTACGTGTTCTCGCGCAAGGACAACGTCTTTCAGGAGCCTTACATCAACCGCCACGACTTCAACGTAGGTGGTTTCAAGAGCAACGTGGGGGGCGAACTGGAGTTCGGCGTGAGTTACCTGCAACGGCCCGACAGCCGCGATGCCCACAGCGGCTGGTCAGTGGCTGCGCAGCACAAACAAAAAGGCTTTCTCGGCGGGTTGAACACGTTCGCCCTGCAATACGGCCGTGGCCCCGGCACCGCCCTGGGTTACACCGGTGACCCTGCCCTGGATAACGGCAATCAGAGCTGGCGGGCGGTCGAGTATTTCGACTGGCAACTGACGCCGCGCTTCGGCGGGCAGTTCCAGGTTGTCTACCAGAAGGACCGGCGCCCTGACGGGAATGACCAGGATTGGTTGTCGGTGGGGGTGCGCCCGGTGTACGCGTTCAGCGACCATTTCAAGCTTATCACTGAGCTTGGCCGCGACCAGATCGATGCCCCCGGGGGCACGCGCAAGTTGAGCAAGTTCACCATCGCACCCACATGGTCACCAGCAGGGCCGGGCTTCTGGCAACGACCGGAGATACGCCTTTACTACACCCATGCCCGCTGGAACCGGGCAGCACAGCGCGCCGCCAATGAGATTGCGGCAGGTTCGGCGTTGTCTGAAAACGGAGCCTTCGGCAGTGCGCTGCATGGCAGTAACTTCGGGGTGCAGGTGGAGTATTGGTGGAAGTGATACGGTAGTGGGGCGGGTGCGCGGTGGCCTGCACCCGCCCCATCGTGATCCAGTCTGCCTCTCGATGGCGGGCAGACTGAACCTTTCATTTTACCAATGCACGTTGGTCGTGCGCAGCCACTGGTGAATTGACTCACGCTTGGGCTGCCAACCCAGCAACTCCCGCGCATTCACCGCCCGTACGCGGCTGTTCGAGCCAATCGCGAAGCGTGCCCAGTCACCTAGCTCGGCAATCGCCTCGTCTGCCGGCCAGCTTTCGATACGCCCTTCGTAACCCAGTGCGTGGCTGATGGAGGTCGCGATCTCGATGAAGGAAGCCTCGCCATTTTCGGCAAAGAACAACGAGGCCGAAGGTGCCTTTTCCAATGCCAGGCGATACAACTCGGCGAGGTCCTCGATGTGTACGTTGGACCACCGGTGTACCCCTGCGCCCAGGTAAGCGCCGGCGCCGAACTGACGCGACTTGGCCAGCAGCTTGGGCAACTGGTCGCTGGCGGTCGGCAGGCCCAGTGCATCGCCGTAGATCATGGTCGGGCAGAACACAATGGCCCGGATGCCCAGTTCCACGCCGGCATTGCGCACCCGTTGGTTGATCGCTACGCGGTCGCGACGAATGTCCATCGGTTCGAACGGCGTCTCGTCGGTGAAGATCGCCTCCCGTTCGTACGCGCCGCGCGCGTCGTCGCCGACCACGCTGGAGCCAGAGGTGTGGATGAACGGCTTACCGCTGCCGCGCAGGGCGTTGATGAAGGTCTCGACGCTGGCCCGATGGTCGGAGTCGGCGGTGTGCACCACGGCATCGGCGGCCTGGGCCTGCTGGGTGAGGATGTAACTGTCATCCAGGGTGCCAAGCACCGGAGTGATCCCCAAGGCTTGCAGGGCATCACGTTTGGCAGGGTCGCGGATCAGGCCGGTAACCTCGTGCCCGGCGTCCGCCAGGTACTTGGCCACCGAGCCACCGATGTAGCCCGAAGCGCCGGTAATGAAGATTTTCATCGTGGACCTTTCTTGTTGGTGAGTGGAGGGATGCAATCTGGTTTACCGCCCTACGGTAAGAACTTGCCGAATGCGCCACCAGCCGCTGATCACGCACAACTCTTGTGACGCCGATTCGTATCAACGTTTGCTGAATAGTGTTTCCACGGGAAGTGAATACGGTTGCCGCGCCGATTCGTAATAGATTCCTTGCAAGAACAACTACAAAAGGATCTGCATCATGGATTACCAACTGGCCGGCAAGAACGTCCTGATCACCGGCGGCGCCACGGGTATCGGCAGGGCTATTGCCCAGTGCTTTGTGGATGAAGGTGCCAACGTGGTGGTCAGTGGGTTGACTGACGCAATGGTCGCCGAAGCTTGCGAAGCCCTCGGTCCGCGCAGCAGCGGACTCGCTGGCGATCTGACCCAGCCGGGTGTCGCGCAGTGTCTTGTCGAGCATGCTCGGCGCAATGGCCCCATCGACTACCTGATCAATTGCGTGGGCATCTTCGAGGTACGCGACTTCTTCGAGACCGACGATGCGCAGTGGTTTCACTATTTCGACGTGAACGTCATGAGCGCAGTGCGCATGACTCGCCTGGTGCTGCCCGACATGCTGGCAGCGGGAGAGGGATCGGTGGTGTTCATCAGCAGTGAGTCGGGCGTCAAGCCCCAGCCGTGGATGGTCCACTACGGTGCCATGAAGTCCTGCCTGCTAGGCATATCCCGGGCCTTGGCCGAACTGACCAAGGGGAGTGCGGTGCGAGTCAACAGCATCCTGCCAGGGCCCACCAGTACTGAGGCGGTACGTCGTTATCATGCCGAGATCGCCGAGGAGAAAGGCATCAGCCCGCAGCAGGTGGTGGCCGACTACTTTGACCAGACCGAGCCCACCTCACTTATCCGCCGCATGATCGAGCCGGAGGAGGTGGCCCGCAGTGTGGTGCACCTGGCAGCGTCCCCGGCGCTCAATGGTATGGCCATGCGCGTGGAAGGCGGGACTATTCGCAGCATACTTTGACTGCGGTTGCGGCCTGTTGCGTCATGGCTGTTCTCAGCTTCCTGGTGCTTGCTCTTGCTCCAGCCGGCATACAACACCTCGCTGGAGCAGAGCGAATCAGGCACCGTCGATCAGCAGGTCGCCGTGGTCACCTTGCGGCGCCACAGCAACCAGGCCAGCGGCAGGTTCACCAGCAAGGCCGCAGCTACACCTACCCAGGGGGTCAGCGCCAGCTGGCCGTTTTCCACCAGCACGCTACCGGCCCGTTCCCCCAGGGTGATGCCAAGGTTGAATGCAGAGATATTCAACCCGGAGGCAAAGTCCACGGCCTTGGGTGTATGCAACCGGGCAGTGGACAACATGCCGGTCTGAAACGCTGGCGTCATGCCGAAAGCGACGATGCCCCAGACAAACAGGGTAACCACCATCAGCGCTTTGTACTGCAGCGACAGCGCCACGGCTACCAGCGTCAGGGCCAATGCGCCAAACAGCAGACGCAGGGTGCGTTCCCAGCCCAGGCTATCGGACAACCGGCCACCGAGCAGGTTGCCGATCATGGTTGCTACGCCGAATACCAGTAGCAGCACGCTGGCGCTGGAGGTCGAGAACCCGGTGATGTCTGTCAGGATTGGCGTGATGAAGGTAAACGCCGAGAAGCTGGCGCCGAAGCCCAGGATCGTCACCGACATCATTGCCCAGATCGCCGGGCTGCGTAGCGCAGCTAACTGGCCCAAGGCATTGCCCGTCTTGTCGGCGGGCTGCCGGGGCAGCCAGAGCGCGGTGGCCAGCAGCGCCAGCAGGGCAAGCAACGCCACGGCATAGAACGGCAGGCGCCAGCCAAGGGCGTTGCCCAGGTAGCTGCCCAGCGGCACACCGATGACCATCGCCAGGGTAAGGCCTGCAAACATCACCGCAATCGCCTTGCTGGCCTGGCCTTCCCGTGCCAGGCTCGCGGCCACTGTAGCGCCGATAGCGAAGAAGCTGCCATGCGCCAGCGCAGTGATGATCCGACCCACCAACAAGATCGGGTAGTTCGGCGCCAAGGCTGACACCAGGTTCCCCAGCAGGAATACGCCGATCAACATCATCAGCACGGTTTTTTTCGGGAAACGGCCCAGGCCGATGACGATGAACGGCGTACCGATGGCCAAGGCCAGGGCATATAGCCCTACCAGGCTGCCGGCACTAGCGAGGGAGATGGAAAAGGCGGTAGAGATCGACGGCAGAATACCGACGATGATGAACTCGGCAACACCGATTGCGAAAGCGGTGATAGCCAGAGTGAGGATGCCGGGATGCAGCCCGGTGCTGGATCTGCTCATGTTCAGTACTCCGGATTTGGGGATCGCAAGACGAAAGGGTGCCTTCGCCGGAGTTCTGGTTTTTGTGCGGGCGGGGGAGGCGGCCGGGCTGGAGGTTATGATTGTGGCCCGGTGAGACGCCTGGGGCTGCGTCTACGGCCACTACTTTGCGGGATATGGCGCGAGGTGAGTATCCAGTGGCCAGGCACATCATTTGTGATCTTGCTTCATATGCGAGAGATCAAGTCACGTGTGATGGCATGCGTGCATGTCCGGGAAAAACAAAACCCCCTGAGGTGCGAGCCTCAGGGGGTTTGTGTACTGCAGGCCAACGCTTAGACGTTGAAGCGGAAGTGCATCACGTCGCCGTCCTTGACGATGTAATCCTTGCCTTCCAGGCGCCATTTGCCGGCTTCCTTGGCACCGCTTTCACCCTTGAACTGGATGAAATCGTCATAGGCCACCACTTCAGCGCGGATGAAGCCTTTTTCGAAGTCGGTGTGGATAACCCCGGCCGCTTGCGGTGCGGTGGCACCGATGCGAACCGTCCAGGCACGCACTTCCTGCACGCCGGCAGTGAAGTAGGTTTGCAGGTTCAGCAGCTCGTAACCGGCGCGGATCACGCGGTTCAGGCCAGGCTCTTCCAGGCCCAGGGCCTCGAGGAACATGTCCTTCTCTTCGCCGTCGTCCAGTTCGGCGATTTCTGCTTCGATCTTGTTGCACACCGGTACAACCACCGCGCCTTCTTCCTCGGCAATGGCCTTGACCACGTCCAGGTGCGGGTTGTTGTCGAAGCCGTCTTCGGCAACGTTGGCGATGTACATTACCGGCTTGCTGGTCAGCAGGTGGAAGCCACGAATGACGGCCTTTTCGTCGTCAGCCATGTTCTTCATCAGGCTGCGCGCAGGCTTGCCTTCGGTAAAGTGCGGGATCAGCTTTTCCAGTATGGCCTTTTGCGCCAGGGCTTCCTTGTCGCCGCCCTTGGCGTTGCGGGCTACCTTCTGCAGTTGCTTTTCGCAGCTGTCGAGGTCGGCGAAGATCAGTTCGAGGTCGATGATCTCGATGTCACGCTTGGGGTCGACACTGTTGGAAACGTGGATCACGTTTTCGTCTTCGAAGCAGCGCACCACGTGGGCAATGGCGTCGGTCTCGCGGATGTTGGCGAGGAACTTGTTGCCCAGGCCTTCGCCTTTCGAGGCACCGGCAACCAGGCCGGCGATGTCGACGAATTCCATGGTGGTCGGCAGGATGCGGTTTGGCTTGACGATTTCAGCCAGCGCAGCCAGACGAGCATCGGGCATCGGCACGATGCCGCTGTTTGGCTCGATGGTGCAGAAAGGGAAGTTCTCCGCCGCGATGCCAGACTTGGTCAGGGCGTTGAACAGGGTGGACTTGCCGACGTTGGGCAGGCCGACGATGCCGCAATTGAAACCCATGGGTATTCCCCTCTCTAAAGGAATTCAGGCCTTCTGGCTGTGCAGCTCGCGCATCGCCTTGGCGAAATCGCCGGCAAGCACGTCCGGCAGCACGCCGAGGGCAAAATCGATGCTGGCGTCGAGCTTCTCCTGCTCGGCGCGCGGCGCGCGGCCCAGGACGAAGTTGGAGACCAGTTTGGCGTCGCCCGGGTGGCCAATGCCAAGCCGCAGGCGGTGGAAGTCGTTCTGGTTGCCGAGCTGCGCGATGATGTCGCGCAGACCGTTGTGCCCACCATGGCCGCCGCCGCGCTTGAGCTTGGCAACGCCCGGAGGCAGGTCGAGTTCGTCGTGCGCCACCAGGATTGCTTCCGGCTTGATGCGGAAGAAATTGGCCAAGGCCGCCACGGACTGGCCGCTGCGGTTCATGTAGGTGGTGGGGATCAACAAACGAACGTCGTTGCCCTGATGGCTGAATTTAGCCGTCAGGCCGAAATACTTTTTGTCAGCGGCGAGCGAAACACGCTGTGCGCTGGCAATGCGTTCAACGAAAAGAGCCCCTGCGTTATGCCGGGTCTGTTCGTATTCGGGGCCGGGGTTACCCAGGCCAACGATCAACTGGATGGCGGTCACGTCAGGGGCTCTTCCTTGGAGTTGGTGGGTTACAGTGCGCGCGGCACTGTAACCCGATCAACGCCGGCGTGCGAGTGGATTACTCGGCAGCGCCTTCTGCTTCTGGAGCAACGCGTGGAGCGTGAACGTTGGCAACAGCTTTGTCATCACCGTGGGCCAGAGCTACGAACTCTACGCCTTTCGGAGCTTTCAGGTCCGACAGGTGGATGATGGTGCCGATTTCAGCGTTGGCCAGGTCAACTTCGATGAATTCAGGCAGGTCTTTGGCTTCGCAGGAAACTTCGATCTGCGATTCAACGTGCGAGATCTCGCCGCCTTTCTTGACCGGTGCTTCTTCGTTGATGAAGTGCACTGGAACAACAGCGGTCAGCTTCTGGCCAGCAACGACGCGGATGAAGTCAGCGTGCATGATGAACTGCTTGGCAGGGTGACGCTGCATGGCCTTGACGATGACGTTTTGCTTGACGCCGTCAACGTTCAGCTCGATCACGTGGCTGAAGGCAGCTTCGTCTTCGAACAGCTTGGTGATTTCCTTGGCCAGGATGGTCAGGGATTGAGCTTCTTTGTCACCACCGTAGACAACGGCAGGAATGCTCAGCGCATGACGCAGGCGGCGGCTCGCACCTTTCCCCAGGTCAGTACGCGCTTGGGCGTTCAGAATAAAATCAGTCATTTTGTTTCTCCAAAATAGCCCCCCGAGGGCGTTTGCGACCAGCGCCAACGGGGATGGCAAAAAAGCCCCGCCCCAACACATGTTGGGGCGGGGCGCTTCACATCAACACGCGTTCCGCTTAGCGGAACATCGCGCTGATCGATTCTTCGTTGCTGATGCGGCGGACCGCTTCAGCCACAACCGGTGCGATATCCAACTGGCGGATACGGTCACAGGCTTGAGCAGCGGCGGACAGCGGAACGGTGTTGGTCACCACCAGCTCGTCCAGTACCGACTTCTCGATGTTCTCGATCGCGCGGCCCGACAGGACAGGGTGCGTGCAGTAGGCGTAAACCTTGGCAGCGCCGTGCTCTTTCAGGGCTTTGGCCGCATGGCACAGGGTGCCGGCGGTGTCGACCATGTCGTCTACCAGGATGCAAGTGCGCCCTTCGACGTCGCCGATGATGTGCATGACCTCGGAGTGGTTAGCCTTCTCGCGGCGTTTGTCGATGATACCCAGGTCGACGCCCAGGGACTTGGCAACGGCACGTGCGCGCACGACACCACCAATGTCCGGGGAGACGATCATCAGGTTCTCGAAACGCTGGTCTTCGATGTCGTCGACAAGTACGGGCGAGCCGTAGATGTTGTCGACGGGGATATCGAAGAAGCCTTGGATCTGGTCAGCGTGCAGGTCGACAGTGAGAACACGGTCGATACCCACGACAGTGAGCATGTCAGCGACAACTTTGGCGCTGATGGCTACACGTGCCGAACGCGGACGGCGGTCCTGGCGGGCATATCCGAAGTAAGGAATCACGGCGGTGATTCGGGATGCTGAGGAGCGGCGGAAGGCATCGGCCATCACTACCAGTTCCATCAGGTTATCGTTGGTCGGGGCACAAGTCGGCTGAATAATGAAAACGTCTTTACCGCGAACATTTTCATTGATCTCAGTGCTGATCTCGCCGTCGGAGAATTTACCGACAGAGACGTCACCGAGAGGGATATGCAGCTGACGTACGACACGCCGAGCCAGATCGGGGTTAGCGTTCCCCGTAAAGACCATCATCTTGGACACGCGCAGTACCTGAAGGCTGAGGGTATACCTGGATGAGTATAAGGAAAATGGCAGGGGCGGCTGGATTCGAACCAACGCATGGCAGGATCAAAACCTGCTGCCTTACCGCTTGGCGACGCCCCTGTATCTGTTGCTGCGAACGCCTATGCGCTCGACTTCTTGACCAGACTTTGCAGCTTGCGATGCAACATCGAAATATTGCTTCCTTTCGCCACAAACCCTGTTTGGGTCGCTGAAAGAAGGGCCAGAACTTTATCAGCTTCGGCTTTGCTTGGGAAGGCCCCAAACACACAACTTCCAGTGCCGGTTAGTCGAGCCTCAGTGAATTTACCCAGTGAATTCAACGCATTGCGAACTTCTGGGTAACTCTGCTCTACCACCGGTTGGCAGTCATTTCGACTGTTTCCCTCGGGAACGGGGCGCATATTAAGGGGGAGGGAATCACGTGTCAACTGTGGATGTGAAAAAATTTCTACTGTGCTGACAGACACTTGCGGCACCAGCACGACATACCAAGGCTCTTGCGGGTCGACCGGGGTCAGCTGTTCGCCCACGCCTTGGGCGAACGCCGCATGGCCGCGCACGAATACCGGTACGTCGGCGCCCAGGCTCAGGCCCAGTGCAGCCAGGCGGTCTTCGTCCCAGTCCAGTTGCCACAGGTGGGCCAGGGCCAGCAGGGTGGTAGCGGCATCCGAGCTGCCGCCGCCGATGCCGCCACCCATGGGCAGCACCTTGGTCAGCCAGATGTCGGCACCCAACGGGCTGCCGGACTGTTCCTGCAACTTGCGTGCGGCGCGCACGATCAGGTTGCTGTCGTGCGGTACGGCCTCGATCTCGGTGTGCAGGCGGATCACGCCATCGTCACGTACGGCGAAACTCAGTTCGTCGCCATGGTCGAGAAACTGGAACACGGTTTCCAGCTCGTGATAGCCATCCGCGCGGCGGCCGATGATATGCAGCCACAGGTTGAGCTTGGCCGGGGCGGGCAGGGTGAGCGTGTGCATGAAATCAGTGCCCCAGCTGGCGTGGCTGCCAGTCCTTGACCACCAGGGTCACGTCCAGGTCCTTGCCGTGCAGTTTCAGGCGCTCGGGCAACCAGTAGCCATTCTGCTCGGTGTAGCTCAGGTACTGCACCTGCCAGCCATCCTGCTCGAGGCTGGCCAGGCGGCTGTCGCCGTCCAGGGTCAGCTTGCTCTTGCTGTCGGGGGCGGGCAGGCCGCGCACCCACCAGACCAGGTGCGACACGGGCAGCTGCCAGCCAAGCTGCTCTTCCAGCAGGGCTTCCGGGCTGGTGGCCTCAAAGCGGCCCTGGTTGGCCACTTCCAGTACCACGCCGCCGGGGCGGCCGGTCAGGCGTGCGGCACCACGGCCGAGCGGGCCAGCCAGGCGAATGTCGTAATAGTCCTGGCGCTGCAGCCAGAACAGCGTGCCGCTGCCGGAGTCGCGCGGGGCGCGGATGCCGACCTTGCCGTTGATCTGCCAGCCATCAAGGCTGCTCAACTGCTCTTTATGGGCCCGCCACTGTTGTGGGTCGCCGTGACCTTGCAGGGCCTCGCGGCTACCGAAGCCGGCACAGCCGGCCAGCAGGGCGATCAGGGTGATGGTGATGCAATGGCGCAAAAACATGGCGTTAAAGGGTCTCGGATCCGGTCAGGCGCAGGAGGGTCTTGCGCAGGATGGGGCTGTCGGCCTGGGCTTCGAAGCCTTTGGCCCATACCTGGCGGGCTTCGCGGCGCTTGCCGTTGGCCCACAGCACTTCGCCCAGGTGGGCAGCCACTTCGTGGTCGGGGAAGTTGGCAAAGGCTTGGCGCAGGTAGGTTTCAGCCTCGTCGAGGTTGCCCAGGCGGTAATTGACCCAGCCCAGGCTGTCGAGTACCGCCGGGTCGTCCGGAGTCAGCTGGTGGGCCTTGTCGATCAGCGCCTTGGCTTCGGTGTAGCGCGTGGTGCGGTCGGCCAGGGTGTAGCCCAGGGCGTTCAGGGCCATGGCGTTTTCTGGTTCGCGGGCGATGATGGCGCGCAGGTCTTTTTCCAGCTGGCCAAGGTCGTCACGCTTTTCGGCCAGCATGGCGCGGGTGTACAGCAGGTTGAGGTCGTCCGGGTAGCGCTGGATGGCTTGCTGCAGCACCTGGCTGGCCTGGGCGTCCTTGTTGTTGTTGCTATAGCTTTCCGATTCGATCAGGAACAGCTGGATGGCGTAGTCCGGCTGGGCTTCGCGGGCCTCGGCGAGCAGGCGCGAGGCCTCGGTGCCGCGGCCGTTGGCAATCAGGATGTCGGCCTGGCGCAGCTGCGCCGGCAGGTAATCGGGGCCAGGGCCGACCAGGGCGTACTCGCGCAGGGCCCCAGCGGGGTCGTGGCGTTCTTCGCGGATGCGGCCCAGGTTCAGGTGTGCGGCGTCAACGTTGCTGTCGCGCTCGACCAGCTCCTGCAGGTAGCCTTCGGCTTCATCCCAGTCTTTGTTTTCCAGGCACACCAGGGCCAGTGAGTAACGCAGCTCGTCATCGTCGGGGTATTGCTGGACCAGGCTGAGGAACTCGCCCTTGGCGTCAGCGATGCGGTCCTGCTCGACCAGGGTGCGGGCGTAGGTCAGGCGCAGGCGCTTGTCATCCGGGTTGTCGCGAATTGCACCGCGCAGCAGGGGCAGTGCCTCGGGGCCGCGGTCCAGGGCTTGCAGCAGGCGGGCGCGCAGCAGGATCGGGGCAATTTCGCCGTTTTGCGACGGGTGCGATTCGAGCAGTTCCAGCGCCTCTTCGGCCTTGCCGTCCTGGTTCAGCAGCAGGGCCTTTCCGAACACCAGCTGGCCATTGTCGGGGTATTTCACCAGCAGGCGCTCGAAGCTTTGCAGCAGGCCGTCGCGGGTGCTCTGGTCGGTTTCGGCGGCGGACAGGGCGAGGAAGTCGAAGTGGGTGTCGCCTTGGCCTTGCAGCACCTTTTCCATGTAGGCCATGGAGTCGTCATAGCGGCCGGCGCGGGCCAGCTGGATGGCGGCGGCGCGCTGGGCGTCGAGGTTCTGCGGGTCGTTGCGGGCCCAGACCAGTGCGTTGTCCAACGCTGGCTCGTCGGCGCCGAGGTATTCGGCAATGCGGTAGGCGCGCTCGGAAACCCCGGGGTCCTGGGTTTTTGCTGCCTGGTCGGTGTAGTTGGCCAGGGCGATGTCGAAGCGGTTGCGCTGGCCGGCCAGTTCCGCGACCAGCAGGCTATACAGCGTGTCCTGCTTGAACGAGCCATACACCACGGGCTTTTCCGCCTCGCCCTTGCCGGTTTCGGCGACGGGAGGCTCGGCCTTTTGCGGGGCCAGGCTCTGGCAGCCCTGGAGCAGGGCGAAGGCAAGCAGCAATGCGTATGGTTTGTTCATAGAAAGGCTTATAGGAGGACTCACCGGCGGTCGGAGCATGATGACACAAGCGCGGGGGCAAAACCCACCTGCGAAGGTATGAAGCTACGCTTAGCACATGCAGACCGCGCAGCGCGCGCAGGGTTCGCCCCAGGCTTGCCACAATGCCCAGGGCTCCGGCTCCGGCTCCGGCTCCGGTCCGGCTCTTGCTCTTGCTCTTGCTCTTGCTCTTGCTTCTAAGCGCGCGATAGCTCAGGCGACGCAGATTGCGACTTCAGGAGGCCGAGCACAGGGCTTGCGGAGGGAGGTGACGGGCATGGATGCCCGTCAAGCGCTGGGCCCCAGGATGGGGCCTGCAGCGCGGTCCTCCCGGGAGCAAGCCCGGAGCGAGGGGACCCCGGAGCGCAGCGCAGGGGCCGGATGATGGGAGCGGACGGCTTTGGTTACTTTGGCCAAGACCAAAGTAACCCGCCGGAAGGGCGGAAAGGTGACTCAGCGCCACCTGCGCGAACGAATGTCTACACTGTGTTAGGGCCCACATCGCACGAAGCGGAAAGCGGTTCTGGGTGTTTTGGTGCAGCGAACAGTCCGTTTGCGATGCCGACGCTGACTCACCTTTTCGCCCTTACGGCGAGTCACTTTTTGTCAAGCGCGACTGTAGAGACCGGACACATGGTGGACACGTGTACGGTCTCTACACGCGACAAAAAGTAACCAAAAAACGCTGCGCTCCGATCATCCGGCCCCTGCGCTGCGCTCCGGGGTTCCCTCACTCCGGCCTCGCTCCCGGGAGGACCGCGCTGCAGGCCCCATCCTGGGGCCCAGCGCTTGACGGGCATCCATGCCCGTCACCTCCCTTCGCAAGGCCTGCGTTCGGCCTCCTGAAGTCGCGAAGATCAAAGGCCAGATCAAAAGCCAGATCAAACGCCAGATCAAAAGCGGGAGTGAAAGCTGAAATCGACGCTCATGCTGGCCCGCGAGCGGCGATAGCCGCAGCGCTATCAGCGCAATAGCGAACGGTGGTTGTTCTAAAACCTGCGAAAGAGGACAATTATCGGCTTCCCGTCACAACCAGCGACCTTGCATGGCCTTTCTTGCACTTGGTATCAACCATAAGACTGCCTCGGTAGACGTACGCGAGCGCGTGGCGTTTACCCCAGAGCAGCTGGTAGACGCCCTGCAGCAGCTCTGCCGACTGACGTCCAGCCGCGAAGCGGCGATCCTGTCGACCTGCAACCGTAGCGAGCTCTATATAGAGCAGGACCACCTGTCCGCCGACGCCGTGCTGCAATGGCTGGCAGACTACCACCGCCTCAGCCTGGACGAGCTGCGCGCCAGTGCCTACGTGCATGAAGAGCACGACGCCGTGAAGCACATGATGCGCGTGGCTTCGGGCCTGGACTCGCTGGTGCTCGGCGAGCCGCAGATCCTCGGCCAGATGAAGTCCGCCTACGCCGTGGCGCGCGAAGCCGGCACCGTCGGCCCGCTGCTCGGGCGCCTGTTCCAGGCCACCTTCAGCGCTGCCAAGCAGGTGCGTACCGACACCGCCATCGGTGAAAACCCGGTATCGGTGGCGTTTGCCGCGGTCAGCCTGGCCAAACAGATCTTCAGCGACCTGGGCCGAAGCCAGGCCTTGTTGATCGGCGCCGGCGAAACCATCACCCTGGTCGCCCGCCACCTGCATGAGCAAGGCGTGCGGCGTATCGTCGTGGCCAACCGTACCCTGGAGCGGGCCAGTACCCTGGCCGAGCAGTTTGGTGCACACGCGGTACTGCTGGCCGACATCCCCCAGGAACTGGCCAACAGCGACATCGTCATCAGCTCCACCGCCAGCCAACTGCCAATCCTGGGCAAGGGCGCGGTCGAGAGTGCGCTGAAACAGCGCCGGCACAAGCCGATCTTCATGGTCGACATCGCCGTACCGCGCGACATCGAACCGGAAGTCGGCGAGCTGGACGACGTCTACCTGTACACTGTCGACGACTTGCACGACGTGGTGGCGGAAAACCTCAAGAGCCGCCAGGGCGCCGCCCAGGCTGCCGAAGAGCTGGTATCGGTGGGCGCCGAAGATTTCATGGTGCGCTTGCGCGAACTGGCGGCGGTGGACGTGCTCAAGGCCTACCGCCAGCAGAGCGAGCGCCTGCGCGACGACGAACTGCAAAAGGCCCTGCGCCTGCTGGCCAACGGCGGCAACCCCGAGGACGTGATGGCACAGCTGGCCCGGGGGCTGACCAACAAACTCCTGCATGCACCCAGCGTGCAGTTGAAAAAGCTCTCGGCCGAGGGCCGCCTTGATGCGCTGGCCATGGCCCAGGAACTCTTTGCCCTCAACGAGGGCTCCACGGACAAATCCCCGCAATGAAAGCGTCGCTGCTGAACAAACTGGATATCCTCCAGGACCGCTTCGAAGAGCTCACCGCACTGCTTGGTGATGCCGAGGTCATTTCCGACCAGACGCGCTTTCGCGCGTATTCCCGTGAATACGCCGAGGTCGAGCCGGTCTACGCTGCTTATAAAGAGTGGTGCAAAGTCCAGGGCGACCTTGAAGGTGCCCAGGCGCTGCTCAAGGACAGCGACCCGGACCTGCGCGAAATGGCCGTGGAAGAAGTGCGTGAAGCCAAGGAGCAGCTGCTGACGCTGGAGGCGAAGCTGCAACGCATGCTGCTGCCCAAAGACCCCAACGACGGCCGCAACGTGTTCCTCGAAATCCGCGCTGGCACTGGTGGCGACGAGGCGGCGATCTTCTCCGGCGACCTGTTCCGCATGTATTCGCGCTACGCCGAAAAACGCGGCTGGCGCCTGGAGATCCTGTCCGAGAACGAAGGCGAGCACGGCGGCTACAAGGAAATCATCGCCCGGGTCGAGGGTGAGAACGTCTACGGCAAGCTCAAGTTCGAGTCTGGCGCGCACCGCGTCCAGCGCGTGCCCGAAACCGAATCCCAGGGCCGCGTGCACACTTCCGCGTGCACGGTGGCGGTGCTGCCCGAACCGGACGAACAAGCCGCCATCGAAATCAACCCGGCAGACCTGCGCGTGGACACCTACCGCGCATCTGGCGCCGGTGGCCAGCACGTGAACAAGACCGACTCGGCAATCCGTATCACCCACTTGCCCACCGGTATCGTGGTCGAATGCCAGGAAGAGCGGTCGCAGCACAAGAACCGCGCCCGTGCCATGTCCTGGCTGTCGGCCAAGCTCAACGACATGCAGACCAGCGCAGCACAGAACGCCATCGCCAGCGAGCGCAAGCTGCTGGTGGGCTCCGGTGACCGTTCCGAGCGCATCCGCACCTACAATTATCCACAGGGCCGGGTGACCGATCACCGTATCAACCTGACCTTGTACTCGCTGGACGACATCCTCAGCGGTGGCGTGGACGCAGTGATCGAACCGCTGCTGGCCGAATACCAGGCCGATCAACTGGCTGCCCTGGGGGACTGATGACCATCATCGCCAGCTTGCTGCGCAACGCGCAGCTGCCCGAATCGCCCACCGAGCGGCTGGATGCCGAATTGCTGCTGGCTGCTGCCATCGGCAAATCGCGCAGCTACCTGCACACCTGGCCCGAGCGAATTGTCAGCAGCGAGGATGCCCAGACCTACGCCGATTACCTGCAGCGCCGCCGTGGCGGCGAGCCGGTCGCCTACATCCTCGGGCAGCAGGGCTTCTGGAAGATCGACCTGGAAGTGGCGCCGCATACCCTGATCCCGCGGCCGGATACCGAACTGTTGGTCGAGACGGCCCTCGAGCTGCAACCCGCCTCGCCAGCCAAGGTCCTCGACCTGGGCACCGGTACCGGTGCAATTGCCCTGGCCCTGGCCAGCGATCGCCCGGCCTGGCAGGTAACTGCGGTTGACCGGGTGGAGGAGGCCGCTGCCCTGGCCGAGCGCAACCGCCAGCGCCTGGGCCTGGGCAACGCCCAGGTGCGGGTAAGCCACTGGTTCGACAGCCTGGCCGGCGAGCGTTTCGACCTGATTGTCAGCAACCCGCCCTACATCGCCGCCGCCGACCCGCACCTGGTGGCCGGTGACGTGCGCTTCGAGCCCAGCAGTGCGCTGGTGGCCGGCGCCGATGGCCTGGACGACCTGCGCGTGATCGCGGCCCAGGCCCCAGCGCACCTGCTGCCGGGTGGCTGGTTGCTGCTGGAGCATGGTTACGACCAGGCAGCTTCAGTACGCGCCTTGCTGGCTGAGCAAGGTTTTATCGAGGTTGCCAGCCGCACGGACCTGGGTGGCCATGAACGCATTACCCTGGGGCGCCTGCCATGCTGAGTGATGAGGAACTGTTGCGTTACAGCCGGCAGGTATTGCTGGCCCAGATCGACATCGACGGCCAGTTGCGGCTCAAGCAGAGCAAGGCCCTGATCGTAGGGCTCGGCGGCCTGGGCTCGCCGGTTGCGCTGTACCTGGCTGCCGCCGGGGTCGGTGAGCTGCATTTGGCCGACTTCGACACCGTCGACCTGACCAACCTGCAACGCCAGGTGATTCACGACAGTGCCAGCGTCGGCATGAGCAAGGTCGATTCGGCCTTGCAGCGTTTGCAGGCGATCAACCCGGAGATCGGCCTGGTCGCCCATCGCCAGGCCCTGGATGAAGACTCGCTGGCCGCTGCTGTGGCGGCGGTCGACCTGGTGCTGGATTGCTCCGACAATTTCGCTACCCGTGAAGCGGTCAACGCTGCCTGTGTGGCTGCTTGCAAACCGCTGGTAAGCGGCGCGGCGATCCGCCTGGAAGGGCAGCTGTCGGTGTTCGACCCTCGGCGCGACTACAGCCCCTGCTACCACTGTTTGTATGGGCATGGCAGTGAAGATGAGCTGACCTGCAGCGAAGCGGGCGTTATCGGGCCGCTGGTGGGCCTGGTGGGCAGCCTGCAGGCGCTGGAGGCGATGAAGCTGCTGGCCGGGTTCGGCGAGCCCCTGGTTGGCCGCCTGCTGCTGATCGATGCCCTCGGCACCCGCATTCGCGAGTTGCGGGTCAAGCGTGACCCGGCCTGTACTGTTTGCGGCAAGCGCGATGGCTGAGCGCTCGGCGCCGGTCGGCGTGATGGACTCGGGGGTCGGCGGTTTGTCGGTGCTCGCCGAGATCCAGCGCCTGCTGCCCAACGAGACGCTGCTGTACGTGGCTGACTGCGGCCATGTGCCTTATGGCGAGAAGTCGCCAGACTACATCCGTGAACGCTGCCGGCGTATTGCCGCGTTCTTCCATGCACAAGGCGCCAAGGCCATGGTCCTGGCGTGCAACACCGCCACGGTGGCGGCGGTCGCTGACTTGCGCGAGCTGTACCCAACCTGGCCGCTGGTGGGTATGGAACCGGCCGTAAAGCCTGCGGCGGCCGCTACCCGGTCGGGTGTAGTCGGTGTACTGGCAACCACAGGTACTTTGCAGAGCGCCAAGTTCGCAGCCTTGCTCGACCGCTTCGCCAACGACGTACAGGTCATCACCCAGCCTTGCCCGGGGCTGGTCGAGCTGATCGAAACCGGCGACCTGACCAGCCTGGCGCTGCGCCAGATGCTGCTTGGCTATGTGCAGCCGTTGCTGGCCGCCGGCTGCGACACGCTGATCCTCGGTTGCACCCATTACCCCTTCCTGCGTCCGTTACTGGCCGACCTGGTGCCAGCGGACGTGGCTATCATCGACACCGGCGCCGCTGTGGCGCGCCAACTGCAGCGGCTGCTGAGTGCCAATGATCTGTTGGCCGAAGGCCCGGCGGGCGATGCCCGCTTCTGGACCAGTGCTGATCCAGAAAATCTCAGAAAAATCCTACCTGTGCTGTGGCATAAGTCCGACGATGTGCAAAGCTTTGCGTTGTGAAAAAAACGTGAAAGACAGCTGAACTATCGTTCCACTTCCGCTTTCTACCGCTTGCCTGCTTGAGGCGGACACTAATAACAGCATCAGGAAGAAGGATGTTTCTTATGAGGAAACTGCTTGGCTTGGCGGCGGCTGCTGCCTTTACCTTGGGGCAAGCGATGTCGGCACAGGCTGCCGACGTTTCGTTTTCGGTAGGGCAAACCGGTGACTCGACCATGGTCTACCGATTAGGGCTGCAATCGAACTGGGATGCGAGCTGGTGGCAGACCAGCGTTGGTCGGCTGACCGGCTACTGGGATGGGGCCTACACCTATTGGGATGGTGACGAGACGGCGAGCAACCATAGCCTGTCGTTTGCGCCAGTCTTCGTCTATGAATTTGCCGGGGAGTCGGTGAAGCCCTACATCGAGGCGGGGATCGGTGTGGCGGCGTTTTCCAGCACCGAGCTGGAAAGTAACGAGCTAGGCTCGGCATTCCAGTTCGAGGACCGGATCGGCTTCGGTTTGCGCTTTGCCGGCGGGCATGAGATCGGAGTGCGGGCGATCCACTACTCCAACGCGGGTATCAAACAGCCCAACGATGGTGTGGAGAGCTACAGCCTCCATTACCGCATGGCACTCTGAGTTCACCTGCGCCTGGGTCTTCGCGGCGGTTCGACGCTTCGATGAACCCGCTCCTACAGGGATACCGCAGCATTAAAGATCTGGGTATTCCTGTGGGAGCGGGCGCGCCCGCGAAGAAGCTAACCCTGTTTTCAGGTATTAGCGCGTCAACGGCCACAGGCTACTGACGTCCAGGGTTTCCAGGATCAGTTCCGGTTCCCCCTGCGGCCACCGACGCAGCAACTCTTGTGCAACACTCTGTGGCGTCCATTGCTCCGGTATCGCCTGCACCGATGTCACCGTCACCTTCAGCGACTGTGGCGCCACTACAGTCAGCCCGATTCCCAGCTCCTTCAGAGGCTTGCGTTGCTCACGCATCCATTGCGGCAGGTTGTTCCAGCCCGCAATGACCTGTGTCGGTGCATACAGTTGCAACGCTGAATAACGGTTGAACAATGCCATCACCTGCGGCGAATCGCCCTTGGCCAGCAAAGGCAGCGCTTTGGTCAGGCACAGCTCACCTGCCAGCTGGTTGGTAGAGGCTATCGCCTCGAACAGCTCGCTATCTGCTACATCGTCCGGCAGGTAATCACTGGTACCGGCATTGATGATTAAGCCATCCAGCGAGCCCCAGGCATGGCATATCTGCTGGCAGGCATCGGCTGCATCGGGTTCGGCATGCAGCCGCCACGGCAGGCGCAAAAAACGCCGACCATGTTGCGCTGCCAACCTATTCAATTCATCGCTTTCCTTAGCACTGGCGGCAACGCGATGGCCCTGTTCGAGCAAGCGTTCCACCAAAGCCAGACCTAGTCCATTGCTGGCGCCCGTAACCCAAAAACTTCGTGAGTCAGTCAAGACGTTGTCCTCTAATCCTGCCGACGTGGAAGGGCCTTGAAGGCTTCCAGTGCACGCTGGCGACTGCTGCTGAGATCGACCATAGGACTTTGATACAAATTATTAGCAAATAGATCCGTGGATTTCATCGGTTCATGGATAGTTTTCTCGCTTATGTCACGTAGCTCCGGCAGCCAGTGCCGAATGAAATGCCCTTGAGGGTCGAAACGTTGAGACTGTGAAATCGGGTTGAAGATGCGGAAATAGGGCACTGCGTCGGTACCGGTGGACGCGCTCCACTGCCAGCCGCCATTGTTGGCAGCCAGGTCACCGTCTATCAGGTGGCGCATGAAGTGCCGCTCGCCCTTGCGCCAGTCAATCAACAGGTTCTTGCTGAGGAACATGGCCACGACCATGCGCAGCCGGTTATGCATCCATCCGGTGTGCAGCAACTGGCGCATGGCGGCGTCGATAATCGGGAAACCCGTGCGCCCCTGTTCCCAGGCTTCGAGGTCGGCCGGTGCATCGCGCCAGGGCAGGGCTTCGGTCTGGGCGCGGAAGGCGCGGTGGCGCGAGACCTGTGGATAACCGCTGAGGATGTGCTTGTAGAATTCGCGCCAGAGCAGCTCGTTGATCCAGGTCTGCACGCCGGTACTGCCACTGTCGAACTCACCCCGGTTGCTGGCCAGTGCCCCGTGCAGGCACTGCCGTGGCGAGATCACGCCGGCGGCCAGGTAGGTCGAAAGCTGGCTGGTACCCGGTTTGGCGGGGAGGTCACGCAGTTGCTGGTAGTCATCGATGGTTTCGTCGAGAAAGCGGGACAGCCGCGCCTGCGCCTCGGCTTCACCCGCCGGCCAATGGTCACGCAAGGCGCGCGCGGGTGTTTCAAAACCGTCCACGTGTTGCGGTATTGGGTCGGCAGGGATGTGCAGCGGTGCCTGACGCTTCACCCGATGAGCCAGGGCAGGCAGGCTGCGGTGCAGGTGCTCCAGGCAGGTTTTCTTGAACTGGCTGAAAACCTGGAAGTAGTCGCCACTGCGGGTCAGGATGGTGCCCGGGCGGAAGAACAGCTGGTCGAGGTGGCTGTGGGCCTGAATGCCCGACTTTTCCAGCAGGGCACGGGTGGCATCGTCACGGCGCTGCTCGTTGATGCCGTACTCGTCGTTCCAGTGCACGCTTTGCACCTGATGCTGGCGGCATACCTCAAGCACGGCTTGTGGTGCCTGGTCCCAAGTGTCGATCTTGCGGATCAGCAGCGGGATGTTCAGGCCTTCCAGCGACTGGCGCAGGTCGCGCAGGTTGCGCAGCCAGAAATCGACTTTACAGGCGGCGTCATCATGGGCTTGCCATTGCCCGGGGCTGACCAGCCACAGGGCAATGGTCGGCCCGCGCTCGGTGGCGGCGCTGAGTGCGGTGTTGTCATCGATGCGCAGGTCGCTGCGCAGCCAGGTCAGGTGCATGGGGCATTCATCTCTACAGGCTGGCGGTCATGGGGCTTGAAGCAAGCGCAATGCCACCTGCGGGGTGTCGAACAGGGCGAGGTTGGGCAGCTCGAGGGCACGCAGCTGCGCTTCATGCAGCAACAGCGTCGGGCCGCCGGCCAGGATTGGCATGGGCAGGTTGTGCAGGGTGCGTTGCAGTGCCTTGCCATCGATGCGCGGCCCCAGGTGCAGGAGCACGGCGCGGGGGTTGAGTGTGCTGACCGCGCGTTGCAGGTGCGGGCCAGCAACGGGGTTTTCCAGTACCTCGACTGGGAACCCGTTACTGGTGAACAGCCAGGCGCATAGCCATAAACCGGCGCTGAAGGCACGTTCACTGTCTTCCACCAGCAACACCGCAGGGCCCTGCAATAACTGGTTGTCATGGTAGACGCGGGCACCTAGCTTGCTGCGTAGCCAGCTGTGGAAAAACACCTGCTCCAGCTGCGCATTGAAGTAATTGCGCCAGCGCAGGTCGAGGAGGTCGAGCAGCGGCAGCAGCAGTTGTTCGCACAGGGTAACGGCCGGGTACAGGGCCATGGCCTGGTTGAGCTGCTGGTCAAGGGCGCGCTGTGACAGGTTGGCGATGGCCTCGATCAGCTGGAATTGCCGGGCTTGCCAGTCACCTTTGGGGGGCGTGCTGGAGGGTTTGTCGAGCAGCTCGCGTACTTGGCCGACCGATGCCCCGCGCTGCAACCAGCCAAGGACTGCCTCGACCCGATCAACCTGGTCCAGCGGATACAGGCGATGCCCCTTGGCGGTGCGCTGCGGCTTGAGCAGGCCATACCGGCGCTCCCAGGCGCGCAGGGTGACCGGGTTTACGCCCGTGCGTCGGGCAAGTTCACCGATGGGTAGCAAGGTTTCAGACTGCATTGCGCAGGCCCAGGCTTTCCGGATGCGGCTGCAGGTAGGCCTGTTGCAGCAGGTACGGGTCGGGGTGCTTGCGCAAATGGTGCTTGAGCAGGGTCAGCGGTACCACCAGCGGCACCACGCCTTGCTGGTACTGGCTGATGATTGTCTGCAACTCGGCTTTGTCCTGTTGCGTCAGGCTGTCCTTGAAATACCCGCTGAGGTGCTGCAGCACATTGCAGTGGGTGCCGCGGCTGGCACAGCGGCGCAGGGCCTGCATCAGCTGACTGAAGTAGCGTGGGCCGATGCTGTGTGGGTCGTCATCCTTGCTCATGCTGCCGAGCAGGCGGCCCAAGGTGCGGTATGCCTGGGGGTTATTGGCCATCACCAGGTATTTGTAGCGCGAATG
This sequence comes from Pseudomonas sp. SAS7, assembly GCF_052112345.1. NCBI lineage: Bacteria > Pseudomonadati > Pseudomonadota > Gammaproteobacteria > Pseudomonadales > Pseudomonadaceae > Pseudomonas > Pseudomonas sp. SAS7. The sequence continues at coordinate 7,458 of NZ_JBEGGO010000015.1, read as the reverse complement.
AAAGCGCACCAGGCCCCCGCGGCTAAGCCCCTCGGCCAGCAGGCGCTGCCAGTCTGCGTAGGCGTACACGCGGCTGATGAAGTTCTCGCGCAGCACGGGGTCATGCAGACGACCTTCTTCTTCTACTGGCAGGTCCGGGCGCTGTGCGCAGAAGGCCTGGGCATACACGCCGCGTCCCCCCTGGATGGCCGGGTGGCCGTTGTCCTGATACACCTTGACCCGCTCCAGGCCGCAGGAGGGCGATTTCTGCATGAAGATATAGCCGCAGATACCGTCGAGTTCGGCGGCCATCTGCTCGCCATAGTTGCGTAGCGGGCCGGTCAGGTCCATACCAGGGTTGCGGGTGCCGACCACTCCCGGTCGTTCCGGATTGCCCACCAGGCGGATCGGGTCGCGCGGTATGCCCAGGCCGATGGCGACTTCCGGGCACACCGGTAGCCAATCGAAATGGGCATCAAGCTGCGTACGGCACAGGTCCGAGGCCTTATGGCCGCCGTTGTAACGCACGCTGTGCCCGGTCAGGCAGGCGCTGATGGCGATACGCGGCTTGCTGTGGGCTGAAGGATCGTGCATGGCTGCCTCCGGTAAACTTGTACGAATATAAAATCTTGTACAAGTTTATTCCAGCACAGCCGGGAAGTTATGCAAACTAGAATTTGTGTATAACGCTACATCACTCCAAGTGTTCGAGCAGCCGTCGCGCCGCTTCCTGGCCGCTGAGCCAGGCGCCTTCTACCCGCCCGGACAGACACCAGTCGCCGCAGGCGTACAAGCCTTGGTCAGCATCGGCCAGTGCGCCCCACTCATGATTGCTGCTGGGGCGCGCATAGAGCCAGCGGTGGGCCAGGGCGAAAGTGGGCGCCGGCACCACGCAGCCGACCAGCTCGGCAAATTCGCCCCACAGCTGTTCGATCACTTGCTCCTTGGGCAGGTCGATGTGCTGCCGGCTCCAGTCAGAGGTGGCGTGCAGCACCCAGGTATCGAGTTGCTCATCGCGGCCGGGCTTGCTGCGGTTACGGGCCAGCCAGTCAAGCGGGTTGTCCTGCACGAAGCAGCCTTGCATCGGGGTGTCCAGAGGTGTCTGGAAGGCCAGGGCGACCGCCCAGACAGGCTCCATTTGCACGCCCGCAGCCACGGCCGCCAGTTTCGGGGTGGAGGCCAGCAGTGGCGTGGCCTGCGGTGCCGGAACGGCGATCACCACGCGGCTGTAAGGGCCATGGCTGCAGCCTTCGGTGTCTTGCAGGTGCCAGTACTGCTTGCCGCGGAACACCTCGGCGATGCGGCAGCCGAAGTTAACTGTCACATCCTTGAGCAGGCCACGGGTGATGGCGCTCATGCGTGGCACGCCCACCCAGCGGGTCTGTTCGTCAGGGGAGGGGGTGAGTTCGCCATCGCGGTAGTTGTACAGCTGTGGCTTCCACTGCTCGGCCCAGCCGGCGGCAACCCACTGTTGCACCTGCTCGACGAAGCGGCGGTCACGGGCAGTGAAATACTGGGCGCCGAGGTCCAGCGCGCCGGCCTCGCTGCGCTTGCTAGCCATGCGCCCACCACTGCCGTGGCCTTTGTCGAACAGATGCACGGATTGCCCCGCTTTTTGCAGCGCCTGGGCGGCTGACAAGCCGGCGATACCGGCCCCAATGATGGCAATAGGTACTGTCATGATGGCCTCTTCAAACCTTGCTGTTAGCAGACTACGCTGTCAGGCAAACCTGTACAATCCAGAAATTCTGTATAAGGTTATTCCGCTTTGGCGGTCAGGTTGGCCTATGTTTATCCGAGAGCGTCGGGTCAAAAAAGTGCCTTGATGTTAAAAATAGACCACCGCCGCACTCTGCGAGGACACAGCCATGCATATATTGCTGACAGGTGGCACCGGTTTGATTGGCAAGCATCTTTGCCAGTACTGGCTTGGCCAGGGGCATCGGCTTACGGTTTGGAGCCGGCGACCTGAACAGGTGGCGAAAATATGCGGCAGTGGCGTACGCGGTATCGCCCGCCTGGAGCAACTGGAGGCGGACGATCAACTTGATGCGGTGGTCAACCTGGCCGGTGCGCCGATTGCCGATCGGCCCTGGACGGCTGCTCGGCGCAACCTGTTGTGGGCCAGCCGGGTCACCCTGACCGAGCAATTGCTGGCCTGGCTGGGCACCCGTGAGCAACGCCCACACGTGCTGATCTCCGGCTCCGCGGTGGGCTGGTACGGTGACGGTGGCGAACGCGAACTGACCGAGGCTTCGCCACCGGTGCGCGAAGATTTCGCCAGCCAGTTGTGCATTGCCTGGGAAGAGACAGCCCAGCGCTCCCAGGCGCAAGGTATCCGCGTGGTGCTGGTGCGCACAGGGCTGGTGCTGGCCAGCGATGGCGGCTTTTTGTCGCGCCTGCGCGTGCCTTTCAAGCTGGGGCTGGGCGGGCCATTGGGCGATGGGCGGCAGTGGATGCCGTGGGTTCATATAGACGACCAGGTCGCCCTGATTGATTTTCTCTTGCAGCACAACGATGCCAGCGGTCCTTATAATGCCTGCGCCCCGGAGCCGGTGCGCAACCGCGAGTTCGCCAGGCGCCTGGGGCGGGCCCTGCATCGGCCGGCGCTGCTGCCAGTGCCGGCATTGTTGCTCAAGGCTGGCCTGGGCGAGATGTCGACCTTGCTGCTGGGCGGCCAGCGGGCACGCCCGGTACGCTTGCTGGCGGCTGGCTTTACCTTCCGCTTCAACGATCTGCAATCGGCCCTGGACAACCTGTCCAGCCGCCTCTGACATAGGACGCTGCATGACCGATCACGCCCTGCTGCTGGTCAACCTGGGTTCCCCGGCTTCCACCTCGGTGGCCGATGTGCGCCGCTACCTCAACCAGTTCCTCATGGACCCGTACGTGGTCGACCTGCCTTGGCCGGTGCGGCGCCTGCTGGTGTCGTTGATCCTGATCAAGCGCCCGGAGCAGTCGGCGCATGCCTATGGCTCGATCTGGTGGGAGGAGGGCTCGCCGCTGGTGGTGCTGACCCGTCGTCTGCAGGCCGCAATGGTCGAGCACTGGCCCCATGGCCCGGTGGAAATTGCCATGCGCTATGGCCAGCCAGCCTTGCCCGAAGTGCTGGAACGCCTGACAGCCCAAGGCGTGCGCAAGGTGACCTTGGCGCCGCTTTATCCACAGTTCGCCGACAGTACCGTGACCACTGTGGTCGAGCTGGCAAAACAGGTGATCAGCGAGCGCCAGCTGCCGCTGCAGATGCGCGTGCTGCAGCCGTTCTACGAGCACCCTGACTACATCGAGGCACTGGCTGCCAGCGCCCGGCCTTACCTTGAACAGGATTACGACCACCTGTTGCTTAGCTTTCATGGCTTGCCGGAGCGGCACTTGAAGAAGCTGTTTCCAAAGGGGAGCAAGCACGACCTGCGTATCGCCGATTGCTGCCACGGTGCATCCGCCGAGGTGCGTGCGGTGTGTTATCGCGGGCAATGCCTGGCTACGGCCAAAGCCTTTGCGCAGAAAATGGGCATACCGGATGGCAAATGGTCGGTATCGTTCCAGTCTCGGCTGGGGCGGGACAAGTGGATCGAGCCCTACACCGAGACGCGGCTGGATGAGCTGGCCAAGGCCGGCGTAAAGAAGCTGCTGGTGATGTGCCCGGCGTTCGTGGCCGATTGCATCGAGACGCTGGAAGAGATCGGCATGCGCGGTAGCGAACAGTTTGTCGAGGCTGGCGGGCGGGAACTGGTGCTGGTGCCGTGCCTGAATGATCACCCGGAGTGGGTGAGGGTGCTGGCGGATATGTGCGAAAAGGCCTGATTTTCAGGTCGTCTGTACCGGCCTCTTCGCGGGTAAACCCGCTCCCACAGGTATAGCGTTAACCTATGGGAAACGGAAAAACCTGTAGGAGCGGGTTTATCCGCGAAGAGGCCGGTGCAGGTTAAAGCCGGATCAAGGCAACTGATCATCCAGCTTCTTGTGCTTCCAGCCATCATTGCCCGGCAGGATCAGGTTCAGGGCAATCGCCACGATGGCGCACAGGGCGATGCCCTTCAGGCCCCAGTCATCCGGGCCGTCACCGCTGCCGATCAGCACGCCGCCGATACCAAACACCAAAGTTACCGACACGATCACCAGGTTGCGCGCTTCGGCCAGGTCGATCTTGTGGCGGATCATGGTGTTCATGCCCACTGCCGCGATCGAACCGAACAGCAAGCAAAGAATGCCGCCCATTACTGGCACCGGGATGCTTTGCAGCAGCGCGCCGAACTTGCCGATAAACGCCAGGGTGATGGCGAAGACCGCCGCCCAGGTCATGATCTTCGGGTTGTAGTTCTTGGTCAGCATCACCGCGCCAGTCACTTCGGCGTAGGTGGTGTTGGGCGGGCCGCCGAACAGGCCGGCTGCCGTGGTGGCCAGGCCGTCACCCAGCAAGGTGCGGTGCAGGCCAGGCTTTTTCAGGTAGTCACGGCCGGTCACGCTACCAACCGCGATCACCCCGCCGATGTGCTCGATCGCCGGTGCCAGGGCAACCGGGACGATGAACAGGATGGCCTGCCAGTTGAACGCCGGCGCGGTGAAATTGGGGATTTCCAGCCACGGTGCGGCGGCGATTTTGGCCGTGTCGACCACGCCAAAGGCGAACGACAGGGCAAAGCCGACCAGCACGCCGGAGATGATCGGTACCAGGCGGAAAATACCCTTGCCGAACACGGCGACGATCAAGGTGGTCAGCAGGGCTGGCATGGAGATCAGCATGGCGGTCTTGTACGGCATCAGTGCTGCGCCGTCCCCACCTTTGCCCATCGCCATGTTGGCAGCGATCGGCGCCATGGCCAGGCCGATGGAGATGATCACCGGGCCGATCACCACAGGTGGCAGCATGCGGTCGATGAAACCGGTGCCTTTGATTTTTACCATCAGGCCCATGAAGGTGTATACGAAACCTGCAGCCATCACGCCGCCCATGGTCTCGGCCAGGCCGAACTGGCCCTTGGCGAGGATGATCGGGGTGATGAAGGCAAAGCTGGAGGCCAGGAACACCGGTACCTGGCGGCCTGTAACCAGCTGGAACAGCAGCGTGCCGATGCCGGCGGTGAACAACGCGACGTTCGGGTCGAGGCCGGTGATCAGTGGCATCAGCACCAACGCGCCAAATGCCACGAAGAGCATCTGCGCGCCCGAAACGACCTGGCGCCAGAGCGGGTCGTTGAAGCCGTCCTGCATGGTCAGGCGTCCTTTTGCTTGGTGCCGAAGATCTTGTCACCGGCATCGCCCAGGCCCGGCACGATGTAGCCGTGTTCGTTCAGGCGCTGGTCGATCGAGGCGGTGTAGATCTTCACGTCCGGGTGGGCTTTTTCCACCACTTCGATGCCTTCTGGCGCGGCGACCAGCACCATGGCGCGGATCTCTTTGCAGCCGGCCTTCTTCAGCAGGTCGATGGTAGCGACCATCGAAGCGCCGGTGGCCAGCATCGGGTCGATGATCAGGGCCAGACGCTGGTTGATGTCCGGCGCGAGCTTTTCCAGGTAGGTATGGGCTTCGAGGGTTTCTTCGTTGCGGGCAACGCCGACGGCGCTGACCTTGGCACCCGGGATCAGGCTGAGCACGCCGTCAAGCATGCCGATGCCGGCGCGCAGGATGGGTACTACGGTAATCTTCTTGCCGGCGATTTTTTCAACTTGCACCTTGCCACACCAGCCGTCGATCTCGTAGGTTTCGAGTGGCAGGTCCTGGGTGGCTTCATAGGTCAGGAGCGCGCCGACTTCCTGGGCGAGTTCGCGAAAATTCTTGGTGCTGATATCGGCACGGCGCATCAGGCCGAGCTTGTGGCGGATCAGCGGGTGGCGGATCTCACGAGTGGGCATAGGGGGGCTCCGAAAGGCGGGCAAAAAAACCGCGCTAGATTAATCTATTCAGCCTGTGCTGTCGTCTGGTCATTCTGGACGTTAGTCCATAAATGCTTGATCTGGGACGAGCGGATGCGTACCTTTGCCCGCTTTTCCAAAATGCACCCCCGGAGAGCGCCATGTCCGCCGATCTCGAGCACATCCGTCAAGTCATGCGTGAAGCTGACTGCCTGTACACCGAAGCCGAAGTCGAAGCGGCCATCGCCAAAGTCGGCGAGCAGATCTGCAAGGACTTGCACGACAAGAACCCGGTGGTGTTCTGCGTGATGAACGGTGGCCTTATCTTCTCTGGCAAACTGCTGACCCACCTGCAGTTCCCGCTGGAAGCCTCGTACCTGCATGCCACTCGCTACCGCAACCAGACCAGCGGCGGTGAGCTGTTCTGGAAGGCCAAGCCGGAAGTGTCGTTCATCGACCGTGACGTGCTGATCGTCGACGACATCCTCGACGAAGGCCACACCCTCAGCGCCATCATCGAGTTCTGCAAGCATGCCGGTGCGCGCTCGGTGCACACCGCAGTCCTGATCGACAAGGACCACGACCGCAAGGCCAGCCCGGACCTCAAGGCCAACTACGTGGGCCTGCCGTGTGTCGATCGCTACATCTTCGGTTACGGCATGGACTACAAAGGCTACTGGCGCAATGCCAACGGCATTTTCGCCGTCAAGGGGCTTTAATCCAGCGCCGCCCTGCATGCTAGAGTGCTCCTTCATTCAAGGAGCCTCACATGCGTGCGATTCTTCCCCTCCTGCTGGCGGTCAGCCTGCCACTCGCCGCCGCACCGCTGCACAGCCAGTTCCTGCCGCCTGACGACCAGTCCCTGCGCCAGGAAGCGCCGACCGGCCAGCAACTGCTGCAGGTGACCGACTACTCGGTGGTGGTGGGGGCCCAGCGCCAATCCGACCAGCAGCCGATCCCGATCACCTCGTCGTTGCAGGTGCGCCTGAAGGGCAAGCCGTTGAGCAAGGGCGCGACCATTGCGCAGGTGTTGTTGACCTTCGACGGCGAAGCGGCCAAGAGCTTGAAGAAGCCCATGTATGACGAAAAAAGCCGCACTTTGAGCCTGAATTACCCGCTCAGTGACTACCGGGTAATCATGGACCTGCTGCGCAACGAGACCTTGTACGTGCAGTTTCTCACCTATGGCAACGGCCACATCTGGGCCGACCTGCACACCGGCACCGTACGTACGCGTTGAGGCACGCAGCCTGCGAGGGGTAAACTGCCGGCCTTCGAAATCCCGTGATGGCCCAGTTGGAGTCGGCAATGCGTAAAGACAAGAAACAGGTAATCGGCGACGAAATCAGCGATGACTACATCAAGTCGTTCCTCCAGTTCGAACCGGCCGATGGCGTGACCTCGCCGTCGCACCACAAGCTGGTCAAGGCGTACCGCGGGCTGCGTGTCGACGATTTCGAGCGCTTTGTCGGCTTCTTTGTCGAAGCTGGCCTGGACCTGGATGGCAAGGACGAGCACGGCAAGACCTTCGTCGAGCAAATTGCCGACCAGCGCAATGCACCTGAGTACATCGAGATCATCGACAAGGCCCGCGGCTGATCTTCAACCTGTGCTGGCCCTTTCGCGG
>NZ_JBEGGO010000014.1:0-168935 GCF_052112345.1 Pseudomonas sp. SAS7 | reverse complement strand
GCGGGAAAAAAACTGCCAGCCCTGCCCGAAGCCCTGTAGGAGCAGCCTTGTGCTGCGAAGAGGCCGGTAAGGCTAAAGATTATCTTCGCCTGCAATGGCCTCTTCGCAGCACAAGGCTGCCTACAGAGCAGGGTGCAACGCCAGGTATCCAGGCCCTTTTCCTATGCAAGCCACCAGCCCATGGCTATCATGCCTGCCTTATTCCAAGTCGAGACTGGCATGCTGAAGTTGTTGAATCTCCTCAAGGATGGCCGGTTCCATTCCGGAGAAGCTCTGGGGGCAGCCCTCGGGGTGAGTCGCAGCGCCGTTTGGAAGCAGCTGCAGCACCTGGAGAGCGAGCTGAACCTCACCATTCACAAGGTTCGTGGGCGCGGTTATCAGCTGGCGGCACCACTGGCTTTGCTAGAGGCACAGGCAATCGCCGGGTTTGCTGAAGGCGAGCAGTGGCCGGTTTTTATCCACGAAATCATCGACTCGACCAACGCCGAAGGCTTGAGGCTTGCCAATCAAGGGCAGGTAGCGCCATTTCTCGTCTTGGCCGAGCGGCAAAGCGCAGGCCGCGGCCGACGTGGCCGGCAATGGGTCAGCCCATTTGCAGAAAACCTCTATTACAGCCTTGTCTTGCGGGTGGATGGCGGCATGCGCCAACTCGAAGGCTTGAGCCTGGTGGTGGGAATTGCAGTAATGCGCACGCTGCAGGCGTTCGGGGTAAAGGATGTAGGGCTCAAATGGCCCAATGACGTGCTGGTTCGCGGGCAGAAGATCACCGGTATTCTCCTGGAGCTGGTGGGTGACCCGGCTGATGTCTGTCATGTGGTACTGGGTATCGGTATCAATGTGAACATGCAGGCCAACGACCAGGTTGACCAGGAGTGGACCTCGATGCGGCGTGAGGTGGGGGCGGCTATTGACCGTAACCACTTGGTCGCTTCGCTTAATCAGCAATTGCAGCACGAATTGGCACGCCATCGTCGCTACGGGTTTGCCGCATTCCAGGAGGAGTGGGAACAGGCGCACCTTTGGCAGGGGCGCAATGTTTCACTGGTTGCAGGTAGCACGCGGATTGATGGCGTGGTTCTTGGCGTCGACGGGCAGGGCGGCTTGCGCCTTGAGGTGGACGGAGTTGAAAAGAGCTTCAGTGGTGGTGAGCTCAGTTTGAGGTTGCGTGATGATTCTTGAGCTCGACTGCGGTAACAGCTTCATCAAATGGCGGGTAATCCATACCGCTGATGCAGTGATTGAAGGTGGCGGGATCGTCGATTCCGATCAAGCGCTGCTGGCTGAAGTGGCTGCGCTGGCTTCGGCGCGTCTGACGGGTTGCCGAGTTGTCAGTGTGCGCAGTGAGGAAGAAACCGATGCCCTTTGTGCGTTGATAGCCCAGGCATTTTTCGTGCAGGCGCACGTTGCGCATCCGGCGCAGCGCATGGCCGGTGTGCGCAACGGTTATGACGACTATGAGCGCCTGGGCATGGACCGTTGGCTGGCTGCGTTGGGTGCATTCCACCTGGCCAAGGGCGCGTGCCTGGTGATTGACCTGGGTACCGCAGCCAAAGCGGACTTTGTGGCCGCAGACGGCGAACACCTAGGTGGTTATATCTGCCCGGGCATGCCGTTGATGCGCAGTCAGTTGCGTACTCACACCCGGCGTATCCGCTACGACGATGCATCCGCCGAGCGCGCATTGACCAGCCTGTCGCCGGGCCGCTCTACCGTCGAAGCGGTCGAGCGTGGTTGCGTGTTGATGCTGCAAGGCTTTGCGCGTACCCAGCTCGAGCAGGCGCGTGCGCTGTGGGGTGAGGAATTCACGGTGTTCCTCACCGGCGGCGACGCGCCGCTGGTGAGGGAGGCCGTGCCGCAAGCGCGTGTCGTCCCTGACCTGGTTTTCGTTGGCCTGGCCATGGCCTGCCCATTGGATTGAGGTGCCTATGCGTTGGTTGTTTCTGTTGTTACTGGTGCTTAACGTCTTCTATTACGTGTGGCATCAGCAGGAAGCACCGCTGAGGGTCAAGGAAGTCGCCCCCTTGTCACTGTACAAGGGGAATCAACAAGAAATCCGTCTGTTGCGTGAAACGGGTGTGTCGGCGCCACCCAGGCGCCGTGACGAATGCCTGGTAGTGGGGGGAGTGGCAGGTCGGGAGCAGTTGGACGCCTTGCGTCAGCGCTTGCTGAGCCTGGATATTGCCACCTTGCCAGTGGCGGGGCAGTTGCCTGGAGCAGATGGTCGCTGGCTCAAGGTTGCCCCGGAAAGCGAGCGTTTGCTGGACCAAACGGTGCTTTCGGCTCTTTCCAATGATTTCAAAGACTTAAAACATAAAATTATTTTCTGCCAGGGTATTGCAACTGGTGAATAGCTTGATAGAATGGCGCCCGCTTCACAGGGAACACCACTCAGGTGGTAGAACTGGAAGCGGTGTCAAAGCAGCTAAGTTTCAGATTTGATTGAAAAAATTTGAAAAAACGCTTGACACTAGGACGGCAGACAAATAGAATGCCGGCCACATCTGGAGGGATTCCCGAGCGGTCAAAGGGGACGGACTGTAAATCCGTTGCGAGAGCTTCGAAGGTTCGAATCCTTCTCCCTCCACCAGTTTTAGCGAGAGCCGCAAGCTCCGCGGGTATAGTTTAGTGGTAGAACCTCAGCCTTCCAAGCTGATGATGCGGGTTCGATTCCCGCTACCCGCTCCAAGTTTGCTGGATTTTGCGCAAAGTGTTTCGCTCTTGTAGCTCAGTTGGTAGAGCACACCCTTGGTAAGGGTGAGGTCAGCGGTTCAAATCCGCTCAAGAGCTCCATTATAAACAAGGCAGATATGAAAATATCTGCCTTTGTTTTATCAGCGCAAGACTATTTCTTCTGCGGAGGATTGTATCGATGGCTAAGGAAAAGTTTGATCGTTCCCTTCCCCACGTTAACGTCGGCACTATCGGCCACGTTGACCACGGTAAGACCACTCTGACCGCAGCTCTGACTCGCGTCTGCTCCGAAGTATTCGGTTCGGCAGTCGTTGAGTTCGACAAGATCGACTCGGCTCCGGAAGAAAAAGCGCGCGGTATCACCATCAACACCGCTCACGTCGAGTACAACTCGAACATTCGTCACTACGCTCACGTCGACTGCCCAGGTCACGCTGACTACGTGAAGAACATGATCACCGGTGCTGCCCAGATGGACGGCGCGATCCTGGTTTGCTCGGCCGCCGATGGTCCGATGCCACAAACCCGTGAGCACATCCTGCTGTCTCGTCAGGTTGGCGTTCCGTACATCGTGGTCTTCCTGAACAAGGCTGACCTGGTAGACGACGCTGAGCTGCTGGAACTGGTCGAGATGGAAGTTCGCGACCTGCTGTCCACCTATGACTTCCCAGGCGACGACACCCCGATCATCATCGGTTCGGCTCGTATGGCGCTGGAAGGCAAAGACGACAACGAGATGGGCACCTCCGCCGTCAAGAAACTGGTTGAAACTCTGGACAGCTACATCCCAGAGCCAGAGCGCGCTATCGACAAGCCGTTCCTGATGCCAATCGAAGACGTATTCTCGATCTCGGGTCGCGGTACCGTTGTTACCGGCCGTATCGAGCGTGGTATCGTCCGCGTTCAGGATCCGCTGGAAATCGTTGGTCTGCGTGACACCACCACCACCACCTGCACCGGTGTTGAGATGTTCCGCAAGCTGCTGGACGAAGGTCGTGCTGGCGAGAACTGCGGCGTTCTGCTGCGTGGTACCAAGCGTGACGACGTTGAGCGTGGCCAGGTTCTGGTCAAGCCAGGTTCGGTCAAGCCGCACACCAAGTTCACCGCAGAAGTCTACGTCCTGTCGAAGGAAGAAGGCGGCCGTCACACTCCGTTCTTCAAAGGCTACCGTCCTCAGTTCTACTTCCGTACCACTGACGTGACCGGTAACTGCGAACTGCCGGAAGGCGTTGAAATGGTAATGCCAGGTGACAACATTCAGATGACTGTCACCCTGATCAAGACCATCGCAATGGAAGACGGTCTGCGCTTCGCTATCCGTGAAGGCGGTCGTACCGTCGGCGCCGGCGTCGTAGCAAAAATTATTGAATAAGTAGTTGATTTACTTGATCAGGCCGGTATAATGGCCGGCCTGATACAGCGTTACAGGTCAGTAGCTCAATTGGCAGAGCGACGGTCTCCAAAACCGTAGGTTGGGGGTTCGATTCCCTCCTGACCTGCCATTTCACTTCGGTGTGATGGCTTTCTTCTCACAGGATCCTCCTTGATGACTCCCAAAACTGAAGCCCAAGAATCGCGTTTTGATCTGTTCAAGTGGCTGGCTGTAGTTGCTTTGGTGGTTGTAGCTGTTGTGGGTAATCAATATTACTCCGCCTCTCCGATCCTGTATCGCGTTCTCGCACTTCTCGTCCTGGCTGCTGTCGCGGGCTTTGTAGCTCTGCAGACTGCGAAGGGCAAGTCGTTCTTTGCGTTGGCGAAGGAAGCTCGTACCGAAATCCGTAAAGTCGTGTGGCCGACCCGCCAGGAAACCACCCAGACCACGCTGATTGTCGTGGCTGTCGTGCTGGTTATGGCACTGCTGCTGTGGGGTCTTGATTCCCTGCTCGGCTGGGCGGTCTCCCTGATCGTTGGCTAAAGGTGTCCCGTGGCTAAGCGTTGGTATGTTGTGCATGCTTACTCGGGTTACGAGAAGCATGTGATGCGCTCCCTGATCGAGCGCGTCAAGCTGGCTGGCATGGAAGACGGTTTCGGCGAGATTTTGGTTCCGACCGAAGAAGTCGTCGAAATGCGCAACGGCCAGAAGCGCAAGAGTGAGCGTAAATTCTTCCCTGGCTATGTACTGGTCCAGATGGAGATGAACGAAGGGACTTGGCACTTGGTCAAGGACACCCCTCGTGTGATGGGCTTTATTGGCGGTACCGCAGACAAGCCTGCACCGATAACCGATAAAGAAGCTGAGGCTATCCTGCGTCGCGTTGCTGACGGTAGCGACAAGCCGAAGCCGAAGACGCTGTTCGAGCCAGGTGAAGTGGTTCGTGTCATTGACGGTCCGTTCGCTGACTTCAATGGTAGTGTCGAAGAAGTTAACTACGAAAAGAGTCGCCTCCAAGTGGCGGTGCTCATTTTCGGTCGCTCTACTCCGGTGGAGCTCGAGTTCAGCCAGGTCGAAAAGGTCTAGGCGGACGAAGCATCCCAAACCCCGCAGCCCTGTGTGTTGCGGGGTTTTGTCGTCACTGGGATAAAACGCAAGTCATCCGGGGAGCCATCAGGCGTTCGTACCCGATTTTGGAGTAGCTCATGGCTAAGAAGATTCAGGCTTACATCAAGCTGCAAGTTAAGGCCGGCCAGGCCAACCCAAGCCCACCCGTTGGTCCAGCACTGGGTCAACACGGTGTGAACATCATGGAATTCTGCAAGGCCTTCAACGCCCGTACTCAGGGTCAAGAAGCCGGCCTGCCGACTCCTGTGATCATCACTGTCTACAGCGACCGTAGCTTCACCTTCGAGACCAAGAGCACCCCTGCCTCGGTTCTGCTGAAGAAAGCTGCTGGCCTGACCAGTGGTTCGGCTCGTCCGAACACCGTTAAAGTCGGTACCGTTACCCGTGCTCAGCTGGAAGATATCGCCAAGGCAAAACAGGCTGATCTGACCGCTGCTGACCTGGACGCTGCTGTACGCACCATCGCTGGCTCTGCCCGCAGCATGGGCCTGAACGTGGAGGGTGTGTAATGGCTAAGCTGACCAAACGCCAAAAGGCAATCGCCGAAAAAATCGAAGCAGGCAAGGCCTACAACTTCGAAGAAGCGGCAACTCTGCTGGCCTCGCTGCCTGCTGCCAAGTTCGTCGAGTCCTACGACATCGCCGTTAACCTCGGTGTTGACCCGCGTAAATCCGACCAGGTCGTTCGTAGCGCTACTGTGCTGCCACACGGCACTGGCAAGACCGTTCGCGTTGCTGTCTTCACCCAGGGTCCAGCTGCTGAAGCCGCTCTGGCTGCCGGCGCTGACCGCGTAGGTATGGACGATCTGGCTGCCGAAATGAAAGCCGGCGACCTGAACTATGACGTTGTCATCGCATCGCCTGATGCCATGCGCGTTGTAGGTCAGCTGGGTCAGGTTCTGGGTCCTCGCGGCCTGATGCCTAACCCGAAAGTTGGTACCGTTAGCCCAGACGTAGCCACTGCCGTTAAAAACGCCAAGGCTGGTCAGGTTCGCTACCGCACCGACAAAAACGGTATCATCCACACCTCCGTTGGCAAGGTCGGCTTCGAAGCTGGCAAGCTGAAGGAAAACGTTGAAGCCCTGATCGCTGATCTGAAGCGTATCAAGCCAGCTTCCTCGAAAGGTATTTACGTCAAGCGCGTTACCCTGAGCACCACCATGGGCCCAGGTCTGGTCATCGATCAGAGCTCGCTGAGCGTGTAAGAACATGGCGGTGCGACTTGTCGCGCCGCCAGCAAAAATTGGGGTCCCTGCCTGGCGGGGGCTATCCAAGACCGTAGGTGGCGCAAGCCTTAAAACACCAGCCCACGCAGATGGTGCTCCCGATTCGTTACCGAATCAGACACCAAAACGACATCCGGCTTCGGCCAGATGAAACGGTAAAAACCAGGAGTAAACCCGTGGCAATTAAACTCGAAGACAAGAAGGCCATCGTCGCTGAAGTCAACGAGGCTGCCAAAGTCGCTCTGTCCGCTGTTGTGGCTGATGCCCGTGGTGTGACTGTAAGCGCAATGACCGGACTCCGTAAAGAGGCCCGCGAGGCTGGCGTTTACGTACGTGTTGTACGTAACACCCTGCTCAAGCGCGCTGTTGAAGGCACCGAATTTTCGGTTCTCAACGACGCGTTCAAAGGCCCGACCCTGATTGCTTTCTCCAACGAACACCCGGGCGCTGCTGCTCGTCTGTTCAAAGAGTTCGCCAAGGGTCAGGACAAGTTCGAGATCAAGGCAGCTGCGTTTGACGGCAATTTCATTGCAGCGAACCAGATCGACGTGTTGGCTACCCTGCCGACCCGCGACGAAGCTATTGCACGACTGATGAGCGTTATTCAAGGCGCCACCAGCAAGCTGGCTCGTACTCTGGCAGCCATTCGCGACCAGAAAGAAGCTACCGCTGCCTAAGGCACGCGAACTCTTTCAAAATCATTTGTTTAATTTGATGGCTGCGTAGGCCTTCACCCCAATACAGGATTTAAGTCATGTCCCTGACTAACGAGCAAATCATCGAAGCAATCGGCCAGAAAACCGTTCTGGAAGTTGTTGAGCTGATCAAAGCAATGGAAGAAACCTTCGGCGTGACCGCTGCTGTTGCCGCTGCTGGCCCAGCTGCTGCTGCCGCTGTTGTTGAAGAGCAGACCGAGTTCAACGTTGTTCTGGTTGAAGCCGGCGAGAAGAAAGTGAACGTGATTAAAGCCGTTCGCGAGCTGACCGGTCTGGGCCTGAAAGAAGCCAAAGAGAAAGTCGATGGCGCTCCTCAGGTTGTAGCTGAAGGCGTTTCGAAAGAAGCCGCTGAAGACGCTAAGAAGAAGCTGGAAGAAGCAGGCGCTAAAGTCGAGCTGAAGTAATTTCGACTTTGCGATGCCAGCCTGAGCGTTGAGCACAAGGCTGATGGCTGGTGGCTTATGCCACCGGCCTTTTTCCGTTATTGGCGGTCGGTCAAGCCGGCCCCGATAACAAGCTGCAAGACACCCACGTGGGTGGCGCAAACCAAGGGGTTTGCACGATTTTCTGGCTGCTCCCGCCGGGAGAAGCCAAACAAGCAGGTGACCAAGCTGGGGAACGCTGATGGCTTACTCATACACTGAGAAAAAACGTATCCGCAAGGACTTTAGCAAGTTGCCGGACGTCATGGATGTGCCTTACCTCCTGGCCATCCAGCTGGATTCGTATCGCGAATTCCTGCAAGCGGGAGCATCCAAGGATCAGTTCCGCGACGTCGGCCTGCACGCGGCCTTCAAATCGGTATTCCCGATCATCAGCTACTCCGGCAATGCTGCCCTGGAGTACGTAGGCTATCGCCTGGGCGAGCCTGCCTTCGATGTGAAGGAATGTGTCCTGCGTGGCGTGACCTTCGCGGTCCCACTGCGGGTCAAGGTGCGCCTGATCATCTTCGACAAGGAATCGTCGAACAAAGCGATCAAGGACATCAAAGAGCAAGAAGTCTACATGGGTGAAATCCCCCTGATGACTGAGAACGGTACCTTCGTTATCAACGGTACCGAGCGTGTGATCGTTTCCCAGCTGCACCGTTCGCCTGGTGTGTTCTTCGACCACGACCGTGGCAAGACTCACAGCTCCGGCAAGCTGCTGTACTCCGCTCGCATCATCCCTTACCGCGGTTCGTGGCTGGACTTCGAGTTCGACCCGAAAGACTGCGTGTTCGTGCGTATCGACCGTCGCCGCAAGCTGCCGGCGTCGGTGCTGCTGCGCGCCCTGGGTTACAGCACTGAAGAAGTGCTGAACACCTTCTACACCACCAACGTGTTCCACATTTCCGGCGAAAAACTCAGCCTGGAACTGGTACCGCAGCGTCTGCGTGGTGAAGTTGCAGTCATGGACATCCATGACGAAACCGGCAAAGTCATCGTCGAGCAGGGCCGCCGTATCACTGCGCGCCACATCAACCAGCTCGAGAAGGCCGGCGTCAAGCAGCTGGACGTTCCAATGGAATACGTCCTGGGTCGCACCACTGCCAAGGCCATCGTGCACCCGGCTACTGGCGAGATCCTGGCTGAGTGCAATACCGAGCTGACCACCGATCTGCTGATCAAAGTCGCCAAGGCACAGGTCGTCCGTATCGAGACCCTGTACACCAACGACATCGATTGCGGTCCGTTCATCTCCGACACCCTGAAGATCGATACCACCAGCAACCAGCTGGAAGCCCTGGTCGAGATCTACCGCATGATGCGTCCAGGCGAGCCGCCGACCAAGGATGCTGCCGAGACCCTGTTCAACAACCTGTTCTTCAGCGCCGAGCGTTACGATCTGTCCGCAGTAGGCCGCATGAAGTTCAACCGTCGTATCGGTCGTACCGAGATCGAAGGTTCTGGCGTGCTGAGCAAGGAAGACATCGTCGAGGTCCTCAAGACCCTGGTCGATATCCGTAACGGCAAAGGCATCGTCGACGACATCGACCACCTGGGTAACCGTCGCGTACGTTGCGTCGGCGAGATGGCCGAGAACCAGTTCCGCGTTGGCCTGGTGCGTGTAGAGCGCGCGGTCAAGGAACGCCTGTCGATGGCGGAAAGCGAAGGCTTGATGCCGCAGGACCTGATCAACGCCAAGCCGGTTGCGGCGGCGGTGAAAGAGTTCTTCGGTTCCAGCCAGCTGTCCCAGTTCATGGACCAGAACAACCCGCTCTCCGAAATCACCCACAAGCGCCGCGTCTCTGCACTCGGCCCGGGCGGTCTGACCCGTGAGCGTGCTGGCTTCGAAGTCCGTGACGTACACCCGACCCACTACGGCCGTGTGTGCCCGATCGAGACCCCTGAAGGTCCGAACATCGGCCTGATCAACTCCCTGGCAGCCTATGCCCGCACCAACCAGTACGGCTTCCTGGAAAGCCCGTACCGCGTGGTGAAGGAAGGCGTTGTCAGCGACGACATCGTGTTCCTGTCGGCAATCGAGGAAGCGGACCACGTCATCGCCCAGGCTTCGGCCGCGATGAACGACAAGAAGCAACTGATCGATGAGCTGGTAGCTGTTCGTCACCTGAACGAATTCACCGTCAAGGCGCCGGAAGACGTCACCCTGATGGACGTTTCGCCGAAGCAGGTTGTTTCGGTTGCTGCGTCGCTGATTCCGTTCCTCGAGCACGACGACGCCAACCGTGCGTTGATGGGTTCGAACATGCAGCGTCAGGCTGTACCGACCCTGCGTGCCGACAAGCCGCTGGTAGGTACCGGCATGGAGCGCAACGTTGCCCGTGACTCCGGTGTCTGCGTGGTTGCTCGCCGTGGTGGCGTGATCGACTCGGTCGACGCCAGCCGTATCGTTGTTCGCGTCAACGACGACGAAGTGGAAACCGGCGAAGCAGGTGTAGATATCTACAACCTGACCAAGTACACCCGTTCGAACCAGAACACCTGCATCAACCAGCGTCCGCTGGTGAGCAAGGGTGACAAGGTTCAGCGTAGCGACATCATGGCCGACGGTCCGTCCACCGACATGGGTGAACTGGCACTGGGTCAGAACATGCGCATCGCGTTCATGGCGTGGAACGGCTTCAACTTCGAAGACTCCATCTGCCTGTCCGAGCGTGTGGTTCAGGAAGATCGCTTCACCACCATCCACATTCAGGAACTGACCTGTGTGGCGCGTGACACCAAGCTTGGCCCAGAGGAAATCACTGCGGACATCCCGAACGTGGGTGAAGCTGCACTGAACAAACTGGACGAAGCCGGTATTGTCTACGTGGGTGCCGAAGTCGGCGCTGGTGACATCCTGGTTGGCAAGGTCACGCCAAAAGGCGAAACCCAGCTGACGCCGGAAGAAAAACTGCTGCGCGCAATCTTCGGCGAGAAGGCGAGCGACGTTAAGGACACCTCCCTGCGCGTGCCAACCGGCACCAAGGGTACCGTCATTGACGTACAGGTCTTCACCCGTGATGGCGTCGAGCGCGACAGCCGCGCCCTGGCCATCGAGAAGATGCAGCTGGACGAGATCCGCAAGGACCTCAACGAAGAGTTCCGCATCGTCGAAGGCGCAACCTTCGAACGTCTGCGTTCTGCTCTGAACGGCCAGGTGGTCGACGGTGGCGCGGGCCTGAAGAAAGGCACCGTGGTCAGCGACGACGTGCTGGACGGTCTGGAGCATGGCCAGTGGTTCAAACTGCGCATGGCTGAAGATGCACTGAATGAGCAGCTGGAAAAGGCTCAGCAGTACATCGTCGACCGTCGCCGTCTGCTGGACGACAAGTTCGAAGACAAGAAGCGCAAGCTGCAGCAGGGCGATGACCTGGCTCCGGGCGTACTGAAGATCGTCAAGGTCTACCTGGCAATCCGCCGTCGCATCCAGCCGGGTGACAAGATGGCTGGTCGTCACGGTAACAAGGGTGTTGTCTCGGTCATCATGCCGGTTGAAGACATGCCGCACGATGCCAACGGTACTCCGGTCGACGTCGTCCTGAACCCGCTGGGCGTACCTTCGCGTATGAACGTCGGTCAGATCCTTGAAACCCACCTGGGCCTCGCGGCCAAAGGCCTGGGCGAGAAGATCGACCGCATGATCGAAGAGCAACGCAAAGCCGCTGAGCTGCGCGTATTCCTGACCGAGGTCTACAACGAGATCGGTGGTCGTCAGGAAAACCTCGCCGAGTTCACCGACGAAGAGATCCTGGCCCTGGCCCATAACCTGAAGAAAGGCGTGCCGATGGCTACCCCGGTCTTCGATGGTGCCAAGGAAAGCGAGATCAAGGCCATGCTGAAGCTGGCCGATCTGCCAGAGAGCGGCCAGATGGTGCTGTTCGATGGCCGTACCGGCAACAAGTTCGAGCGTCCAGTGACCGTTGGTTACATGTACATGCTCAAGCTGAACCACTTGGTGGACGACAAGATGCACGCGCGTTCCACTGGTTCCTACAGCCTGGTTACCCAGCAGCCGCTGGGTGGTAAGGCGCAGTTCGGTGGTCAGCGTTTCGGGGAGATGGAAGTGTGGGCGCTGGAAGCATACGGCGCGGCATACACCCTGCAAGAAATGCTCACAGTGAAGTCGGACGACGTGAACGGCCGTACCAAGATGTACAAGAACATCGTGGATGGCGATCACCGTATGGAGCCGGGCATGCCCGAGTCCTTCAACGTGTTGATCAAAGAGATCCGTTCGCTCGGTATCGATATCGATCTGGAAACCGAATAACACGTGACGCGAAGGGGAGTGGGGCAGGTAATGCCCGCTCCCTGCTCCGCCAGGAGGAAAGGCCTTGAAAGACCTACTGAATTTGCTGAAAAACCAGGGTCAAGTCGAAGAGTTCGACGCCATCCGTATCGGTCTGGCGTCACCTGAGATGATCCGTTCGTGGTCGTTCGGTGAAGTTAAGAAGCCGGAAACCATCAACTACCGTACGTTCAAACCTGAGCGTGACGGCCTGTTCTGCGCCAAGATCTTTGGCCCAGTCAAGGACTACGAGTGCCTGTGCGGCAAGTACAAGCGCCTCAAGCACCGCGGCGTAATCTGCGAGAAGTGCGGCGTTGAAGTTGCCCTGGCCAAGGTTCGTCGTGAGCGCATGGCGCACATCGAACTGGCCTCGCCGGTTGCCCACATCTGGTTCCTGAAGTCGCTGCCGTCCCGTATCGGCCTGCTGATGGACATGACCCTGCGTGATATCGAGCGCGTTCTCTACTTCGAGAGCTACGTCGTTATCGACCCGGGCATGACCACCCTTGAAAAGGGTCAGCTGCTGAACGACGAGCAGTACTTCGAAGCGCTGGAAGAGTTCGGTGACGACTTCGACGCCCGCATGGGTGCCGAGGCTGTCCGCGAGCTGCTGCACGCTATCGACCTGGAGCACGAGATCGGTCGCCTGCGTGAAGAGATTCCGCAGACCAACTCGGAAACCAAAATCAAGAAGCTGTCCAAGCGCCTCAAGCTGATGGAAGCTTTCCAGGGCTCGGGCAACCTGCCTGAGTGGATGGTCCTGACCGTACTGCCAGTACTGCCGCCGGACCTGCGTCCGCTGGTACCGCTGGATGGCGGCCGCTTCGCGACCTCCGACCTGAACGACCTGTATCGTCGGGTGATCAACCGTAACAACCGTCTGAAGCGCCTGCTCGATCTGTCCGCGCCGGACATCATCGTGCGCAACGAAAAGCGCATGCTGCAGGAAGCGGTCGACGCCCTGCTGGACAACGGCCGTCGCGGTCGCGCCATCACTGGTTCGAACAAGCGTCCGCTGAAGTCCCTGGCCGACATGATCAAAGGTAAGCAAGGTCGCTTCCGTCAGAACTTGCTCGGTAAGCGTGTGGACTACTCCGGCCGTTCGGTAATTACCGTAGGCCCGACCCTGCGTCTGCACCAGTGCGGTCTGCCGAAGAAGATGGCCCTCGAGCTGTTCAAGCCGTTCATTTTCGGCAAGCTGGAAATGCGTGGTCTGGCGACCACCATCAAGGCTGCCAAGAAGATGGTCGAGCGCGAGCTGCCAGAGGTGTGGGACGTGCTCGCCGAAGTGATTCGCGAACACCCCGTACTGCTCAACCGTGCACCGACCCTGCACCGTCTGGGTATCCAGGCCTTTGAACCGGTTCTGATCGAAGGTAAGGCTATCCAGCTGCACCCGCTGGTCTGTGCCGCGTACAACGCCGACTTCGACGGTGACCAGATGGCCGTTCACGTGCCGCTGACGCTGGAAGCCCAGCTCGAAGCGCGCGCGCTGATGATGTCGACCAACAACATCCTGTCGCCAGCCAACGGTGAGCCAATCATCGTTCCGTCGCAGGACGTTGTACTGGGTCTGTACTACATGACCCGTGAAGCCATCAACGCCAAGGGCGAAGGTCGCGTATTTGCCGACCTGCAGGAAGTCGATCGCGTATTCCGCGCCGGCGAAGCTGCCCTGCACGCGAAAATCAAGGTTCGTATCAACGAAACCGTGAAAGATCGCGACGGCAGCGTTACAAAGAACACCCGTATTGTCGACACCACTGTCGGCCGCGCGCTGCTGTTCCAGGTTGTACCGGCAGGCCTGCCGTACGACGTGGTCAACCAGCCGATGAAGAAGAAGGCGATCTCCAAGCTGATCAACCAGTGCTACCGCGTGGTTGGTCTGAAAGAGACCGTCATCTTCGCTGACCAGCTGATGTACACCGGTTTCGCTTACTCCACCATCTCTGGCGTGTCCATTGGTGTGAACGACTTTGTCATCCCTGATGAGAAAGCGCGCATCATCAACAGCGCTACCGATGAAGTGAAGGAAATCGAAAGCCAGTACGCCTCCGGCCTGGTAACCCAGGGCGAGAAGTACAACAAGGTCATCGACTTGTGGTCGAAGGCGAACGACGAAGTGTCCAAGGCGATGATGGCCAACCTCTCGAAAGAGAAGGTCATCGACCGCGAAGGCAAGGAAGTCGAGCAAGAGTCCTTCAACTCGATGTACATGATGGCTGACTCCGGTGCGCGGGGTTCCGCAGCACAGATTCGTCAGCTGGCCGGTATGCGTGGCCTGATGGCCAAGCCGGACGGCTCGATCATCGAGACGCCGATCACTGCGAACTTCCGTGAAGGTCTGAGCGTACTCCAGTACTTCATCTCGACTCACGGTGCTCGTAAAGGTCTGGCGGATACCGCGTTGAAGACTGCGAACTCCGGTTACCTGACCCGTCGTCTGGTAGACGTTGCGCAAGACCTGGTTGTAACCGAGATCGATTGCGGTACCGACCATGGCTTGCTGATGACTCCGCACATTGAAGGCGGTGACGTTGTAGAGCCGCTGGGTGAGCGTGTACTGGGCCGTGTCATTGCCCGTGACGTGTTCAAGCCAGGCACCGAGGACGTCATCGTTCCGGCCGGTACGCTGGTAGACGAGCAGTGGGTCGAGTTCATCGAGCTGAACAGCATCGACGAAGTTATCGTGCGTTCGCCGATCAACTGCGAAACCCGCTACGGCATCTGCGCCAAGTGCTACGGTCGTGACCTGGCGCGTGGTCACCAGGTGAACATCGGTGAAGCTGTCGGCGTTATTGCTGCTCAGTCGATCGGTGAGCCGGGTACCCAGCTGACCATGCGTACGTTCCACATCGGTGGTGCTGCAAGCCGTACTTCGGCTGCCGACAGCGTCCAGGTGAAGAACGGCGGTATGGTACGTCTGCACAACCTGAAGCAGGTCGTGCGTGCCGATGGCAACCTGGTTGCTGTTTCGCGTTCCGGCGAGCTGGCCATTGCTGACGAATTCGGTCGTGAGCGTGAGCGTTACAAGCTGCCTTACGGTGCGGTGATTTCGGTCAAGGAAGGTGAGAAGGTCGAAGCTGGCGCCATCGTCGCCAAGTGGGACCCGCACACCCACCCGATCGTTACCGAGCTGAAAGGTACCGTGACCTTCGTGGGCATGGAAGAAAACATCACCATCAAGCGCCAGACCGACGAACTGACCGGCCTGACCAACATTGAAGTACTGGACGTCAAGGATCGCCCTGCCGCAGGCAAGGAAATTCGTCCGGCAATCAAGATGGTCGACGCCAATGGCAAGGACCTGTACCTGCCAGGTACCGATGTACCGGCGCAGTACTTCCTGCCAGCCAACGCCTTGGTCGGTGTTGCTGACGGTGCACAGATCGGTGTTGGTGACGTTATCGCGCGTATCCCGCAAGAAACGTCGAAGACCCGTGACATCACCGGTGGTCTGCCACGCGTAGCTGACTTGTTCGAAGCGCGTCGTCCGAAAGAAGCCTCGATTCTGGCTGAAGTCAGCGGCACCATCGCGTTCGGTAAAGAGACCAAGGGTAAGCGTCGCCTGGTCATCACTCCGACCGACGGTAGCGATCCGTACGAAGAGCTGATTCCTAAGTGGCGCCACCTGAACGTCTTCGAAGGCGAACAGGTAAACCGCGGCGAAGTTATCTCCGACGGCCCGAGCGATCCGCACGACATCCTGCGTCTGCTGGGTGTGAGCGCGCTGGCGAAGTACATCGTCAACGAGATCCAGGACGTTTACCGTCTGCAAGGCGTTAAGATCAACGACAAGCACATCGAGACCATCCTGCGTCAGATGCTGCGCAAGGTCGAGATCTCCGAGTCGGGCGATTCCAGCTTCATCAAGGGCGACCAGATGGAACTGACTCACGTACTGGTCGAGAACGAGCGTCTCGCCGGCGAAGACAAGTTCATCTCGAAGTTCACTCGCGTGCTGCTGGGTATCACCAAGGCGTCGCTGTCGACCGAATCGTTCATCTCCGCGGCTTCCTTCCAGGAAACCACCCGCGTACTGACCGAAGCGGCGGTAACCGGCAAGCGCGATTACCTGCGCGGCCTGAAAGAGAACGTGGTCGTGGGTCGTCTGATCCCGGCCGGTACCGGTCTGGCTTACCACAGCGAGCGCAAGCGTCGCCGTGAAGCCGACAAACCGCTGCGTGTAAGCGCCAGTGAGGTGGAAGCCGCACTGACCGAAGCGCTGAATTCCAGCGGTAACTAAGTACAGGGCAGGGCCCCGGCAAGCTTCGATCGACCATCGGCGACATGAAATGTTGCCGATGATCGGGCGAGGAGGGCCGGGGCCTCGTCTTGACTGGGTGCAAGATCCTCCGTAGACTTTTGTACCCTTAAATTTGGTGAGGCTCCGTCTCGCCAATTTTTGGCTTTCTTGCAAGACAATAGAGTCGCAAGACAATCAGTGGAGCTAGTAGATGGCAACTATCAACCAGCTGGTACGTCAGCCGCGTAAGCGTTCGGTCGAGAAGTCCGACGTTCCTGCGCTGCAGAACTGCCCGCAACGTCGTGGCGTGTGCACCCGTGTGTACACCACCACGCCGAAAAAACCTAACTCGGCACTGCGTAAAGTATGCCGTGTGCGTCTGACCAACGGTTTCGAGGTTTCCTCGTACATCGGCGGTGAAGGCCACAACCTGCAAGAGCACAGCGTCGTCCTGATCCGTGGCGGCCGTGTAAAAGACTTGCCAGGTGTTCGTTACCACACCGTTCGCGGCTCTCTGGATACTTCGGGCGTCAAAGGCCGTAACCAGGGTCGTTCGAAGTACGGTACCAAGCGTCCGAAGTAATCGGCCGTTTGCACATATCCATTTTTTTGAGTCGATAAGAGTAAGGTCGGGCAGGGGTCGAAGACCCACGTCCCGGGCTAACCTGAAGACCGTTTGAGGGCTTATCATGCCAAGACGTCGTGTAGCAGCAAAACGTGAGATTCTGGACGATCCTAAATACGGATCCCAAATCCTCGCCAAGTTCATGAACCACGTGATGGAAAGCGGCAAGAAGGCTGTAGCCGAGCGCATCGTTTACGGTGCCCTGGATACCGTCAAAGCGCGCAAGAACAGCGACCCCCTGGAAATCTTCGAGAAAGCTCTCGACGCCATCGCTCCGCTGGTCGAAGTAAAGTCCCGTCGTGTCGGCGGTGCCACTTACCAGGTCCCGGTTGAAGTTCGTCCATCCCGTCGTAACGCTCTGGCAATGCGCTGGCTCGTAGACTACGCCCGCAAGCGCGGCGAGAAGTCGATGGCTCTGCGCCTGGCTGGCGAGCTGCTGGATGCTGCTGAAGGCAAAGGTGCTGCAGTCAAGAAGCGTGAAGACGTTCACCGTATGGCTGAAGCCAACAAAGCGTTCTCGCACTACCGCTTCTAATTCAAGCATCAATCATTTTGCGAGGGCTTTATGGCTCGTACTACAGCAATTAACCGCTATCGTAACATTGGTATCTGTGCCCACGTTGACGCGGGCAAGACCACCACTACCGAGCGGATCCTGTTCTACACAGGTCTGAGCCACAAGATGGGCGAGGTGCATGATGGCGCCGCGACCACCGACTGGATGGTGCAGGAGCAGGAGCGGGGTATCACCATTACCTCCGCTGCCGTTACCACCTTCTGGAAAGGTTCTGTTGGTCAGTATGACAACTACCGTGTAAACGTCATCGATACCCCCGGCCACGTTGACTTCACCATTGAAGTAGAGCGTTCGCTGCGCGTACTCGACGGCGCGGTCGTTGTGTTCTGCGGTACCTCTGGCGTTGAGCCTCAGTCCGAAACCGTATGGCGTCAGGCCAACAAGTACGGCGTTCCACGTGTTGTCTACGTGAACAAGATGGACCGTGCCGGTGCAAACTTCCTGCGCGTCGTAGGTCAGATCAAGAACCGTCTGGGTCACACCCCGGTTCCTGTTCAGCTGGCCATCGGTTCGGAAGATAACTTCCAGGGTCAGGTTGACCTGATCAAGATGAAGGCTATCTACTGGAACGACGACGACAAAGGCACCACTTATCGCGAGGAAGAAATTCCTGCCGATATGCTGGAGCTGGCTCAAGAGTGGCGCTCCAACATGGTTGAAGCGGCTGCCGAGTCCAGCGAAGAGCTGATGAACAAGTACCTGGAAGGCGAAGAGCTGACCGTCGAAGAGATCAAAGCCGGTCTGCGCGCGCGCACCCTGGCCAGCGAGATCGTACCGGCTGTCTGCGGTTCGTCGTTCAAGAACAAGGGTGTTCCCCTGGTTCTCGACGCCGTCATCGACTACCTGCCTGCTCCGACCGAGATCCCTGCAATCCAGGGTATCAACCCGGACGACAAGGAGCTGGACAAAGAAGATCCGGCTGTTCGTAAAGACGAGCGTCACGCAGACGACAACGAGCCGTTCTCGGCTCTGGCCTTCAAGATCGCGACCGACCCGTTCGTAGGTACTCTGACCTTCGTTCGCGTCTACTCGGGTGTTCTGAAGTCCGGTGACTCCGTGATCAACTCGGTCAAGGGCAAGAAAGAGCGCGTTGGTCGTATGGTGCAGATGCACGCCAACCAGCGTGAAGAGATCAAGGAAGTGCTCGCTGGCGACATCGCGGCGCTGATCGGCATGAAAGATGTGACCACCGGCGAAACCCTGTGCGACATCGACAAGCCAATCATCCTTGAGCGTATGGACTTCCCTGAGCCGGTCATTTCGCTCTCCGTAGAGCCGAAAACCAAGGCTGACCAGGAGAAGATGGGTATTGCACTGGGCAAGCTGGCCCAGGAAGACCCGTCGTTCCGCGTCAAGACCGACGAAGAGACTGGCCAGACCATCATCTCGGGCATGGGTGAGCTGCATCTGGACATCCTCGTTGACCGCATGAAGCGCGAGTTCAACGTCGAAGCCAACATCGGCAAGCCGCAGGTTTCGTACCGCGAGAAGATCACCAAGTCCAACGTCGAGATCGAAGGCAAGTTCGTTCGTCAGTCGGGCGGTCGTGGTCAGTTCGGTCACTGCTGGATCCGTTTCTCGGAGCCAGATCAGGACGAAAAAGGCAACATCACCGAAGGTCTGGTGTTCTCCAACGAAGTCGTTGGTGGTGTGATTCCTAAGGAATTCATCGCCCCGATCCAGAAGGGTATCGAAGAGCAGATGAAGAACGGCGTTGTTGCCGGCTATCCTCTGATCGGCCTGAAGGCCGCGGTATTCGATGGTTCGTATCACGACGTCGACTCCAACGAAATGGCGTTCAAAATCGCCGCTTCGATGGCGACCAAGCAACTGGCCCAGAAGGGCGGTGGCGTGGTTCTCGAGCCGATCATGAAGGTTGAAGTTGTAACCCCGGAAGACTACCTGGGTGACGTGATGGGTGACCTGAACCGTCGTCGTGGTCTGGTCCAGGGTATGGATGAATCGGTCTCTGGCCGTGTCGTCCGCGCTGAAGTACCGCTCGGAGAGATGTTCGGTTACGCAACCGACGTTCGTTCCATGTCTCAGGGTCGCGCAAGCTACTCCATGGAATTCTCCAAATACGCCGAAGCTCCGTCGAACATCGTCGAAGCACTCGTTAAAAAACAAGGCTAATCCCCTTTAGGCAAGAGGTTCACTGTCGTGGCTAAAGAAAAATTTGATCGTTCCCTTCCCCACGTTAACGTCGGCACTATCGGCCACGTTGACCACGGTAAGACCACTCTGACCGCAGCTCTGACTCGCGTCTGCTCCGAAGTTTTCGGTTCGGCAGTCGTTGAGTTCGACAAGATCGACTCGGCTCCGGAAGAAAAAGCGCGCGGTATCACCATCAACACCGCTCACGTCGAGTACAACTCGAACATTCGTCACTACGCTCACGTTGA
Organism: Pseudomonas sp. SAS7; assembly: GCF_052112345.1. Taxonomy (NCBI): domain Bacteria; kingdom Pseudomonadati; phylum Pseudomonadota; class Gammaproteobacteria; order Pseudomonadales; family Pseudomonadaceae; genus Pseudomonas; species Pseudomonas sp. SAS7. Next base: position 149,237 of record NZ_JBEGGO010000014.1, on the reverse strand, counting down.
CTGCCCAGGTCACGCTGACTACGTGAAGAACATGATCACCGGTGCTGCCCAGATGGACGGCGCGATCCTGGTTTGCTCGGCCGCCGATGGTCCGATGCCACAAACCCGTGAGCACATCCTGCTGTCCCGTCAGGTTGGCGTTCCGTACATCGTGGTCTTCCTGAACAAGGCTGACCTGGTAGACGACGCTGAGCTGCTGGAACTGGTCGAGATGGAAGTTCGCGACCTGCTGTCCACCTATGACTTCCCAGGCGACGACACTCCGATCATCATCGGTTCGGCTCGTATGGCGCTGGAAGGCAAAGACGACAACGAAATGGGCACCACCGCTGTCAAGCGTCTGGTTGAAACTCTGGACAGCTACATCCCAGAGCCAGAGCGCGCTATCGACAAGCCGTTCCTGATGCCAATCGAAGACGTATTCTCGATCTCGGGTCGTGGTACCGTTGTTACCGGCCGTATCGAGCGTGGTATCGTCCGCGTTCAGGATCCGCTGGAAATCGTTGGTCTGCGTGACACCACCACCACCACCTGCACCGGTGTTGAGATGTTCCGCAAGCTGCTGGACGAAGGTCGTGCTGGCGAGAACTGCGGCGTTCTGCTGCGTGGTACCAAGCGTGACGACGTTGAGCGTGGCCAGGTTCTGGTCAAGCCAGGTTCGGTCAAGCCGCACACCAAGTTCACCGCAGAAGTCTACGTCCTGTCGAAGGAAGAAGGCGGCCGTCACACTCCGTTCTTCAAAGGCTACCGTCCTCAGTTCTACTTCCGTACCACTGACGTGACCGGTAACTGCGAACTGCCGGAAGGCGTTGAAATGGTAATGCCAGGTGACAACATTCAGATGACTGTCACCCTGATCAAGACCATCGCAATGGAAGACGGTCTGCGCTTCGCTATCCGTGAAGGCGGTCGTACCGTCGGCGCCGGCGTCGTAGCCAAAATCATCGAGTAATCACTCGACCGATTGAAAAAGGCCTCCGCTCAGCGGGGGCTTTTTTTATTGGGTTGACACTAAATTGGGGCGTCTATAGAATCACGCCTCCTTTTAGCGGGCGTAGTGCGTCCGTTGGGAACAGCCTGGAGTCTGAAATCCAATGCAAAATCAGCAAATCCGTATCAGGTTGAAGGCTTTCGACCATCGCCTGATCGACCAATCCACCCAGGAAATCGTGGAAACCGCGAAACGTACTGGTGCACAAGTGCGTGGTCCGATTCCACTGCCTACCCGCAAAGAGCGTTTCACCGTTCTGGTCTCCCCGCACGTCAACAAAGACGCGCGTGACCAGTACGAGATTCGCACTCATAAGCGTGTTCTGGACATTGTCCAGCCAACGGATAAAACCGTTGACGCGCTGATGAAGCTTGATCTGGCGGCAGGTGTGGAAGTTCAGATCAGCCTCGGCTAAGACTTCGGTCTAGTCGTGTAACGCTCTGAAATGGGCGGCCATAGCGGGTGAAAGCCCCGTACACTCATGAGGTTTACAACATGACTATTGGTGTAATCGGTCGCAAATGCGGTATGACCCGCATTTTCACCGAAGAAGGTGTCTCCATTCCGGTCACGGTCATTGAGATCGAACCGAATCGCGTCACCCAGTTCAAAACTGAGGAAACCGATGGCTACCGTGCAGTGCAAGTCACTGTCGGCGAGCGTCGTGCTTCGCGTGTGACTGCCGCTCAGGCAGGCCACTTCGCCAAGGCTAACGTTGCCGCTGGTCGCGGTGTTTGGGAGTTCCGTCTTGAAGAAGGCGATTTCCAGGCTGGCGATCTGATCAAAGCTGAACTCTTCACTGCAGGCCAGCTGGTAGACGTTACTGGTCAGTCCAAAGGTAAAGGCTTCGCCGGTACCATCAAGCGCTGGAACTTCCGTGGTCAGGACAACACCCACGGTAACTCCGTGTCGCACCGTGTGCCTGGTTCCATCGGCCAGTGCCAGACTCCTGGTCGTGTGTTCAAGGGCAAGAAAATGTCCGGTCACATGGGCGCCGAGCGCGTGACTGTTCAGTCCCTGGAAGTAGTTCGCGTAGACGCTGAACGCAACCTGCTGCTCGTCAAGGGTGCCGTTCCTGGCGCTACTGGCGGCGACGTGGTTGTACGTCCAGCTGTCAAGGCTCGCGGTTAAGGGGAAACTGACATGCAACTCAATGTAAATGACGCTCAGGCGATCGAAGTTTCCGAACTGACTTTCGGTGGCGAATTCAACGAGACGCTGGTTCACCAAGCAGTCGTGGCCTACATGGCTGGCGGCCGTCAGGGTACCAAGCAGCAAAAGACCCGTTCCGACGTGGCTGGTGGCGGTAAGCGCCCATGGCGTCAGAAGGGTACTGGCCGTGCTCGTGCTGGTACCACTCGTGGTCCGATCTGGCGTGGCGGTGGTGTAACCTTCGCAGCTCGCCCTCAAGATCACTCGCAGAAGCTCAACAAGAAGATGTATCGCGCAGCTCTGCGCTCCATCCTTGCTGAGCTGGTGCGTAGCGACCGTCTGGTCGTGGTTCAGGACTTCGCTGTTGAAGCACCGAAAACCAAAGATCTGCTGAACAAGCTGAACGGCATGGGTCTGAGCGACGTACTGATCGTCTCCGACGCTGTTGATCAGAACCTGTACCTGGCTGCTCGCAACCTGCCGCACGTCGATGTACGTGACGTACAGGGTTCCGACCCGGTCAGTCTGATCGCATACGAGAAAGTGTTGATCACTGTCTCGGCCGTGAAGAAATTCGAGGAGCTGCTGGGATGAACCAGGAACGCGTATTTAAAGTCCTCCTTGGCCCGCACGTTTCCGAGAAGGCTACCGTTCTGGCTGAGAAAAAAGGCCAGTTCGTATTCAAGGTTGCTACCGATGCAACCAAGCTGGAAATCAAGAAAGCTGTCGAAGGCCTGTTCAACGTAAAAGTTGAAAACGTGTCGACTGTTAACGTTCTGGGTAAAACCAAGCGTACCGCACGTGGTCTGGGCAAGCGTAATGACTGGAAGAAGGCGATCGTCTCCCTTCAGCCAGGCCAAGATCTCGATTTCAGCAGCAGTGCTGAGTAAGGAAGGGGTGCATCATGGCAATCGTTAAATGCAAACCGACTTCCCCTGGCCGCCGTTTCGTGGTCAAGGTGGTCAACAAGGAGCTGCACAAAGGCGCTCCTCACGCACCGCTGCTCGAGAAGAAATCGAAGTCTGGTGGTCGTAACAACAATGGCCGTATTACCACTCGTCACGTTGGTGGTGGTCATAAGCAGCATTACCGTCTGGTCGACTTCCGTCGCAACGACAAAGATGGCATTCCAGCCACTGTCGAGCGTATCGAATACGACCCGAACCGTACTGCTCACATCGCCCTGCTGTGCTACGCAGACGGTGAGCGTCGCTACATCATCGCCCCTAAAGGCGTGAGCGCTGGCGACCAGCTGATCGCAGGTGCCCTGGCCCCAATCAAGGCCGGTAACTCCCTGCAGCTGCGCAACATCCCAGTAGGTAGCACCATTCACGGCGTCGAACTGAAGCCGGGTAAAGGTGCTCAGATCGCTCGTTCCGCTGGTGCTTCGGCTCAGCTGATCGCTCGTGACGGCGTATACGTGACTCTGCGTCTGCGTTCCGGTGAAATGCGTAAAGTACTGGCTGAGTGCCGTGCGACCCTGGGCGAAGTCTCGAACTCCGAGCACAGCCTGCGTTCGCTGGGTAAAGCAGGTGCCAAACGCTGGCGCGGCGTTCGCCCAACCGTTCGTGGCGTTGCCATGAACCCGGTTGACCACCCACATGGTGGTGGTGAAGGTCGTACCTCCGGTGGTCGTCATCCGGTATCGCCATGGGGCTTCCCAACCAAGGGTGCTAAAACCCGTGGTAATAAGCGTACCGACAACATGATCGTCCGTCGTCGCAAGTAACTAGAGGGATACGACAGTGCCACGTTCTCTGAAAAAAGGTCCTTTTATCGATCTTCACCTGTTGAAGAAGGTCGAAGTGGCGGTGGAGAAGAACGATCGCAAGCCAGTTAAAACCTGGTCGCGTCGCTCGATGATCCTGCCACAAATGGTCGGTCTGACCATCGCGGTTCACAACGGTCGCCAGCATGTTCCAGTTCTCGTGAACGAAGACATGGTCGGCCACAAACTGGGCGAGTTCGCCGGTACCCGCACCTATCGCGGGCACGTGGCTGACAAGAAAGCCAAGCGTTAAGGGGTAAGGAAATGGAAGTAGCCGCTAAGTTGTCGGGCGCTCGCATCTCCGCCCAGAAAGCCCGCTTGGTCGCCGACCAGATCCGCGGGAAGAAGGTGGGCGAAGCGCTCAACCTGTTGGCCTTCAGCAGCAAAAAAGCCGCTGAAATCATGAAGAAAGTCCTCGAGTCGGCCGTAGCCAACGCCGAACACAACGAAGGCGCAGACGTTGATGACCTGAAAGTCTCCACCGTCTTCGTCAACGAAGGGCGTTCGCTGAAGCGTATCATGCCACGTGCCAAAGGCCGTGCTGATCGCATCGTCAAGCGGTCTTGCCATATCACTGTCAAGGTTGCGGACAAGTAACGGAGTCGATCAGATGGGTCAGAAAGTACATCCCACTGGCATTCGCCTGGGAATCGTCAAGGAGCACACCTCCGTCTGGTACGCAGACGGTGCTACTTACGCAGATTACCTGTTGAAGGATCTGAAAACACGTGAGTACCTCCAAGACAAACTAAAAAGCGCGTCCGTAAGCCGTATCGATATTCATCGTCCGGCTCAAACTGCACGCATCACCATCCACACTGCTCGTCCCGGTATCGTTATCGGCAAGAAAGGTGAAGATGTTGAGAAGCTGCGTCAGGACCTGACCAAGCAGATGGGTGTGCCTGTGCACATCAACATCGAAGAGATCCGCAAGCCGGAACTCGACGCTATGCTGGTTGCGCAGAGCGTAGCTCAGCAGCTGGAACGCCGCGTAATGTTCCGTCGCGCCATGAAGCGCGCCGTACAGAACGCCATGCGTATTGGTGCCAAGGGCATCAAGATCCAGGTGAGCGGTCGTCTCGGCGGTGCCGAGATTGCTCGTACCGAGTGGTATCGCGAAGGTCGTGTGCCTCTGCACACCCTGCGTGCCGATATCGACTACAACACCTACGAAGCTCACACCACTTACGGTGTGATCGGTGTGAAGGTTTGGATCTTCAAAGGCGAAGTTATTGGTGGTCGCCAAGAAGAACTGAAACCACAAGCACCAGCGCCTCGTAAAAAAGCTGCTAAGTAAGGGGTACGCCAAATGTTGCAACCAAAGCGTACAAAATTCCGCAAGCAGATGACCGGCCACAACCGTGGTCTGGCACTGCGCGGTAGCAAAGTCAGCTTCGGCGAATTCGCCCTGAAAGCTGTTGCTCGCGGTCGCCTCACCGCTCGCCAGATCGAGTCCGCACGTCGTGCGCTGACCCGTCACGTTAAACGTGGCGGCAAGATCTGGATCCGTGTGTTCCCGGACAAGCCGATCTCCAAGAAGCCTCTCGAGGTTCGTATGGGTAAAGGTAAGGGCTCCGTGGAATACTGGGTTGCCCAGATCCAGCCAGGCAAAGTCCTGTACGAGATCGAGGGTGTTTCTGAAGAGCTGGCGCGCGAAGCTTTCGCCCTGGCTGCTGCAAAGCTGCCTCTCGCCACCTCCTTTGTTAAGCGGACGGTGATGTGATGAAAGCGAATGAACTTCGTGAAAAATCGGCACAGCAGCTGAACGAGCAACTGCTCGGCTTGCTGCGCGACCAGTTCAATCTGCGCATGCAGAAAGCAACTGGCCAGTTGGGGCAGTCGCACCTGCTCTCGCAAGTTAAGCGTGACATCGCTCGCGTGAAAACTGTGCTCAACCAGCAGGCAGGTAAGTGATCATGGCTGAAGCTGAAAAAACCGTCCGTACGCTGACTGGCCGTGTCGTCAGCGACAAAATGGACAAGACCATCACCGTTCTGATCGAGCGTCGCGTAAAGCACCCGATCTACGGTAAATACGTTAAGCGTTCGACTAAGCTGCACGCGCACGACGAAACCAACCAGTGCAAGATCGGCGACAAAGTTTCGATTACCGAAACCCGTCCGCTGGCCAAGACCAAGTCCTGGGCACTGGTTGAAGTCCTCGAACGCGCTGTTGAAGTCTAAGGGCTAGGGGTCGGAGAAATTTTATGATTCAGACTCAATCCATGCTCGATGTGGCCGATAACAGCGGCGCTCGTCGCGTCATGTGCATCAAGGTGCTCGGCGGCTCGCACCGTCGTTACGCCGGCATCGGTGACATCATCAAGGTTACTGTCAAGGAAGCAATTCCGCGCGGTAAGGTCAAAAAAGGCCAAGTGATGACCGCTGTTGTCGTGCGCACCCGTCACGGTGTTCGTCGCGCTGACGGTTCCATCATTCGTTTCGACGGCAACGCTGCTGTTCTGCTGAACAACAAGCAAGAGCCGATCGGCACTCGCATCTTCGGGCCAGTGACCCGTGAACTTCGCACTGAGAAGTTCATGAAGATCGTCTCGCTCGCCCCTGAAGTGCTGTAAGGAGATCCGACATGCAAAAGATTCGTCGTGACGACGAGATCATCGTGATCGCCGGCAAAGACAAAGGTAAGCGCGGTAAGGTGCTGAAGGTTCTGGCTGATGACCGTCTGGTCATCGGTGGTGTGAACCTGGTCAAGCGTCATACCAAGCCTAACCCGATGGCGGGCGTTCAGGGCGGTATCGTCGAGAAAGAAGCGCCTCTGCACGCTTCCAACGTTGCCATCTTCAACGGTGAAACCAACAAGGCTGACCGCGTTGGTTTCAAAGTAGAAGACGGTAAGAAAATTCGTGTCTTCAAGTCGACCCAAAAAGCGGTTGATGCTTGAACACTGCTAGGTAGAAGACCATGGCACGACTGAAAGAGATTTACCGGAACGAAATCGCTCCTAAGCTTAAGGAAGAACTTAAGCTGTCGAACGTGATGGAAGTTCCGCGCGTTACCAAAATCACCCTGAACATGGGTCTGGGCGAAGCGATCGGCGACAAGAAAGTCATCGAGCACGCAGTAGCTGACCTGGAAAAGATCACCGGTCAAAAGCCGGTCGTGACTTTCGCTCGTAAATCCATCGCTGGCTTCAAAGTCCGCGAAGGGTGGCCGATCGGTGTCAAGGTGACCCTGCGTAGCGACAAGATGTACGAATTCCTGGACCGCCTGCTGGCGATCTCCCTGCCTCGGGTTCGCGACTTCCGCGGCCTGAATGCCAAGTCCTTCGATGGCCGTGGCAACTACAGCATGGGCGTGAAAGAGCAGATCATCTTCCCGGAAATCGATTACGACAAGATCGATGCTCTGCGCGGTTTGGACATCACCCTGACCACCACTGCTCGTTCGGACGACGAAGGCCGCGCTCTGCTGCGTGCTTTCAAGTTCCCGTTCCGCAACTGATTGGAGTAGGAAAATGGCCAAGAAGAGCATGAAAAACCGTGAGCTGAAGCGTCAGCTGACGGTAGCCAAGTTCGCTAAGAAGCGTGCTGAGCTGAAAGCGACCATCGTCAACGTTAACGCCTCTCCAGAAGAGCGTTTCGCTGCCGTTGTCGCTCTGCAGAAGCAGCCACGCGACGCTAGCGCCTCGCGCCTGCGCAACCGTTGCCGCCTGACCGGTCGTCCTCACGGTGTATACCGTAAGTTCGGCCTGGGCCGTAACATGCTGCGTCAAGCTGCAATGCGCGGCGACGTACCAGGTCTGGTCAAGGCCTCCTGGTAATCGCTGTCGGTGTGATCCCGGCGGAAGGGGAGCGATCTTCCGACCGCCGGTGACCTCGCCAGGAAACAAGCCCCTATATGGGGCTTGTTTCGTTTCTGCCTTGTGTCTAGAATGACCGGCTCACCCGAGCCTGGGTTTTTTGCCCAATCCGCTCAGGTGGTTGTCATAGCCGCAAGGCTAATAATTCTTGTATCAGGAGCATCTAGCCCATGAGTATGCAGGACCCGTTAGCGGACATGCTAACTCGCATCCGTAATGCCCAGATGGCTGAAAAGTCCGTCGTAAGCATGCCTTCTTCTACCCTGAAGGTCGCGGTTGCCAAAGTTCTGAAGGACGAAGGTTACATCGCTGGCTACCAGGTAACTGGTGAAGCCAAGCCTTCCCTGTCGATCGAACTGAAGTACTTCGAAGGCCGTCCGGTCATCGAGGAACTGAAGCGCTCCAGCCGTCCAGGCCTGCGCCAGTACAAGGCCGTCACCGATCTGCCGAAAGTACGTGGCGGTCTGGGCGTGTCTATTGTCTCCACCAACAAAGGTGTGATGACTGATCGCGCTGCGCGCGCTGCCGGTGTCGGCGGCGAAGTTCTGTGCACAGTGTTCTAAGGGGGGATAGACATGTCTCGCGTCGCTAAGAACCCCGTTAAGCTGCCGTCCGGTGTCGAAGTCAAATTCGCAGGTCAGCAGCTTTCGGTGAAGGGTGCCAAGGGCACTCTCGAACTGAACGTTCACTCGTCTGTTGAAGTTACCGAAGAGTCTGGTGAGCTGCGTTTCGTCGCTCGCAATGGTGACCAGCAAGCTCGTGCCATGGCCGGTACCACCCGCGCTCTGGTTAACAACATGGTCCAGGGCGTAAGCCAAGGCTTCGAGCGTAAGCTCCAGCTGGTCGGTGTTGGTTACAAGGCACAGGCTAAAGGCACCGTCCTGAACCTGGCCCTGGGCTTCTCGCACCCAGTGGACTACGAACTGCCAGCCGGTATCACCGCTGAAACGCCTAGCCAGACCGACATCCTGATCAAGGGTATCGACAAGCAGCTGGTAGGTCAGGTGGCCGCTGAAATCCGCGACTTCCGTCCGCCAGAGCCTTACAAAGGCAAAGGTGTGCGTTACGCGGACGAAGTAGTCCGTCGTAAAGAAGCCAAGAAGAAGTAGGGCCTAGTAAATGACCGACAAAAAAGTTATTCGACTGCGTCGCGCTCGCAAAGCACGTCTCAAGATGCACGAACTCGAAGTCGTGCGCCTGTGCGTGTTCCGCTCCTCGCAGCACATCTACGCCCAGGTCATTTCGGCCGACGGCAGCAAGGTTCTGGCAAGCGCCTCGACCTTGGACAAAGACCTGCGTGATGGCGCCACTGGCAACATCGACGCGGCCACTAAGGTTGGCAAGCTGGTAGCTGAGCGTGCGAAAGCCGCCGGTGTATCTCAAGTTGCCTTTGACCGTTCCGGCTTCAAGTACCATGGCCGCGTCAAAGCGCTGGCTGATGCTGCTCGTGAAGGCGGGCTGGAGTTCTAAGTTATGGCAAATAACGATCAAAAGCGCGACGAAGGCTACATCGAGAAGCTGGTTCAAGTTAACCGCGTTGCCAAGACCGTAAAAGGCGGCCGTATCTTCACCTTCACCGCGTTGACCGTGGTAGGTGATGGTAAGGGTCGTGTCGGCTTCGGCCGTGGCAAATCGCGCGAAGTACCTGCTGCGATTCAGAAAGCCATGGAAGCTGCTCGCCGCAACATGATCCAGGTTGACCTGAAGGGCACCACCCTGCAGTACGCCACCAAGGCTGCCCACGGCGCCTCGAAGGTTTACATGCAGCCTGCCTCGGAAGGTACCGGTATCATCGCCGGTGGCGCAATGCGTGCTGTCCTGGAAGTTGCTGGTGTTCAGAACGTTCTGGCCAAGTGCTACGGTTCGACCAACCCAGTGAACGTGGTTTACGCCACTTTCAAGGGTCTCAAAGCCATGCAATCTCCTGAATCCATTGCTGCCAAGCGCGGCAAGAGCGTCGAGGAGATCTTCTGATCATGGCAACCGTAAAAGTAACGCTGATCAAGAGCGTCTCGGGCCGTCTGCCTAACCACAAACTGTGTGTTAAGGGCCTGGGTCTGCGTCGCATCGGTCACACTGTAGAAGTCCAGGATACTCCCGAGAATCGCGGGATGATCAACAAGGCTTACTACATGCTGCGCGTCGAGGGTTAATCGATGAAACTCAATGATCTGAGTCCAGCGCCGGGTTCCCGTCGCGAGAAGCATCGTCCGGGTCGTGGTATCGGTAGCGGTCTGGGTAAAACCGGCGGCCGTGGCCACAAAGGTCAGACCTCCCGTTCGGGTGGTTCGATCGCTCCGGGCTTCGAAGGCGGTCAACAGCCGCTGCACCGTCGTCTGCCGAAATTCGGCTTCGTTTCCCTGAAAGCCATGGACCGCGCAGAAGTGCGTCTGTCCGAGCTGGCCAAAGTGGAAGGCGACGTGATCTCCGTGCAATCCTTGAAGGATGCCAACGTGATCAACCAGCACATTCAGCGTGTGAAAATCATGCTGTCTGGCGAAGTTACTCGCGCAGTCACCATCAAGGGCATCGCAGCCACCAAGGGTGCGCGTGCGGCTATCGAAGCAGCTGGCGGCAAATTCGAGGAATAAATGGCTAAGCAAGGTGCTCTCTCTTCGCTCGGTAAGGGCGGGATGTCGGAACTCTGGGCTCGTCTGCGCTTTCTGTTCATGGCGATCATCGTCTATCGGATAGGTGCGCATATCCCGGTTCCTGGCATCAATCCGGACCGTCTGGCGGATCTGTTTCGGCAGAATGAGGGGACCATTCTTAGCTTGTTCAACATGTTTTCCGGTGGCGCGCTTGAGCGCATGAGCATCTTTGCACTGGGGATCATGCCGTACATTTCGGCATCGATCATCATGCAGCTGATGACGGCGGTCAGCCCGCAACTGGAGCAGTTGAAGAAGGAAGGTGAAGCTGGCCGTCGCAAGATCAGCCAGTACACCCGCTACGGCACCGTTATCCTGGCACTGGTTCAAGCCATTGGCATGTCCATTGGCCTGGCCAACCAGGGCGTGGCGTTTTCTGCGGGCCTGGGCTTCCATGTCGTTGCCGTCTCCACGTTCGTGGCAGGCGCGATGTTCATGATGTGGCTGGGCGAGCAGATCACCGAGCGCGGTGTGGGCAACGGTATCTCGATGTTGATCTTCGCAGGTATCGTTGCCGGTCTTCCGAGAGCAATCGGGCAGTCTTTCGAGTCTGCACGCACAGGCGATATCAACATTTTCGCCCTGGTCGCAATCGGTTTGCTGGCAGTAGCGATTATCGGTTTTGTGGTGTTCATTGAGCGTGGTCAGCGTCGTATCGCCGTTCACTACGCCAAGCGTCAGCAGGGCCGTAAGGTCTTTGCTGCGCAGACCAGCCACTTGCCGCTGAAAGTGAACATGGCGGGGGTTATCCCGGCCATTTTCGCGAGCAGCATTTTGCTGTTCCCGGCTTCGCTGGGTGCCTGGTTCGGTCAGTCCGAAGGTATGGGCTGGCTGCAGGACATCTCGCAGTCGATCGCTCCTGGTCAGCCGTTGAACATTTTGCTGTTTAGTGCAGGGATCATTTTCTTCTGCTTCTTCTACACAGCGTTGATGTTCAACCCGAAAGACGTAGCGGAAAACCTGAAGAAGTCCGGTGCCTTTATTCCGGGTATCCGTCCTGGTGAGCAGTCTGCGCGCTACATTGATGGCGTTCTGACTCGTTTGACCATGTTCGGTGCTCTTTACATGATGGCCGTCTGCCTTCTGCCCCAGTTCCTGGTGGTGGCAGCAAATGTGCCGTTCTACCTTGGCGGGACCTCGTTGCTGATTGTGGTAGTGGTTGTGATGGACTTCATGTCCCAAGTACAATCGCACCTCGTTTCGCACCAGTACGAATCCCTGATGAAGAAAGCCAACCTGAAAGGCTACGGTGGCAGCGGTTTGCTGCGCTGATACGCCCCTAAGGTTCGAGGAGTCGGTAATGAAAGTTCGTGCATCGGTGAAAAAGCTGTGCCGTAACTGCAAGATCATCCGTCGCGAAGGCGTCGTTCGAGTGATCTGCAGCGCGGAACCGCGTCACAAACAGCGCCAAGGCTGAGTGTGATCTGCGCTTCAAACCCAGCAGCTAGTGTGCTGCTGGGTTGATTATTCGTTTCTACAGCGATATTATCTCGCGCCCTATTTCTTGGCTTCCGGGGCGTAGGTAGCTGTCAATTGGAGTCCCACTGAATGGCCCGTATTGCAGGCGTCAACATTCCAGATAACAAGCATACTGTTATCTCGCTGACCTACATCTATGGTGTCGGTCGCACAACTGCACAGAAGATTTGTGCAGACGCTGGTGTAAACCCAGCCGCTAAGATCAAGGATCTGAGCGACGAGCAAATCGAAACCCTGCGTGGCGAAGTTGCGAAGTTCACCACCGAAGGTGACCTGCGTCGTGACATCAACATGAAGATCAAGCGCTTGATGGACCTGGGTTGCTACCGCGGCCTGCGTCATCGTAAAGGTCTGCCGGTTCGCGGTCAGCGCACCAAGACCAACGCACGCACCCGTAAGGGCCCGCGTAAGCCGATCCGCAAGTAACCGCCCAGGAATATAGACATGGCAAAACCTGCTGCTCGTCCTCGTAAGAAAGTCAAAAAGACAGTGGTTGATGGCATCGCCCACATCCACGCTTCTTTCAACAACACCATCGTGACCATCACCGACCGTCAGGGCAATGCTTTGTCCTGGGCGACCTCCGGTGGTTCGGGTTTCCGTGGTTCGCGCAAATCCACTCCGTTCGCAGCCCAGATTGCTGCTGAACGTGCTGGTCAAGCTGCGCTGGAATACGGCCTGAAGAACCTCGACGTCAACGTCAAGGGTCCAGGTCCGGGTCGTGAATCCGCCGTTCGTGCACTGAACAGCTGCGGCTACAAGATCGCCAGCATCACCGACGTGACGCCAATCCCGCATAACGGGTGCCGTCCGCCGAAGAAGCGTCGCGTGTAATCAGGAGACAGAAGAATGGCACGTTACATTGGTCCAAAATGCAAACTGTCTCGTCGTGAAGGCACCGATCTGTTCCTGAAGAGCGGCGTTCGCGCTCTGGAATCGAAGTGCAACATCGAAGCAGCCCCAGGTATCCACGGCCAGCGCCGTGGCCGTCAGTCCGACTACGGTACCCAGCTGCGCGAGAAACAAAAAGTCCGTCGTATCTACGGTGTTCTGGAGCGTCAGTTCCGCGGTTACTACCAAGCTGCAGCCTCGAAAAAAGGCGCAACCGGTGAGAACCTGCTGCAACTGCTCGAGTGCCGTCTGGATAACGTCGTCTACCGTATGGGCTTCGGTTCGACTCGTTCCGAATCCCGTCAGCTGGTTTCGCACAAAGCGATCAGCGTCAACGGTAAGACTGTAAACATTCCATCCTACCAAGTTCGTCCGGGTGACGTGGTCGCGGTCCGCGAGAAGTCGCTGGCCCAGCTGCGCATTGTTCAAGCCCTTGAACTGTGCGCCCAGCGTGGCCGCGTTGAGTGGGTTGACGTGGATGCTGCTAAAAAGTCGGGCGTTTTCAAGAACGTTCCTGCTCGCAGCGACCTGTCTGCCGACATCAACGAAAACCTGATTGTCGAGCTCTACTCCAAGTAAGGGCTAGAAAATAGGTGCATCCATGCAGATTTCGGTAAATGAGTTCCTGACTCCCCGCCACATTGATGTGCAGGTAGTCAGTCCGACCCGCGCCAAGATTACGCTCGAGCCTCTCGAGCGTGGTTTCGGCCATACCCTGGGCAACGCGCTGCGCCGCATCCTGTTGTCCTCCATGCCTGGCTGTGCAGTAGTCGAGGCCGAGATCGATGGCGTACTCCACGAGTACTCCGCGATCGAAGGTGTACAGGAAGACGTAATTGAAATCCTGTTGAACCTGAAAGGCCTGGCTATCAAACTGCACGGTCGTGACGAAGTTACGCTGACCTTGTCGAAAAAGGGTTCGGGGGTGGTTACCGCTGCCGATATTCAGCTGGATCACGATGTCGAGATCGTCAACCCCGATCACGTAATCGCGAACCTGGCGTCGAACGGCGCCCTGAACATGAAGCTCACTGTAGCTCGTGGTCGCGGTTACGAGCCGGCTGACTCCCGTCAAACCGACGAAGACGAAAGCCGTAGCATTGGCCGTCTGCAGTTGGACGCTTCGTTCAGCCCGGTGCGTCGTATCGCCTATGTGGTCGAAAACGCCCGTGTTGAACAGCGTACCAACTTGGACAAGCTGGTCATTGATCTGGAAACCAACGGTACCCTTGATCCTGAAGAGGCTATCCGCCGCGCTGCGACCATCCTGCAACAGCAGCTGGCCGCGTTCGTCGACCTCAAAGGTGACAGTGAGCCCGTCGTAGTCGAGCAGGAAGACGAGATCGATCCGATCCTGCTGCGTCCGGTTGACGACCTGGAACTGACTGTACGTTCGGCCAACTGCCTCAAGGCGGAGAACATCTACTACATCGGCGACCTGATTCAGCGTACCGAAGTAGAGTTGTTGAAGACTCCTAACCTGGGCAAGAAGTCCCTGACTGAAATCAAGGACGTCCTGGCCTCTCGTGGTCTGTCTCTCGGCATGCGCCTCGACAACTGGCCGCCTGCAAGTCTTAAGAAAGACGACAAGGCGACCGCCTGATCGTCGTAATCACCGAACGTAGTGTTTGGTAAGGAATGAATCATGCGTCATCGTAAAAGTGGACGTCACCTGAGCCGTACCAGCTCTCACCGCAAGGCTATGTTCCAGAACATGGCAGTGTCGCTGATCGAGCACGAGCTGATCAAAACCACCCTGCCGAAAGCCAAGGAACTGCGCCGCGTTGCCGAGCCGCTGATCACCCTGGCCAAGGAAGACAGCGTTGCTAACCGTCGTCTGGCCTTCGACCGTACCCGTTCGAAGTCCGCTGTTGGCAAACTGTTCAACGACCTGGGCAAGCGTTACGCCACCCGTCAGGGCGGCTACCTGCGCATCCTGAAGTGCGGTTTCCGCGCTGGCGACAACGCGCCTATGGCGTACGTCGAGCTGGTTGATCGTCCGGTCGGCGGTGCTGTAGAAGCTGCTGAGTAAGACGTTCTGTCTGCTACAAAGAACCGGGCCTAGTGCCCGGTTTTTTGTGTCTGCCTGTATTGTTAATTTCTATTGATACAAGTCATGTAATGAATTTGTCCCTGTAACCTTGCTCGGCAATACTCTCTCCAAGCCGATTAGCCGGCGCTTGAAGACCGATAAGGAGAGCCCATGAGCAAGATTCTTACCACCGCCAGCGGTGCACCAGTAGCCGACAACCAGAACTCCCGTTCCGCCGGCCCGCGTGGCCCTCTGTTGCTCGATGACTTCCACCTGATCGAGAAGCTCGCCCATTTCAACCGCGAGAACATTCCTGAGCGCCGCGTGCACGCCAAAGGCTCGGGCGCCTACGGCACCTTTACCGTCAACCGCGATATCACCCACTACACCAGCGCCAAGCTGTTTGAGCAGATCGGCAAGCAAACAGAAACCTTCCTGCGGTTCTCCACTGTCGGCGGCGAACGTGGCTCTGCAGACACCGAGCGCGATCCTCGTGGCTTTGCCGTCAAGTTCTACACCGAGGAAGGCAACTGGGACATCGTGGGTAACAACACGCCGGTGTTCTTCATTCGCGACCCGCTGAAGTTCCCGGACTTTATCCACACCCAGAAGCGCCATCCGCAATCCAACCTGAAGAACGCCCAGATGATGTGGGATTTCTGGTCGCACTCGCCCGAGGCGCTGCACCAGGTCACCATCCTGTTCTCGGACCGTGGTATTCCGGACGGCTATCGCCATATGCACGGCTTCGGCAGCCACACGTACAGCTTGATCAACGCCAAGGGCGAGCGTACCTGGGTCAAATGGCATTTCAAGACCCAGCAAGGTATCAAGAACCTCGCGCCGGCAGATGCTGCACGCCTGGCGGGTACTGACCCGGACTACGCCCAGCGCGACCTGTTCGAAGCCATTGAACGTGGCGACTACCCGCGTTGGACCGTATGCATTCAGGTGATGAGCGAAGCCGAGGCTGCCAGCCGCGACGAGAACCCCTTCGATGTCACCAAGACCTGGTCGCAGAAGGATTATCCGTTGATAGAGGTGGGCGTGCTGGAGCTCAACCGTAACCCGCTCAACTACTTCGCCGAAGTCGAGCAGGCTGCGTTCGGGCCGAGCAACATGGTGCCAGGGGTTGGCCTGTCGCCGGACCGCATGCTGCAGGGCCGTGTATTCGCCTACGCAGACGCACACCGCTACCGTGTGGGCACCAACCACCAGCATTTGCCGGTGAATGCGCCACGCTGCGCAGTCAACAGCTACCAGCGCGACGGCGCCATGGCCACTGGCAGTTACGGTAGTGCACCGAACTACGAGCCCAACAGCTACGCTGAGGCACCGAAGCAGTCGCCACGCCATGCTGAACCCGCGCTGGCCCTGAACGGTTCGGCAGACCGTTACGATCACCGCGAGGACACCGACTACTTCAGCCACGCCGGCGCGTTGTTCCGCCTGATGAGCGATGGGCAGAAGGCACTGCTGATCAGCAACATTGCCGGCACCATGGCAGGTGTCAGCGAAGACGTGATCCAGCGCCAGTTGCAGTACTTCTTCAAGGCTGACCCGGCCTATGGCGAAGGGATTGCCAAGGCGTTGGGCATCAACCTGGCCTGACTCTAAGTGATAAGCAGAACCGCCCTCATTTGGGCGGTTTTTCAATGAATATCACTACTGTTTAACCGATTTTTTGCTTCTGATTGCGCGTTTTTCAGTGACCGCAGGCAAAAGCTGGTTCACACTATGTGGCATAGACGTTTTCACATGGAGAACCAGGGCGATGCAAGGCCACCCAGATGTAATCAACTACCTCGTCACGCTGCTGAAGGGCGAACTGGCGGCACGCGACCAGTACTTCATTCATTCGCGCATGTACGAAGACTGGGGCCTGTCCAAGCTCTATGAGCGCATCAACCACGAAATGGAAGAAGAGACGCAGCACGCCGATGCCCTGATGCGTCGCATCCTCATGCTCGAAGGCACGCCTGACATGCGTGCGGACGACCTGGAAGTCGGCAGCACCGTGCCGGAAATGATCGAGGCTGACCTCAAGCTTGAATACAAGGTGCGTGGCGCCCTGTGCAAAGGCATCGAGCTGTGCGAGCTGCACAAGGACTACATCAGCCGTGACATTCTCCGTGCCCAATTGGCTGATACCGAAGAAGATCACACCTACTGGCTGGAGAAGCAGCAAGGGCTGATCAAGGCCATTGGCCTGGAGAACTACCTGCAGTCGCAGATGTAAGTTATCCACAGCCTCAAGAAAAAGCCCCTGGCACCAACGGTACCAAGGGCTTTTTCATTGCAGCGGCAACACTCAGGCTCGATCCCGCTCCAGCAGCGGTTTCAGGTAGTGCCCGGTATACGACTGTTTCATCTTACACAGCTCTTCGGGCGTACCACAGGCAATGATCTGCCCACCTTTGGAGCCACCCTCCGGTCCTAGGTCCACTAGCCAGTCAGCAGTCTTGATCACATCCAGATTGTGCTCGATCACCACCACGGTGTTGCCGTGGTCGCGCAAACGATGCAGCACGTCCAGCAACTGCTGGATATCTGCAAAGTGCAGGCCTGTGGTGGGTTCATCGAGGATGTACAGGGTCTTGCCGGTATCGCGCTTGGACAACTCGCGTGACAGCTTCACCCGCTGCGCCTCACCGCCAGAGAGTGTGGTCGCCGACTGCCCCAGCTTGATGTACGAAAGCCCCACATCCATCAGCGTTTGCAGCTTGCGCGCCAGCGCCGGTACCGCGTCGAAGAACTCGCGGGCGTCCTCGATGGTCATTTCCAGCACCTCGTGGATGTTCTTGCCCTTGTACTTGATCTCCAGGGTTTCGCGGTTGTAGCGCTTGCTCTTGCACACGTCGCACGGCACGTAGATGTCTGGCAGGAAGTGCATCTCCACCTTGATCAGGCCGTCGCCCTGGCAAGCCTCGCAGCGGCCGCCCTTGACGTTGAACGAGAAGCGCCCCGGGCCGTAGCCGCGTGAGCGCGATTCCGGCACGCCGGAGAACAGCTCGCGGATCGGCGTGAAGATGCCGGTGTAGGTCGCCGGGTTCGAGCGCGGGGTGCGGCCTATCGGGCTTTGGTCGATATCCACCACCTTGTCCAGGTGCTGCAAGCCGTCCATGCTGCTGTGCGGGGCCGCTTCCAGGGTGCTTGCACCATTGAGGGCAGTGGCTGCCAGCGGGAACAGGGTGTTGTTGATAAGGGTCGACTTGCCCGAGCCGGATACCCCGGTCACACAGGTCAGCAGGCCGATCGGGACTTCCAGGTCGACGTTCTGCAGGTTGTTGCCGCGCGCGCCTTTGAGCTTGAGCTGCAGCTTCTTGTTGCGCGGTGTGCGCTTGGCCGGCACGACGATCTTCTTGCGCCCGGACAGGTACTTGCCGGTCAGCGAGTCAGGGTGGTCCATGACCTCCTGCGGCGTGCCCTCGGCGACGATCTGGCCGCCGTGCACCCCGGCACCCGGGCCAATGTCGACCACGTAGTCGGCCAGGCGAATGGCGTCCTCGTCATGCTCCACCACGATCACAGTGTTACCCAGATCGCGCAGGTGGTTGAGGGTGGCCAGCAGGCGGTCGTTGTCGCGCTGATGAAGGCCGATGGACGGTTCATCGAGGATGTACATCACCCCGACCAGGCCAGCGCCGATCTGGCTGGCCAGGCGGATACGCTGCGCTTCGCCACCGGACAGGGTATCGGCACTGCGGTCGAGGGTGAGGTAGTCGAGGCCGACGTTGACCAGGAACTGCAGGCGTTCGCAGATTTCCTTGAGGATTTTTGAGGCAATCTCGCCGCGGCGGCCGGTGAGGGTCAGCTCGCCGAAGTAGTTGCTGGCTTCACCGATCGGCAGGTTGGTCACCGCCGGCAGGGTCTTTTCGCCAACCCATACATGCCGCGCCTCGCGGCGCAGGCGGGTACCGCGGCAATCCGGGCAGGGCTGGGTGCCGAGGAACTTGGCCAGCTCTTCACGCACGGTGGCCGATTCGGTCTCGCGGTAGCGGCGCTCAAGGTTTGGCACGATGCCTTCGAACGGGTGCGAGCGCTTGACGATGTCGCCACGGTCGTTGAGGTACTTGAAGTCGACAGTCTGCTTGCCACTGCCTTGCAGGATGACCTTCTGGTGTTCGGCCGACAGCTCGCCGAACGGTTCTTCCAGGCTGAAGCCGTAATGCGCGGCCAGCGAGCCAAGCATCTGGAAGTAGTACACGTTGCGCCGGTCCCAGCCACGGATCGCGCCTTCGGCCAAGGTGAGTTCGGCATTGACCAGGCGCTTGGTGTCGAAGAACTGTTTGACCCCCAGGCCATCACAGGTCGGGCAGGCGCCAGCCGGGTTGTTGAAGGAGAACAGCTTCGGTTCCAGCTCACTGATGGCATGGCCGCAGACCGGGCAGGCGAAGCGGGCGGAGAAGATCATCTCTTCGCCTTTTTCGTCGTCCATTGGCGCGACCAGGGCGATGCCGTCGGCCAGCTTGAGCGCGGTCTCGAACGACTCGGCCAGGCGCTGCTGCAGGTCGGCGCGGACTTTGAAGCGGTCCACTACCACATCGATGCTGTGCTTCTTCTGCTTGTCCAGCTTGGGCAGTTCATCTAGCTCGAAGAGCTTGCCGTTTACCCGGGCCCGCACAAAGCCCTGGGCGCGCATTTCGTCGAACACCGCCAGGTGCTCACCCTTGCGCTCGCGCACCACCGGTGCCAGCAGCATCAGCTTGGTGCCTTCCGGGCGCTCCAGCACCAGGTCGACCATCTGGCTGATCGTTTGCGCCTCCAGCGGGATATCGTGGTCCGGGCAACGAGGCGTGCCGACGCGGGCATACAGCAGGCGCAGGTAGTCGTAGATTTCGGTGATGGTGCCAACCGTGGAGCGTGGGTTGTGCGAGGTCGATTTCTGCTCGATGGAAATGGCCGGCGACAGGCCTTCGATGGTGTCGACGTCGGGCTTTTCCATCATCGACAGGAACTGCCGGGCGTAGGCCGACAGCGACTCCACGTAACGGCGCTGGCCTTCGGCGTACAAGGTATCGAACGCCAGGGACGACTTGCCGGAACCGGACAGGCCGGTGATCACGATCAGCTTGTCCCGGGGCAGGGTCAGGTCGATGTTCTTCAGGTTGTGGGTCCGTGCCCCACGAATCAGGATCTTGTCCACTGCAGCCTCGCTTGGCGGGCATAAACAAAGAAGTATACGGCGCCCTGCCACTACGCGGCAAAGCGTCGCGTAGATGCCGTCAAGCTGTCGGACTGATAGAATCGCCGCCGGTTCACACGAGGTTAATCCATGCACGACACCCACAACGAGCGCATGAGTGGCGGCGAAACCCGCGCCGCTGGCGGCCTTGCCCTGGTCTTTGCCTTTCGTATGCTGGGCATGTTCATGGTCTTGCCGGTACTGGCCACCTACGGCATGGACCTGGCCGGCGCCACGCCAGCGCTGATCGGCCTGGCCATCGGTGCCTATGGCCTGACCCAGGCGGTACTGCAGATCCCGTTCGGCATGATTTCCGACCGCATCGGCCGTCGCCCGGTGATTTACCTGGGGCTGGTGATCTTTGCCCTGGGCAGTGTGCTGGCGGCCCAGGCCGATTCCATCTGGGGGGTGATCGCCGGGCGCATCCTGCAGGGCGCCGGGGCGATTTCTGCCGCCGTCATGGCGCTGCTGTCCGACCTCACCCGCGAGCAGCACCGGACCAAGGCCATGGCCATGATCGGCATGAGCATCGGCCTG
Source organism: Pseudomonas sp. SAS7 (assembly GCF_052112345.1). Classification (NCBI taxonomy): domain Bacteria; kingdom Pseudomonadati; phylum Pseudomonadota; class Gammaproteobacteria; order Pseudomonadales; family Pseudomonadaceae; genus Pseudomonas; species Pseudomonas sp. SAS7. Next base: position 128,732 of record NZ_JBEGGO010000014.1, on the reverse strand, counting down.
TCGTTCGCCGTCGCCATGGTCGTCGGCCCATTGCTGACAAGTGCCTTTGGTTTGTCAGGATTGTTCCTGGCCACGGCCGGGCTTGCCCTGGTTGGCATCCTGTTGGTCGCCTTTGTAGTGCCCAACACGCACAGCATTTTGCAGCACCGCGAGTCGGGTGTGGCACGCCAGGCCATCGGCCCGACTCTGCGCCATCCGGACCTTCTGCGCCTGGACGTGGGCATTTTTGTTCTGCACGCCATTCTCATGGCCAGCTTCGTCGCATTGCCACTGGCCTTTGTCGAGCGCGGGGGGCTGCCCAAGGAGGAGCACTGGTGGGTCTACCTGACCGCGCTGTTCATCTCATTTTTTGCAATGGTCCCGTTCATCATCTACGGCGAAAAAAAGCGCAAGATGAAACGCGTGTTGGCCGGTGCGGTCAGTGTCCTGCTGCTGACAGAGATATACTTCTGGGAGTGGGCTGACGGTTTGCGCGGACTGGTGATTGGCACCGTGGTATTCTTTACCGCATTCAACCTGCTGGAGGCTTCGCTGCCTTCGCTGGTCAGCAAGGTGTCGCCTGCCGGTGGCAAGGGGACGGCGATGGGGGTTTATTCCACCAGCCAGTTCCTTGGCGCTGCCTTGGGAGGAATCCTCGGTGGCTGGTTGTTCCAGCACGGTGGGCTGAACATGGTGTTCCTCGGTTGCGCGGTACTGTGTGCCATCTGGTTGGTCGTCGCGTTGCGCATGAACGAGCCACCCTATGTGACCAGCCTGCGCATGCCGCTGACGCCAGAGGCAGTCCGGGAAGCCGGCCTGACCAAGCGCCTGATGGCCGTGCCGGGTGTGACCGACGCCGTTGTGGTGGCTGAAGAAGCCGCCATCTATATCAAACTGGATACGAAAATTTTGGACCGTACGACCCTCGAGCGCCTGGTGAACCCGGCCTCTTCGGCGTGCGAAGCCTAGGAGAACGTTATGGCCCGTGGGGTTAACAAAGTCATTCTGGTCGGCACCTGTGGCCAGGATCCCGAAGTCCGCTACCTGCCCAACGGTAACGCCGTGACCAACCTGAGCCTGGCTACCAGCGAGCAGTGGACCGACAAGCAGTCGGGCCAGAAGGTCGAGCGTACCGAGTGGCACCGTGTGTCGCTGTTCGGCAAGGTTGCCGAAATCGCCGGCGAGTACCTGCGCAAGGGTTCGCAGTGCTACATCGAAGGCAAGCTGCAGACCCGCGAGTGGGAAAAAGACGGTATCAAGCGCTACACCACCGAGATCATCGTCGACATCAACGGCACCATGCAGCTGCTTGGCGGCCGTCCTCAGGGCCAGCAGCAAGGCGGCGACCCGTACAATCAGGGTGGCGGTAATTACAACCAGGGTGGCGGCCAGCAGCAACAGTACAACCAGGCTCCGCCTCGCCAGCAGGCCCAGCGCCCGCAACAGGCCCCTCAGCGCCCAGCGCCCCAGCAGCCTGCGCCGCAGCCGGCCGCTGACTTCGACAGCTTCGATGACGATATTCCGTTCTGATTCGAGCGGTCAGGCGTCAAGCAAAACCACAAACCCAGGGCAGCTGCCCTGGGTTTTTTTATGCGTGAACTCAGGCATCGCCATCCAGCGCTGCCTGGGCAAACTGCGCGTCCAGCTCTGGCGTTGCGCCGCTGATGCCGATGCCACCGATATGCTGGCCGTCGCCGTCGATGATCGGCAAACCGCCGCCCAACAGGGTGAAGCCTGGCAAGGACGCGTAGGGATTGGCTGGTAGTGCCGCGCTGCGGTCCGCCAGCGAGCTGGAGGAAAGCGGAAAGCGGGCAGAAGTCGAGGCCTTGAGTTGCGCGACCTGGATGCTGCCGCTGCTGGTGCCGTCCATGCGGTGGAAGTGCTTCAGGTTGCCATGGCTGTCGACGATGCTGATGACGATGGCATGACCGTGGGCACGGGCTGCGCGCTCGGCGTTGGCGGCCATTGTTCGGGCGGCTTCGGAAGTGATGGGGGACGTAGGCGTGGTTTTCGCAGGGTCAGCCAGCGACGGTGCCGCCAGTAATAGCGAGACCATCAAGAGTGTGACGCGGCTGCAGTTCTTGTTCATGTGAGCACCATCCCTAGGATTTTTCGCGAAGCTAGCAAGCGACAGTCACCCTTGGATGTAGTCCGTTTCTGAAGTTGACGTGGGGCTAGTGCCTGGCAGAGGGTTTTTTTTGCTTTTAGTTACATGTCAGGCAATGAAGTGGGCCGCTAGGTACTCAGGCAACCACAAGCCATGCACCAACAGCATCGCCCCTGACCCAGGTCATCGCACGTTTCGGATTCTTGACTAGTCTTACCTGTTGGCGGCCGTCAAAACCGCCACCGTGACTACCAAGAGGCGCCGGCAATGTTCCGCGCGTCCACCACCTGATCAGGAGTGCACGATGGACCTCAACCGTCGGCAATTCTTCAAGGTCGCCGCCGTCGGCCTTGGAGGCTCGAGCCTGGCGGCGTTGGGCATGGCCCCGACGCCGGCATTCGCCGAGCAGGTGCGTCACTTCAAGCTGGCGCACACGAAAGAAGCTCGTAACACCTGCCCCTACTGCTCGGTCGGCTGTGGCCTGATCATGTACAGCCAGGGCGATGCGGGCAAGAACGTCAAACAGAGCATCATTCATATTGAAGGTGACGCCGACCATCCGGTCAACCGCGGCACTCTGTGCCCGAAAGGCGCCGGCCTGCTGGACTTTATCCACAGCCCAAGCCGCCTGCAGTACCCCGAGGTACGCAAGCCGGGCAGCAAGGAGTGGGTGCGGGTGAGCTGGGACGAGGCGCTCGACCGCGTCGCCGACCTGATGAAGCAGGACCGCGACGCCAACTTCATCGAGAAGAACGCCCAGGGGCAAACGGTCAACCGCTGGCTTACCACCGGTTTTCTTGCTGCCTCCGCCGCCTCCAGCGAGGCTGGCTACCTGACCCACAAGGTCGTCCGCGCAACAGGCATGCTGGGGTTCGATAACCAGGCACGTGTCTGACATGGCCCGACGGTGGCAAGTCTTGCCCCGACGTACGGCCGTGGCGCCATGACCAACCACTGGTCCGATATCGCCAACGCGAATCTGGTCCTGGTGATGGGTGGCAACGCAGCAGAAGCGCACCCGTGCGGCTTCAAATGGGTGACCGAGGCCAAGGCGCACAACAAGGCGCGGCTGATCGTGGTCGACCCACGGTTTACCCGTACCGCTTCGGTGGCGGACTACTACGCGCCGATCCGTACCGGCACCGACATCGCCTTCATGGGCGGGCTGATCAATTACCTGCTGAGCACCGACAAGATCCAGCACGAATACGTGCGCAACTACACCGATGTGTCGTTCATCGTCAAAGAGAGCTATGGCTTCGAGGACGGGCTGTTCAGCGGCTACGACGAGGCCAAGCGCGTGTATGCCGACAAGTCCGGCTGGGGTTACGAGCTGGGTGACGACGGTTTTGCCAAGGTCGACCCGACGCTGCAGCACCCGCGTTGCGTGTTCCAGCTGATGAAGCAGCATTACAGCCGCTACACCCCGGAACTGGCGAGCATGATCTGTGGCATGCCACAGGACGCCATGATGAAGGTCTGGGAAGAGATCGCCACCTGCTCGGTACCGGGCAAGACCATGACGATTCTCTATGCACTGGGCTGGACGCAACACTCGATCGGTGCGCAGATCATCCGCAGCGCGGCCATGGTCCAACTGCTGCTGGGCAACGTCGGCATGCCAGGTGGCGGCGTCAATGCCCTGCGCGGGCATTCCAACATCCAGGGCCTGACCGACCTCGGCCTGCTGTCCAACTCGCTGCCGGGTTACCTGACCCTGGCTGGCGATGCCGAGCAGGACTACGCCACCTACATCGACAAGCGCGCATCCAAACCGCTGCGCCCGGGGCAACTGTCGTACTGGCAGAACTACGGCAAGTTCCACGTCAGCCTGATGAAGGCCTGGTACGGCGCCAACGCCACGGTAGAAAACAACTGGGGTTATGACTGGCTGCCCAAGCTCGACGTGCCTGCCTATGACGTGCTGCGCATGTTCGAGATGATGAGCCAGGGCAAGGTCAACGGCTACGTGTGCCAAGGCTTCAACCCGATCGCTGCGTTGCCGGACAAGAACCGCGTGACAGCGGCGTTAGGCAAGCTCAAGTGGCTGGTGATCATGGACCCGTTGGCTACCGAGACCTCGGAGTTCTGGCGCAACGCCGGGCCATTCAACGATGTCGATACGGCCAGTATCCAGACCGAAGTGATCCGCCTGCCCACCACCTGCTTCGCCGAGGAGGACGGCTCCCTGGTCAACAGCAGCCGCTGGCTGCAGTGGCACTGGAAGGGCGCCGACGGCCCGGGCGAAACCCGCACCGACGTGCAGATCATGAGCGAGCTGTTCCTGCGCATGCGCCAACGCTACCAGGCGGAGGGCGGCGCCTACCCTGACGCGATGATGAACATCAGCTGGCCGTACAAGATTCCCGAAGAGCCATCCCCGGAGGAATTGGCCAAAGAGATGAACGGCTGGGCAGTCACCGACCTTACCGACGCCACCGGCGCCTCGCTCAAAACCGGCCAGCAGCTGTCGGGCTTCGGGCAGTTGAAGGACGATGGCAGCACCGCGTCCGGCTGCTGGATCTTCGCCGGCAGCTGGACCGAGCAGGGCAACCAGATGGCCCGTCGTGACAACAGCGACCCCTACGGCATGCATCAGGTGCAGAACTGGGCCTGGGCCTGGCCGGCCAACCGCCGCATCCTCTACAACCGTGCCTCCAGCGACCCGCAAGGCAAGCCGTGGGACCCGGAGAAAAAGCGCCTGGTGTGGTGGAACGGCAAGGCCTGGACCGGCACCGACGTGCCGGACTTCAAGGTCGACTCGCCACCGGAAGCGGGGATGAACCCGTTCATCATGAACCCCGAGGGCGTGGCGCGTTTCTTCGCCATCGACAAGATGGCCGAAGGCCCGTTCCCCGAGCACTACGAGCCATTTGAAACGCCGATCGGCATCAACCCGTTGCACCCGCAGAACAAGAAGGTGGTCAGCAACCCGGCCGGGCGCATCTTCGACTCGGTGTGGGATACCCTCGGCACCCACGACGAGTTCCCCTATGCGGCGACCACCTACCGGCTGACCGAGCACTTCCACTTCTGGAGCAAGCATTGCCGGCTCAACGCCATTGCTCAGCCCGAGCAGTTTGTCGAGATCGGCGAGGTGCTGGCCAATGAGAAAGGCATCAAGGCCGGCGACCGGGTGCGGGTGTCGAGCAAGCGCGGGCATATCGATGCGGTGGCGGTGGTGACCAAGCGGATTCGCCCGCTGCAGGTCAACAACCAGACCGTGCACCAGATCGGCATCCCGTTGCATTGGGGCTTCACCGGTGCAACGCGGCATGGCTACCTGACCAACACCCTGGTGCCATTCCTGGGTGACGGCAACACGCAGACGCCGGAGTCCAAGTCGTTCCTCGTCAAAGTGGAGAAACTCTGATGGCCAGCCAAGACATCATCGCCCGCTCGGCCACCACCACTGTACCGCCTTCGGTACGCCAGCAGCAGGAAGTCGCCAAGCTGATCGACACCACCAAGTGCATTGGCTGCAAGGCCTGCCAGGTGGCGTGCTCGGAGTGGAACGAACTGCGTGACGAGGTCGGCCACAACCACGGCACCTACGACAACCCCCAGGACCTCACTGCCGAGACCTGGACCCTGATGCGCTTCACCGAGCACGAGCGCGACGACGGCAACCTGGAGTGGCTGATCCGCAAGGATGGTTGCATGCACTGCGCCGACCCAGGTTGCCTGAAGGCCTGCCCGAGCCCGGGGGCAATCATCAAGCACGCCAACGGCATCGTCGACTTCAACCAGGACCACTGCATCGGTTGCGGCTACTGCATCACCGGCTGCCCGTTCAACATCCCGCGCATCTCGCAGAAGGACCACAAGGCGTACAAGTGCACCCTGTGTTCCGACCGCGTGAGCGTGGGCCTGGAGCCGGCCTGCGTGAAAACCTGCCCGACCGGGGCGATCGTGTTCGGCAGCAAGGACGAAATGAAGGTGCATGCCGCCGAGCGCATCGTCGACCTGAAGTCGCGCGGTTACGACAACGCCGGGCTGTACGACCCGGACGGGGTCGGCGGCACCCATGTGATGTACGTGCTGCACCATGCCGACACGCCGAGGCTGTACGCCGGCCTGCCGGACCAGCCGGTGATCAGCCCGCTGGTGGGGCTGTGGAAGGGCTTCACCAAACCGCTGGCGCTACTGGCCATGGGCGCGGCGGTGCTGGCCGGGTTCTTCCACTACGTGCGGGTTGGCCCGCAGCGGGTAGAGGAGGACGAGCACCCCACGCCGCCCGATGGCAGCGTGCACCAGGTAGACCCGGCGGTGCATGTCTACGATCCGAAGCAGCCCGGTGGGCAAGGGGAGCAGCGGCCATGAACGACAACAAACCCATCCTGCGCTACAACGCCAATGAGCGGACCAACCACTGGATCGTTGCCATCCTGTTCTTCATGGCCGGGCTTTCCGGGCTGGCGCTGTTTCACCCGGCGCTGTTCTGGTTAAGCCATCTGTTCGGCGGTGGGCCGTGGACGCGCATCCTGCACCCGTTCATGGGTGTGGCGATGTTCGTGTTTTTCCTCGGCCTGGTGTTCCGCTTCTGGCGTGCCAATTTCATCACCGCCAACGACCGCCTGTGGTTGCGTCGCATTGATCGGGTGATGGTCAACAGCGAAGACGGCGTGCCCCCCATCGGTAAATACAACGCCGGGCAGAAACTGCTGTTCTGGACGTTGTTGCTGTGCATGCTGGTGTTGTTGATCAGCGGCGTGGTGATCTGGCGGGCCTATTTCAGTCATTTCTTTGACATAGGCTCGATTCGCCTGGCATCGCTTGCCCACGCACTGGCGGGCTTCGTGCTGATCCTCAGCATCATCGTGCACATCTATGCCGGCATCTGGATCAAGGGCTCGATCGGCGCCATGCTGCATGGCTGGGTCAGTCGTGCCTGGGCGCGCAAGCACCATGCGTTGTGGTACCGCGAAGTGACCGGCGACAAGACGCCGGCCGATCACGGACGAAAAGAAGGATGAATGCTTGAGCACGATACTTGAACCCGGGCAGATCGAAGCGTCGGCAGTAGCGCCGCCGTTCTTGCATCTGCCCCCCGCCAATCTGTTCGAACTGCGCGCTGCGCGCCTTGAGCAACTGGCCGATGGCAATGCCCTTGGCGACTATCTGCAGCTGATCGCGCAGTTGTGCCGCATCCAGCAGCAGCTGGTGGATAACCCACCCAGTGGCATGCCGGTGGCCGAGGAGCGTCAACGCCTGTGCATAAGTCATGGCTTGCCGCCGCTGGCGGCCGACAGCCTGGTGCGTGAAGGGCCTTGGCTTGTCTGGTTGCAGGCCCTGCTGGAGCACTGCAGCGGCGCTACAGGCGGCCCGTTGGGTGAAGCATTACAGGTGCTGCGCAGCAGTGATGACCATCAGCGCAAGGGCTGGGGCATCGCCTTGCTGGCGGGCCAGTACGACGCGGTGCCTGCGGCATTGGTGCCGTTTCTGGGCGCTGCGTTGCAAGCGGCCTGGTCCAGTTGGTTGCTGGCGCTGCCGGCGCCGGAGCTCAAACCCGCCGGTAGCCTGGCCCAGTGTCCGGCGTGCGGTTCACCGGCAATGGCCGGGGTGGTGCGTAACCGCGGCAAGCACAATGGCCTGCGCTATCTGGCGTGTTCGCTGTGTGCCTGTGAATGGCATGTGGTGCGGGTGAAGTGCGTGTACTGCGAGTCGAGCAAGGACTTGCGCTACACCAGTCTTGAGGATGAACGCCATGCGCCGGGCAAGGCGCCGCTGCGTGCGGAGTGCTGCCCCGGGTGCAATACGTACCTGAAGCAGAATTATCTGGAAAACGACGCGGCGGCCGAGCCGCTGGCCGACGACCTGGCCAGCCTGGCGCTGGATATGCGCCTGGACGAGGATGGCTTTCATCGCCTGGCACCGAATCTGATGTTCGCCCCCGGGTAGTGGGTGAGTGTCTACACTGAACCACCGAGTTGCCTGCTTCGCGGGTAAACCCGCTCCCACAGGTACTGCGCAAGCCTTGAATGCAGCGCGGAACCTGTGGGAGCGGGTTCACCCGCGAAGAGGCCAGTACAGACACCGGATTAGCCAAGGTAGTACCGCATGTCTTCAAGCCTCGCCAGCGACACCCCACGCCTGCCTTCCATCGACACCCTCCTGCGCCATTCGGCCGGCCTCGCACTGATCGACCGCCACGGCCGCGACGCGGTCCTGGCCACCCTGCGCCAGTTGCTCGACGACCTGCGCGCCCCCGCCCGCAACGGTGAACTCACCCCCGCCGAACTGGCCCCCGAAATCCTCTTGGGCCGCACCGGCGAACGCCTGGCCGTTCAGCAGCGCAGCCAGGTCCGCCGCGTGTTCAACCTCACCGGCACCGTACTGCACACCAACCTCGGTCGCGCCCTGTTGCCCGAAGAAGCGATCGAGGCCATGCAAACCGCCGCCCGCTATCCCCTCAATCTGGAATTCGACCTGGCTACCGGTAAGCGCGGCGACCGTGACGATTTGATCGAAGGTTTGATCCGCGAGTTGACCGGCGCCGAAGCCGTCACCGTAGTCAACAACAATGCCGCCGCTGTGCTGCTGGCGCTCAACAGCCTGGGCGCGCGCAAGGAGGGCATCATCTCCCGCGGCGAGCTGATCGAGATCGGCGGTGCCTTTCGTATCCCCGACATCATGGCCCGGGCCGGTGTGAAACTGCACGAGATCGGCACCACCAACCGCACCCACGCCCGCGACTACGAAGCTGCCATCGGCCCACGTACCGGCCTGCTGATGCGCGTGCATTGCAGCAACTACAGCATCCAGGGCTTCACCACCCAGGTGCCCACGGCCGAGCTGGCGCGCATCGCCCACCAACATGAGCTGCCGCTGCTTGAAGACCTGGGCAGTGGCAGCCTGCTAGACCTTACCCGCTGGGGCTTGCCCGCCGAGCCGACGGTGCGCCAGGCGCTGGCCGACGGGGCCGATATCGTCACCTTCAGTGGCGACAAACTGCTGGGCGGGCCGCAAGCCGGGATCATCGTCGGTCGCAAGGACTTGATTGCCAGGATCAAGAAAAACCCGCTCAAGCGTGCGCTGCGCGTCGACAAGATCACCCTCGCTGCACTCGAAGCGGTGCTGGCGCTGTACCGTAACCCCGACCGCCTGGCCGAGCGCCTGCCCAGCCTGCGTCTGTTGACCCGCAGCCAGGCCGAGATACAGGCCCAGGCCGAGCGTCTGGCCCCTGGGCTAAAGGCTCACCTCGGCGAGCAATGGGCTGTCAGCGTGGAGCCCGCGCTGGGCATGATCGGCAGTGGCAGCCAGCCGGTGGCGCGCCTGCCCAGTGCAGCCCTGTGCCTGCGCCCGCAGGTGTCGAAGAAGTTGCGAGGCCGCAGCCTGCATGTGCTGGAGCGGGCACTGCGTGGCCTGCCGGTACCGGTGCTCGGCCGTATCGATGACGACGCCCTGTGGCTGGACCTGCGCCAACTGGATGAAGAAGCCCAGTGGCTGGCGCAGTTACCCGCCCTGCAGCTGGGGCCGGTGCAGTGATCGTCGGTACCGCCGGCCATATCGACCATGGCAAGACCGCACTGCTGCAGGCGTTGACCGGGCAGGCCGGCGACCAGCGTCAGGAGGAACGTGCCCGCGGCATGACCATCGACCTGGGGTACCGCTACGCGGCGTTGGCCGAAGGTGCACCGCTGACTGGCTTCATCGACGTGCCGGGCCACGAGCGTTTTATCCACAACATGCTGGCCGGTGCCCACGGTATCGACCTGGTGTTGTTGGTGGTGGCTGCCGACGACGGGGTCATGCCGCAGACCCGCGAGCACCTGGCGATCATCGAGCTGTTGGGCATTCCCCAGGCCTTGGTGGCGATCAGCAAATGCGACCGGGTCGAGCCGGCGCGCGTGGCCGAGGTTCAGCTGCAAGTCAGCGAACTGCTGGCATCCGGGCCGTATGCCGGGGCGCAGCAGTTTCCATTGTCTAGCATCAGCGGGGAAGGCATAGCTGCACTGCGTAAGGCATTGCTGGAGGCCGAAGCCGCGGTGCGGCAACGCAGCGATAGCGGAGGTTTTCGCCTGGCCGTCGACCGCGCTTTCGCGGTTACCGGTGCCGGCGTGGTGGTCACGGGCACGGCGCTGGCCGGGCGGGTCAGTGCCGGCGACACCTTGTTGCTGGGCAAGGTCGGCAAACCGGTGCGGGTGCGTGGCCTGCATGCGCAGAACCAGGCCGCGCTGGTGGCCGAGGCAGGCCAGCGAGTGGCGTTGAATATCACGGCCGAACGGCTGGCGATGGAGCAGGTGCATCGGGGTGACTGGCTGGTGCCCGAGTGGCTGTATGCGCCCAGCGTGCGGGTGGATATCGAGCTGAACCTGCTGCCGGGCGAGCCCCGCGCGTTTGAACATTTCAGCGCTGTACACGTGCACCTCGGCACCCAGGATGTAACGGCCCGGGTGGCCTTGCTCGAAGGTGAGTCGCTGGCAGCGGGGCAGCGCATGTTCGCCCAGTTGCTGCTCAATGCGCCGTTGCAGGCCGTGCACGGCGATCGCCTGGTGCTGCGTGACCAGCGTGCCCAGCGCACCTTGGGGGGCGGCAAGGTATTGGACCCATTCGCACCAAGCCGACAGCGCCGCAGCGATGAGCGCCTGCGCCAGTTGCAGGTGCTGCGGGATGCCGAGGACCTGGAACAGGCCCTGCCGGCACTGCTCGCCAGCGCTCCCGGTGGCCTCGACCCCCAGCGGCTTGAACGGCAGTTCAATCGACCGCGCGCGACCTGGCAGTTGCCAGAAGGGGTATTGGTGGTGGCCACGCGGCAGGGCCAGCTGCTGTTCGCCAACGCCCAGTGGCAGGCGCTGAAGCAACAGGTGCTGGAGCACTTGGCGCGTTTTCATGAGCAAGAGCCTGACCAGCTGGGCCCGGACCGTGACCGCCTGCGTCGCTTTGCGGCCTTGCCGGTGGAGCGGCCGGCTTTCGTCAGCCTGCTGGATAAACTGCTCGATGACGGCGCCATCGCCAGCAGCGGGCCTTGGCTGCATTTGCCCGATCACAAGGTGCAGTTGAGCGAAGCCGACAGTGCGTTGTGGGCGCGCTTGCAGCCGAAGTTGCTGGAGGGGCAATACGATCCGCCCTGGGTCAGGACGCTGGCAACTGAGGAGAATTGCGCCGAAGCCGAAGTGCGCCTGCTGCTGCGCAAGCTGGCTAGGCTTGGTGTGGTGCACCAGGTGGTGCGTGACCTGTTCTACCCCGAGGCGACGCTACAGCGCATGGCAGAGCTGTTGCTGGGGCAGGCCAGCGAAACGCCGATAGTGCAGGTGGCCGCGTTTCGCGATATGTTGGGCATCGGTCGCAAGCGCAGTGTGCAGATTCTGGAATATTTCGACCGCATCGGCCTGACCCGGAGGGTGGCCGACCAGCGTCACATCCGCGCCGACAGCGCCCTGGCCCAGCAACAGGCCAGGCACTGAGTTCAAGGAAGGCAATCGCGCCCGGTGGCGCGGCCGGGCTTCAAACCCGGTTGGGGACGGCAGCCGTTCCCGGGCAGGTTCGACTCCCGCTGCCTTCCGCCATTTTCATTCGCCTGTCGAGGCTCTACGGGGCGCTTCACAGCTCTTGGGACTTGCACGGTACCTGTGGGAGCGGGTTCACCCGCGAAGAGGCCCTGAAGGTGAAGCCTAAGCCCGCTCCCCACACAGATCCAGGGCAAACCACTGTTCTGCGGTATCCACATCCAGCCCCGCCCCCAGCAGCGCAACCATCTTGCCAAGCGCCGCCTCACGGGTCATGCCACCGCCACTGACCAGCCCAGCCCCACGCAAGCGGTTACCCGCCGCATAGGTATCGAACACCACCGAACCCTCAGGGCACTGGCTGATCGCTGCCAACATCACGCCACGCTGGCGCGCCGCACGCAGCACATTCAGCAGCGCCTGGTCATCCGACGGCCCGGTACCGCTGCCGTAGCACTCCAGCAGCAAACCCTGCACACCACTGTCGACCAAGGCCTGCAAGTGCCCGGCTTGCAGCCCGGGGAACACCGGCACTATCGCCAGGTTGACCGGCTGGCGCGGGTGCTTGTAGCCGAGCTCGGCGGGAATCGCCCCGGCCCGCTCGCCGTCGCGATGGCGCGGCAACGCAGCAAAGGCATCGAACGCCTCGCTGCGCAGCTTCGACGCCCGGCAGCCATGCAGCAGCTGATCGTGGAAGTACAGCTGCACGCCATTCTCCAGCCCTTGTTCGAACTGGCGCAGCGCACCGCACAGGTTGGCCCAGGCATCGCTGTCTGCGGCACCTGCCGGCAGCATCGAGCCGGTCAGCAGCACCGGTACTGGCAGGCCCAGCAGCAAAAACGACAACGCCGCGGCGCTGTAAGCCATGCTGTCGGTGCCGTGCAGCACCAGCACGCCATCATGGCCTGCCACATCCACGGCTTCGACGATGGCATCGCGCATCGCCAGCCAGTTGTGTTGCTGCATGTTGGCGCTGTCGAGCAGCGGGTTCAGTTCCTGCAGGGTCCATTGCAGCTGTGGCGCATCGGCCATGTGGGCGAAGTGTTCGCGCATCCGCGCTTCGAAGCCACCGGCTGGCGCCAGGCCCTCGGGGGTTTCGAGCATGCCGATGGTGCCACCGGTATAGAGAACGAGAAGATTCTTTACTGCACGCATGGAAAACATCCGTAGCGGTGAGCCGAGAAAGAAAAGCCGCCCGCGGAAGGGGCGGCTGGGCAGGGGAGGATATCAGCGCTGCGGCTGAGCCTGGACGGCTGCTTTGTCAGCGGCTGTTTCCACCTGTGGGTTGGCAGGCCAGGCATTGCGGTCCAGGTCCAGGTCGGCGAACTTGCTCGAGTCGAACACAGGCTGGCCGATACCGGCTTTGCGCTGGTCGTCGTAGTCGCGCATCACGCGCAGGCCGACCTTGAACAGCAGGGCCAGGGCCACCAGGTTGACGAAAGCCAGGCAGGTCATGGTGATGTCGGCGAAGGCGAACACGGTCGACAGGTCTTGCATCGAGCCCCACACCACCAGTGCCAGCACCAGGCCACGGAACACCATCAGCACCACGCGGTTACGGGTGAGGAACTGCAGGCTGTTCTCGCCCAGGTAGTAGTTGTAGAGGATGCAGGTGAACACGAACAGCGACAGCGCCACGCTGACGAACACACGGCCCCAGTCACCGACCACGGCGGCCAGCGAGTTCTGGGTCAGGACAATGCCGTCACCCTCGAAGCCCGGGGTGTAGAAGCCCGACAGCAGGATCAGCAGCGCGGTGCAGGTGCAGATCACGAAGGTATCGAGGAACACACTGAAGGCCTGGACCACGCCTTGGGCGCCCGGGTGTTTCACGGCTGCCACGGCGGCGACGTTCGGCGCACTGCCCAGGCCGGCTTCGTTGGCGAACACACCACGCTTCACACCCATGACGATGGCGCTGCCCAGCAGGCCGCCAAACGCCGGGTCGAGGCCGAAGGCGCTCTTGAAGATGGTTTCCAGCATGGCCGGCACGTGTTCGATCTGTGTGCCGATCACGTACAGGGTCACGCCGATGTAGGCCAGGGTCTTGATCGGTACCAGCAGGTCCGACACCGCGGCGATGCGCTTGATGCCGCCGATGAAGGTGATGGCCAGCAGCACTGCCAGGACGATACCGGTCTGGCTAGGGGCAAAGTCAAAGGCGTTCTGCAGCGAGTGGGTGACGGTGTACGACTGCAGGCCGATGAAGGCGAAGCCGTAGGTGACCAGCAGCAGGATCGAGAACACGATGGCCATGCTTTTGCGCTTCAGGCCATGCTGGATGTAGTAGGCCGGGCCGCCACGGTACAGGCCGTCGCCGTCGGCGCGCTTGTAGACCTGGGCCAGGGTGCATTCGAAGAAGCTGCTGGACATGCCCACCAGTGCGGTGACCCACATCCAGAACACGGCGCCCGGGCCACCCAGGGTCACGGCGATACCGACACCGGCAATGTTACCGGCGCCAACGCGGCCGGCCAGGCTCAGCATCAGGGCCTGGAAGGAGCTCAGCTGGCCTGCCTGGCCACGCAGCGATTCCTTGAAAACGGTGAACATGTGGCCGAAATGGCGGAACTGAACGAAACGCGAACGGATAGTGAAGTAGCTACCCAGCCCTACGATCAGCACGATGAGGAGTTTCCCCGAAAGGAAATCGTTGAGTACTTCGAGCATTGGAAAATGACCTCGATTCTTATTCTTCGTGTGGAATGACCAGCGGACGGCAGGCGCACCGCTATTCGTTGGGGCGAATGGTTGGCCATGACAAGAGTCGTTACAATTTCGCGGGTTGCTCTGATTTGATGCTAGTTGATGCTACAATGGCGTCATTCGCGTCACCTGGGTTCCGCACATGAGCGATCATTTCGCCACCAACCTCAAACTGGCCTGCAGCCACTACCGCTCTATCTCCGAAGTCTGCCGGCAGCTCTCGATCAACCGCGCGCAGTTCAACAAGTACCTGAGCGGTCAGAGCCGTCCGACGGCTTTCAACCTCAAGCGCATTGGTGATTTCTTCGGGGTCGAGGATTACGAACTGAACCTGCCGGCCGAGCAGTTCGCCCGGCTGATCGGCGCACGGGTGTCGACCCTGGCCGAGCAGCCCAGCGATCCGATCAGCGAACTGTTCCGCCCGCTGCATGATCATGCGGGCAACCTGTCGCGCTATTGCGGTTACTACTTCGAGTATTCCAACTGCATGTCGGTGCCGGGCACGATCCTGGTGTCGCTGGTGCACCTGTGGGAGGAGCGCGGCCGTTTCCTGTTCGAGCGCCAGGAGCGCCAGGAGCGTTCCAGTGCCACGGACCAGCATGCCGAGGTGCGCTGCCGCTACCTGGGCGCGGCGTTTCAGCTGCAGGACCGGGTGTTCCTCATCGACTACGAGTCGCTCACCTTCAACGAAATGAGCCAGACCATTCTCATCCCCAGCTTCAAAAGCCGCATCACCCGCCTGAACGGCCTCAAGGCCGGGGTCTCCAGCGGCGACCGGCGCAACCCGGCCTGCACCCGGGTGGTGTGGGAGTACCTGGGCGAGGAGATCAATCGCATCAATGCTTATCGTCAGGTAAAACTGTACCGGCCGGATGACCCACGTATAGATGATGATGTGCGTGAGAGGTTGAGTGTGGGGCCGTTGCGCAACAGTTTGTTCGAGATCGAGTAATGCTCAACAAGTCAGGCGTCTTCGAGGATGAATTCCGCCACGGCGCTGGCAACCTGATCCGCAATGGCTGGCGTACTGCGTAAGTGGGAAGCGATGCCATGGTCGCAGTCGGTAAGAAACAGGCATTGCAAATGCGCTGCTGGAACTGATTGCATCAGGGCCTGGGTAACTTCTTCAGGAATCGGGCTGTAGCGCTTGGCACCGGCCAGCCACAGGCTACCTGCACTGGTCCCTGGGCCTTTGCCGAATCGTTGTGAGTTGAGCCCGTCATACTCGCCAATCACCATCAGCACTCTGCCTTGGAACTGCTTGAGGAAGGCGTAGCTGTCGCTGTCCAGAAAGCCGTAGGGTTTGCTGATGGCTGTGGTGAATGCCGGGCCAAACGGCGCCCGGTGGGCATCATCTGGATAAACCGCTGGGCAGATCAACACGATCCTGTCCACTTGCGGCAACCGTGCTGCAAGTTTCAGCGTGATTGCCGCGCCCAGGCTGTGGCCGATCAGTGTTCGGCATCGAGGTGCGATATGCGTATGAAACCGCTGTGCCTCTTCGAGGTTGGTAGCCAGTGACGGTGCCACTGCGCCTGGCTCGCTGGCGAGGCTGTGACCAGAAAGATTGCCGGTGAGCGACCCGATGCCAGCGGCTTGCAAGCGATAGAGCAGTGGGTTGAGCCGGGTAAAGTCCGAGCGCGCGCCACCCAGCACCAATGCCGGCGCTGCGCGCTCGGTATCAGGTACAAGCAACCGGGCCTGTTGCTGGTAGCTTCCGAATTGTTCGTCGATGAACAGCTCTTTGCCCGGGGCCGGCTCGTCGAATTGCCATTTCAGGCGCTGCTGGGTGCCAGTTTGCAAGTGCATGATGGGCTCTGAAAAGCCATGATTGGCGCTATTGTCACGCAAAAGAGGCTAGTCGAGATCTCCCCCTTGCGCGGCTGTACGTTCGACATTGAGGGCAGGTGAAGCAGACGGTAATCAGCATCAGCAAATCCGTCCATGGCATTCACCGGGCCCTGCGTTGGACTTCCCCGCCCGGAAACCGCAAAATGGCCCCTTTCCTTCATCAACCTCTCGGATCTGCTGACTCTATGCGTATGCGCCTAATGCTGTTGGGTGGTGGCAATGCCCTCGGGCAAGCGCTGATTCGTCTTGGGGCCGAGGAGGACATTGCTTTCCTGGCACCGCGCCCGCCCGAGAACGGCTGGACGCCGGCCAACCTCACTCAGTTGCTCGACGATCACCGCCCCGACGCCTTGGTCAACCTGGCCTATTACTTCGACTGGTTCCAGGCCGAGTCGGTCAGCGAGCAACGCCTGGCTCAACAGGAGCGGGCAGTGGAGCGGCTGGCAGAGCTGTGCCAGCACCACCAGATCACCCTGGTGCAGCCATCCAGCTACCGGGTATTCGATGGTTCGCGGGCCACCGCCTACAGCGAAAAGGACGAGCCGGTACCGCTTGGCCTGCGTGGCCAGGCGTTGTGGCGCATCGAGCAGAGTGTGCGAGCAACCTGCCCGCAGCATGTGCTGCTGCGCTTCGGCTGGTTGCTCGACGAAAGCATCGACGGCTCGCTGGGCCGCTTCCTGACCCGTGCAGAGCAGCCGCAAGAGCTGCTACTGGCCGATGACCGGCGCGGTAACCCGACACCGGTCGACGATGCCGCACGGGTGATTCTGTCGGTGCTCAAGCAGCTCGATTGCAGTGCGCCGCTGTGGGGCACTTACCATTACGCCGGCAACGAGGCGACCACGCCGCTGGCGCTGGGCCAGGCTATCCTTACCGAAGCAGGCCAATACCGCCAACTGGCGGTGCAGGCGCCGACACCGCAGGCCCATGCCGCACGGCCGGATGCCAGCGAAGAGCCGCAGAACGCTGTACTGGCCTGCAAGAAAATCCTTCATACCTTCGGCATCAAGCCGCGCGCCTGGCGCGCCGGCCTGCCGCCTCTACTGGACCGGTTCTACCGCCATGGCTGACGCCCCCATCCTGATCACCGGCGGTGCCGGCTTCATTGGCTCCCACCTGTGCGATGCGTTGTTGGACAAAGGCTACGCCGTACGCATTCTCGACGACTTCTCCACCGGCCGGCGCAGCAACCTGCAGGTTGACCACCCACGGCTAGAGCTGATTGAAGGCGATGTCGCCGACGCCGGGCTGGTCACGCAGGCTGCGGCAGGCTGCAGTGCCGTGGTGCACCTGGCGGCGGTGGCCTCGGTGCAGGCCTCGGTCGAAGACCCGGTGCGTACCCACCAGAGCAACTTCATTGGCACCCTCAACGTGTGCGAAGCCATGCGCGTGCATGGTCTGCGCCGGGTGCTGTTCGCCTCCAGTGCGGCGGTGTACGGCAACAATGGCGAGGGTGAATCGATTGCCGAGGACACGCCCAAGGCGCCGCTGACGCCCTACGCCGTGGACAAGCTGGCCAGTGAGCAGTATCTGGACTTCTACCGCCGTCAGCATGGCCTGGAGCCGGTGGTGTTCCGCTTCTTCAATATCTTCGGGCCACGCCAGGACCCGTCCTCGCCGTATTCCGGGGTAATCAGCATCTTCTGCGAGCGCGCAGTGCAGGGCTTGCCGATCACCATCTTCGGCGATGGCGAGCAGACCCGCGATTTCCTCTACGTGGGCGACCTGGTGCAGGTGATGGTGCAGGCACTGGAGCAGCCGCAGGTCGAGGAGGGGGCGGTGAACATCGGCCTCAACCAGGCCACCTCGCTGAACCAGTTGTTGGTGGCGCTGGAGAAGGTGGTGGGCAGCTTGCCGGCGATCACGCATGTGGCGGCGCGTGCCGGTGACATTCGCCATTCGCGGGCGGACAACCAGCGGTTGCTGGCGCGGTTCGAGTTTCCGCAGGCGACGCCGATGGTTGAAGGTCTGGCGCGGCTACTGGGTAAAAGCTGATAGCGCTGGGGCCGCTTTGCGGCCCTTTCGCGGCACAAGGCCGCTCCTACAACGACAGTGTAAAGCCAATGGACTTGCGGTCACTGTAGGAGCGGCCTTGTGTCGCGATGGGCTGCGCAGCAGCCCTGAAAATTACCCATGCCGCACAACCCTGCGCAGGCAATCCTCGGCCCCCAGTACCCGCCCATCCATAGCCCGCACCTGCAAAGTCTCAAGCGCCTGCCCCGTAACACCCTCCACCAATTCAGAACGCGCTTCCCCCGCTTCAAACAGGTATCGCTCCCCCCACTGCCTCAAGCCAACCACTACCGGAAACACCGACAGCCCTTTTTCGGTCAGCACATATTCCTTGTAGGCACTGCCATCCGACGCCGGCTGTGTCATCAGCAACCCGCTTTCCACCAGCAGCTTGAGCCGTGAGGCGAGGATGTTCTTCGCCAGCCCCAGGTTCTTCTGAAACTCACTGAACCGCCGCAGGCCATCGAAGGCATCGCGCAGAATCATCAGTGCCCAGCGATCACCCAATACCCCCAGGGCTCGGGCCACGGGGCATTGCGCATTGTTTTCATCGAGCATGGGGTGGGCCTTTCCTGGTTATCTGGTTGCAGATTAAAACCACATTTGTTAAATAGCCAGAAGTGGTTTCAAATCGAAACCAGATTGACGAGGCCTGACCGATGACATCTGCGCTGACACGCGGGATAACTCTGCTGCTTGCCATCACCAGCGCCATGGCGGTGGCGACGGTGTACTTCGCCCAACCTTTGCTTGAATCGATGGCCGCCGACCTGGGTGTGGCGCAGCAGCAAATTGGCTGGGTAGTCGGCGTGACCCAGGCAGGTTATGCCCTGGGGCTGCTGTTGATCGTGCCACTGGGGGACCTGATCGACCGCAAACGCCTGTTGCTGGGCCAGTTGCTGTTTTCGGCCCTGGCGCTGGTCGGCGTCGGCATGGCGCCCAACTGGGCGATGTTGCTGCTGGCCTTGGCCATCACCGGGCTGATGGCCGTCATGGTGCAGATAATGGTGGCGCATGCGGCCAGCCTGGCTTCACCCGGTGAGCAGGGGCAGGCCGTGGGCACCGTCACCAGTGGCGTGGTACTGGGGATTCTATTGGCGCGCCTGGTGGCAGGTGGGCTTGCCGACTTGGCCGGTTGGCGCAGTGTGTATCTGGTTGCCGCAGGGCTGCTGATGCTGGTGGCCCTGGTGCTGTGGCGCAGCTTGCCCGGCGGGCAGCCGCTCGTACACCGGCCGGGTTACCGGGCGCTGATCGTGGCCCAGTTGCGTTTGTATCGGGAAGACAGGCTGCTGCGCCAGCGCGGCGTGTTTGGCGTGTTGATCTTTGCTGCGTTCAGCGTGCTGTGGAGTGCCATGGTCATGCCCCTCAGCGCTGCGCCATTGGCGTTGAGCCATACCGAGATTGGCCTGTTCGGCCTGGCAGGTGTTGCGGGGACGTTGGCGGCTGCGCGCGCCGGTCGCTTGGCCGACCAGGGGCTGGGAGAGCGCACCACCGGGCTGGCGCTGGCGCTGCTGACGCTGTCGTGGTTGCCCACAGCTTTTGTCGGGCAGTCGCTGATGGCCTTTGTGCTAGGTGTGCTGATGCTGGACTTTGCCGTGCAGGCGGTGCATGTCACCAGCCAGAGCCTGTTGCTGGCCGGGCGTGGCGCGATGGCCAGCCGCTTGATCGGCGCCTACATGTGCTGCTATTCGCTTGGCAGCGGGCTGGGGGCGGTGCTTGCGAGTTGGGTGCATGCCCATTGGGGGTGGGCTGCGGTGTGTGGGCTTGGCATGGCCATCAGCGCGGCCGCGCTGGGTTACTGGCTATGGCTGCAACGCACGAGGGCGGCCGAAGCCGCCCTGCAGTGTTCAGGTCAGAACTTGTAGCCAAGGCCGACCATGTACACCCACGGGTCGACGTCGACGTCGACCTTGGTCTTGCTATAGCCAAGCGCGGTCGGGCCGTTGACGCTGGCTTTGGTGTCGATGTCGACGTACCAGACCGAGGCGTTGACCAGCAGGTTGTCGGTCAGCATGTAGTCCATGCCCAGTTGGCCGGCAATACCTACCGAATCCTGCAGCTTGAGGTTGCTGAAGCCTTGTTGCTTGCGTGCGCTGCTCAGGTCTTCGTCGAAGAACAGGGTGTAGTTGATACCCACGCCGGCGTACGGCTGGAAGCGCGAATTCGGCTCCATCGGGTAGTACTGCAGCGACAGGGTCGGTGGCAGTTGCTTGATGTCGGCCAGCTTGCCGTCCAGCCCGCCGCCCAGGCCTTTTACGCCGACGGTGTGCTTGAACGGGGTGGCTGCCAGCAGCTCCAGGCCAATGTGGTCGGTGAGCATGTAGGCAAAGGTCAGGCCCAGCTGGGTGTCGCTGTCCAGGGTCGCTTTGGTGCCCGACACCTTGTTGCCGTCGAACTTCAGGTCGCCGCTGCTCTCGTTCGGGGCAGTGGTGATGGCGCCTGCGCGCAGGATCATGTCCCCCGCCTGATAGGCGTGGGCGGCAGGGGCGGCGAGCGCAAGGGCCACAAGCGAGGCGCCGAGCAAGGACTTGTTCATGGAAGCTCCCAAAGGACGTTATTAATCGAGTAGTCCAATGGTACGGAGGTGGTTAAACAGAAAGTTTGACCCAGCTCAAAGAAGCGTCTTCACGAATTCGAAACAGTTCTCATCTCAGCTCATAAACGTAGATTTTCTCGGCTTCCATCTGGTAGCCGGCGTCGGCCAGTTCGCTGCTGGAGGCTCTAACCTGCATCTTTCCCTCGATCCAGTAGGGTTGGTAGAGGTCTTCGACGCGCACGCCCATCTCGCTGAAAATATGCACGATCTGGTTCGACGGTGGCGGCGGCACGTGGATGCACGCCCCGTAGTAAGGGACCAGCAGGAACTCGGTGGTGCGGCCTTCTTCGCTTACCTCCAGCGGCACGATGTAGCCCGGCAGCTTGACCTGCTGGCCGTCGAGGCCCTTCACCACTGGGGCATCGGGGGCTTGCTGGCGCGCGGCGGGCGCGGACTCGGCAGACAGGGCGTTGCTGAGCTGTGACATGTCATGCAGCGGCGCCAATTGTGGTGGGATGACCGGGGCGCCTTCGGGGATCAGGGCCGGCCAGTCCAGCTCCTTGGGTTCGGCGGCCCATAGCGGCATTGCTACCAGCAACAGCAGGGTCAGCAGCATGCGCATTGCCGGCCTCTTCGCGGGCATGCCCGCTCCCACAGGTCCTGCACAAGGTTCGAAGCCTGCGGGGCTCCCTGTGGGAGCGGGCGTGCCCGCGAAGCAGGCGGTGAGGTGTCTGATCATTACGCGCACTCAGAGGTGTATGGACAGGCCATCGGCCAGCGACTGCCGATAGGCCCGCCACGCCGGCACGCTGCCCATCAGCAACGCCGCCCCCAGGATGATAGCCAGCAAGGTCCATTCATGAGCACTCGGCAGGGCCAGTGGCAGATACAAGCCATAGTTGGCCTGCACGTACCCCTGCGCCAGGGCAATCCCCGCATACAGCAAGCCAAGCCCGGCCACGATCCCGACCGCCGCCAGTGACAGCGCCTCCAGTACCAGCAGCCCCGCGATATGCCACGGCCTGGCCCCGACCGAACGCAGGATCGCCATCTCCCGGCGGCGCTCGTTGAGGCTGGTGAGAATCGCCGTCAGCATGCCGATCAAGCCGGTCAGCACCACGAACAGCGACACCACGAACAACGCTTGTTCCGCCGTGCCCATCAGGCTCCACAGCTCTTGCAGGGCCACACCTGGCAGGATCGCCAGCAACGGCTCGTTGCGGTACTCGTTGATCTCGCGCTGCAGGCTGAAGGTCGCGATCTTGTTGTTCAGGCCCAGCATGAACGCGGTAATGGCGGCAGGTTGCAGGTCCATCGTTCGTGCCTGGTCGGCGCTGATGCGCCCGGCGCCTCGGGCCGGGACGCCGTTGTGCCAGTCGATATGGATGGCCTCCATACCGCCCAGGCCGATATGCAGCGTGCGGTCGACCGGTGTGCCGGTGCGCTTGAGCACACCGACCACGGTGAACGGCTTGTCGTCGTGCTTGACCAGGCTGATGGCTGCCACGCCGTGGGCCAGCACCAGCTTGTCACCCAGCTTGTAGTGCAACGCCTCGGCCACTTCAGCGCCGAGCACCACCTCGAACGGGTCGCTGGCAAACTCACGCCCCTGGCTCAGTTGCAGATGCTGGCGGCGGCCGTACTGGTAATGGCTGAAGTAATCCGTCGTGGTGCCCATCACCCTGTAGCCGCGGTGCGAATCGCCCAGCGAGATCGGGATCGCCCACTTCACGCGCGGGTCCTGTGCATAGTGCTGGAAGCTGTCCCAGCGGATGTTATTGGTGGCGTTGCCAATGCGGAACACCGAATACAGCAGCAGGTTCACCGAACCGGAGCGGGCGCCGACGATCAGGTCGGTGCCGCTGATGGTGCTGGCGAAGCTGGCGCGCGCTTCTGTGCGAACACGTTCTACCGCCAGCAGCAGGCACACTGACAGGGCGATGGCGAAGGCGGTGAGCAAGGCGGTGAAGCGGCGGTTGGCCAGGCTGGCCAGGGCAAGGCGGAGCAGGTACATCAGGCCTCCCGGGGCTTGGCGGCGCGGTTGAGGTCGGCCAGGGAAAGGTGACGGTCGAACAGTGGCGCCAGGCTCTGGTCGTGGCTGACGAACAGCAGGCTGGCACCGGCGGCGCGGCATTCATCGAACAGTAGGCGGATGAACGCTTCGCGTGTGTCGGCATCCAGCGCCGAGGTCGGTTCGTCGGCAATCACCAGTTCTGGCTGGCCGATCAGGGCGCGTGCGGCGGCGACCCGCTGTTGCTGGCCGATCGACAGGCTGTCGGCGCGGCGGGCGAGCAGGGCGGGGTCGTCCAGGCCCAGGTGGGCCAGCAGCGTGCCGGCCGCCTGGTCGACACTGCCATGGCGCTGTTCGGCGCGGGCCTTGCGGCTGCGCGAGAAGTAGCAGGGCAGCTCGACGTTTTCACGTACCGAGAGGAATGGCAGCAGGTTGAACTGCTGGAAAATGTAGCCTGTGTGATCGACCCGAAAGCGGTCGCGGGCGCCCTGGCCTAATTTGCCGAGGTCCTGCCCGAGCAACTGGATGCGGCCCTGGGCCGGCACGGTCACCCCGCCCAGCAGGCCGAGCAAGGTGGTCTTGCCACTGCCGCTGGGGCCCTTGAGGAACAGGGCTTCACCGGCGTCCAGGTGGAATGCCGGAATATCCAGCAACGGTGGCTGACCTGGCCACGCGAATACCAGGTCATGCAGTTCGATCAACGGCTGGCTCATTCAGAAGGCGACCGCTGCCTTGGCCGGCGTGGTTTCCACGCCTTTCTGGCCGTTAGGGCCGATCAGTTGCACGTTGATTTTCTGGGTGGCCGGGAAGGCATTGAACAGGGGCGCCAGGTCCACCTGTGCCAGTTTGTCGGGGTTGGCGCAGGTCAGCTGGTAATGGGCGCCGATGTCGCTGTGCTGGTGGCCATGCGCGTGCTCATCATCGTCGTCAGCTTTCGCGGCATCACCGAACAGCGGGCTTTCCAGCTCCTGCTGCTCCTCTTTGCAGTTTGCTGCTGCAGAAAGGCCGAACAGCTTCAGTGGTTGTTCGAGTTGCTGGCGCACGGCAGCGACCTTGGCCTTGTCGGCATCGCTGCTGGCGGCATGCTCGAAGCCCACCAGGTTCATTGCCGGGCTGTCCAGCTCCAGCTCCAGGGTGTTGTCATCAAGCACGACGTTGAGCTTGGCCACGCCATGCTCGTGGGCGCCGAGCGTGCCGTGGGCGTGGTCATGATCATGGTCGTCATCGTGGGCATGGGCCACGGCCAGTGGCAGCAAGGCGAAGGGCAGGGCGAGCAGCAGGCGACGCATGGACGACTCCGGGGCGGGCTGGAAGATTGGGTTATGTTATAACAACTTTTCTGCGCGCCGCCAGCCTGCGTGGCTAAGGTTTCATGTTGCGGTAGCATGGTTGCATTGACCTGGGCTCAAGGAATGCATCATGAGAATTCGTGGACAGATTGGTGACTGGCCGGTGGACCTGACCATCGAGCTGGCGCCTGAAGAGTGGGCGCAACTGGGTAGGCAAATCGAGGTGCCTGTGGCGGCGCAGGGGGCTGCGACGTCTACTGTTGCGGCACCGCGCCAGGATGACGGGCAATGGACCGCAGCGCGTGATGTGCTGCGCCTTGCCGGGCAGATGAGCGGGCCGGAGTTGCTGGACCAGCTGGAAGGGCTGACGGGGAGCACGGCTGCGGGCAAACGGCTGCTGGTGCGCTTGCGGCACAGCAGTGAGGTGAAGGTGGAAAGTGGCGTGGACTCGCCGGTCTATCACTGGGTTGGGTGAAAGGACCAGGAATTTGGGGCTGCTTTGCAGCCCGTTCGCAGCACAAGGCTGCTCCTACAAGGATCAGGTGGCCGTGGGTTTCGTACGGTCCCTGTAGGAGCAGCCTTGTGCTGCGAATGGGCCGCAAAGCGGCCCCCGGCATTCTCAGAACATCGCCGCCGACAGCTTGCGGCGATAAACGCCCACCAGCGGGTGATCCCCCCCCAGCAACTCGAACACCTGCAGCATCGCCTTCTGCGGCAAGCCGTTCTCGTAGCCACGGTTACGCTGGAACAGTTTCAGCAGCCCATCCAGCGCCGCCTCGTACTGCTGGCGCGCCAGTTGCTGGATGCTCAGTTGGTAAGCCGCTTCATCGTCTTGCGGGTTCTGCGCCAGGCGGGTTTTCAGGTCGGCCACTTCCGGCAGGCTGGCCGCCTGACGCAGGAAGGTCAGCTGGGCCTTGGCACCGGCCAGCGCAGCTTTGTGCTCGTCGGTCTTCACCGCATCCAGCACCACCTGGGCTTCGCCCAACTCACCACGTTCGGCCAGGCAGCGGGCGTACAGAATCAGCGCCTCGGCATTGCTGTTGTCTTCACCCAGCAGCGCCTGCAACAGCGCTTCGGCTTCGGCAAAGCGGCTTTCGGCAAACAGCGCCTTGGCCTGCTCCAGTGGCGAAGCGGTGGGGGCGGCGGGCATCTGCACGTGCGGCTCGAGCATGGCGCGAATCGCCGATTCCGGCTGAGCCCCGGCAAAACCGTCCACCGGCTGGCCGTCCTTGAACAGCACCACGGTCGGCAGGCTGCGGATACCGAACTGGGCAACCACCTGTTGCTCCACGTCGCAGTTGATCTTGGCCAGCAGCAGCTCGCCCTGGTAACCCTCGGCGATCTTGGCCAGCAACGGCATCAGTGCCTTGCAGGGTGCGCACCACTCGGCCCAGAAGTCCACCAGCACCGGCTTGTGGAAGGAGTTCTCGATTACCAGTTGCTGGAAGTTGGCATCGGTAGCGTCGAAAATGTAAGGCGTGTCTTGGGTCATCGCGACTCTCGCAAACTCGTGAATGGCACCACTATAAGGCGTCGCGGCTGGCGTGGTACAGGCTGACCCTGCGGAATTCGTGTGGCTCGGCCAGGTCCGGCAGGGTCAGCGCTTCGAGCACGCCCAACTGCTGGTACAGCGGGTGGCTGAAGTCGCGTACCCGCGAGTCCGCCACCAGCGCCTGGCGGCCGCGGCCGAGGAAGGCATCCAGCAGCGGCAGGTTGGCGCGGTCGTACAGCACATCGGCGACCAGGATCAGGTCGAAGCGGTCGTCCTCGGCAAAGAAGTCGCTGCTGTAACTCAGCTCTACCCCGTTCAGCGCGGCGTTGGCCCGGCACGCATCGAGGGCCAGCGGGTCGAGGTCGCAGGCCACCACTTCCAGTGCCCCGGCGCGCGCTGCGGCAATGCCGGCGATACCGGAGCCGGCGCCAAAGTCCAGCACGCGCTTGCCGGCCACCCATTCCGGGCGCTCGGCCAGGTAGCGGGCCATGGCCAGGCCACTGGCCCAGCAAAAGCTCCAGTAGGGCGGCTCTTCAAGAATGCGCCGGGTTTCGTCGCTGCTGAAGGCGCGGTCCATGTTCTGGTCGTCGATCAACCACAGCTTCAGGTCACAGCCGGGCAGCTCGCTGACGATCAGGCGCGCTTCGCCGATCAGGCCGCTGAGGGCCTGCTGCAGGGCCAGCGGCGCCACTTACGGCGCCTTCTCGAAACGCAGCGGGCCGGTGGCCTGGGTCTGGGCTTGGGTAATGCGCACGGGGGGCAGGTGCATGATCAGCTGGCCGGAACTGCTGGCGCGGCCACGTAGCTCGACCCGCGCGCCGGCCGGGAAGGCTTCGGGGTTGAAGCGCAGGTGGTAGGGCAGGGCCTGGCCGGTGCCGGTCAGGTTGCTGCTGGCCAGCAGGCGTTGCGGGCGGTCGCGTTCGTCGATGACCAGCAAGGCCAGTTCCACGTCGGCACCGGCCGGGATTTCCAGCAAGGTGCCGCTCAGTTCGCGCTGGTAGGCCGGCAACGGGCCCAATACTTCGGCCGGCTTGGCCGAGCGGGTTGGCGTGGGCGCCGGGGGCGTATCGGTCTTCGGCCTGTCGCTGCCGCAAGCGGCGAGCAGGGCGGCGCAGCACAGCACGACGAGCGCTCGGTAGTGCATGGGGGGAGTCCTTAACGGGCAGATTTCCCATGGATGTTAACCCCTTTGGCTTGTCTTGCCAGTGCAATGCGCTACCATGGCCCTCCCTTTTTTTGTTGCCTGCCACCATGCACTGTCCCTTTTGCGGTGCCAACGACACCAAGGTCATCGACTCTCGCCTCGTTGCCGAGGGCGAGCAGGTGCGCCGCCGCCGCGAATGCGTGGCCTGTGGCGAGCGCTTTACCACTTTCGAAACCGCCGAGCTGGTGCTGCCCCGGCTGATCAAGCAGGACGGCACGCGCCAGCCTTTCGACGAAGAAAAGCTGCGCGCCGGCATGCAACGGGCGCTGGAAAAGCGCCCGGTCAGCGTCGAGCGCCTGGAAGCGGCGCTGGCCCACATCAAGAGCCGCCTGCGTGCCACTGGCGAGCGCGAAGTCAAATCGCTGGTGGTGGGTGAAATGGTCATGGCCGAGCTGCGCAAGCTCGACGAAGTGGCCTATATCCGCTTTGCCTCGGTGTACCGACGCTTCCAGGACCTGGACGAGTTCCGCGAAGAAATCGACCGCCTGGCCCGTGAGCCGGCCAAAGAGTGAACATGCCCAGCCAAGCCGCCATCCTTGACGCCCACTACATGGCCCGCGCGCTGGAGCTGGCGCGCAAGGGCCTGTACACCACCCACCCGAATCCGCGCGTTGGCTGCGTGATCGTGCGCGATGGCGAAGTGGTCGGCGAAGGCTGGCACGTGCGCGCCGGCGAGCCGCATGCCGAAGTGCATGCCCTGCGCCAGGCCGGTGAGCGTGCCCGTGGCGCCTGTGCCTACGTTACCCTTGAACCGTGCAGCCACCATGGGCGCACGCCACCGTGTGCCGAGGCGCTGGTCAAGGCCGGTGTGGCGCGGGTGGTGGCAGCCATGCAGGACCCTAACCCGCAAGTGGCGGGGCAAGGCCTGCGTCGCCTCGCCGAGGCCGGTATCGAGGTGGCCAGTGGCGTGCTCGAAGCCGAGGCCCGCGCACTCAACCCGGGTTTTCTCAAACGCATGGAAACTGGCCTGCCGTTCGTGCGCGCCAAGTTGGCCATGAGCCTGGACGGCCGCACCGCGATGGCCAGTGGCGAAAGCCAGTGGATTACCGGCCCGGCTGCCCGTTCGGCGGTACAGCGCCTGCGCGCCCGCTCCAGCGTGGTGCTGACCAGCGCTGCCAGCGTGCTGGCCGACAACGCCCGCATGACCGTGCGTGGCACCGAGCTGGGCCTGGATGCCGAAACCACAGCCCTGGCTCTCAGCCGTACGCCGCTGCGCGTACTGGTCGATGGCCGCCTGCGCCTGCCGCTGGATGCGCCGTTCTTCCAGGCCGGCCCGGCACTGGTGGTGACCGCTGTCGCAGATGACCCACGCTATGCCGCTGCCGGCCACGAATTGTTGAGCCTGCCAGGTGACAATGGCCAGGTCGACCTGCCGGCGCTGCTGCAGGCCCTGGCGGCCCGAGGCGTCAACGAAATCCTGCTGGAAGCCGGTGCCGGCCTGGTCGGTGCCTTTGCCCGGCAAGGCCTGGTGGACGAATATCAGCTGTTCGTTGCCGGCACCTTCCTCGGCTCCCAGGCCCGCCCGTTGCTGGACTGGCCGCTGGACAAGATGAGTGAAGCGCCGCGATTGAAAATTACCGAAATGCGCGCAGTGGGCGATGACTGGCGGGTCACAGCCATCCCCCTGCCGGCACCCGGCGTATAATGCCGGGCTTGCCCCGTGCAAACCGTTTTTGAGGAAGACCCCATGTTTACCGGCATCATCGAATCCATCGGCACCATCCGCAGCCTCACCCCCAAGGGTGGCGATGTGCGCGTCTACGTCGAAACCGGCAAGCTCGACCTGGGCGACGTCAAGCTCGGCGACAGCATCGCCGTCAACGGGGTATGCCTGACCGCCGTCGAACTGCCGGGCAATGGCTTCTGGGCCGACGTCAGCGTCGAAACCCTCAAACGCACCGCGTTCATCGACCTCAAGAGCGGCAGCAAGGTCAACCTGGAAAAGGCCCTGACCCCCACCACCCGCCTGGGTGGGCACCTGGTCAGCGGCCATGTCGACGGCGTCGGCGAAATCATCTCGCGCAGCGATAACGCCCGCGCCATCCAGTTCCGTGTGCGTGCACCCAAGGAGCTGGCCAAGTATATCGCCCACAAGGGTTCGATCACCGTCGACGGCACCAGCCTGACGGTCAATGAGGTCAATGGCGCCGAGTTCGAGCTGACCATTGTCCCGCACACCCTGTCCGAAACCATCATGGCCGACTACCGCGCAGGGCGTCGGGTAAACCTTGAGGTCGACCTGCTGGCCCGTTATCTGGAGCGCTTGCTGCTGGGTGACAAGGCTGCCGAACCGAGCAAGGGCAGTGGCATTACCGAAAGCTTCCTGGCCGCCAACGGCTTCTTGAAATCCTGATTGAGAAGGGGGTGCCGCGTGGCGCTCAACAGCATCGAAGAACTGGTCGAAGACATCCGCCAGGGCAAAATGGTCATCCTCATGGATGACGAAGACCGCGAGAACGAAGGCGACATCATCATGGCAGCCGAATGCTGCCTGCCCGAGCACATCAACTTCATGGCCAAGCACGCCCGTGGCCTGATCTGCATGCCGATGACCCGTGAGCGTTGCGAAACGCTGAAGCTGCCGCTGATGGCGCCGCGCAACGGCTCGGGCTTCGGCACCAAGTTCACCGTGTCGATCGAAGCCGCCGAAGGCGTCACCACCGGCATCTCCGCCGCCGACCGTGCACGCACCGTGCAGGCCGCTGCCGCCAAGGATGCCAAGGCCGAAGACATCGTCAGCCCAGGCCACATCTTCCCGCTGATGGCCCAGCCCGGCGGTACCCTGGCCCGCGCCGGCCACACCGAAGCTGCCTGCGACCTGGCGCGCATGGCCGGTTTCGAGCCAAGCGGCGTGATCTGCGAAGTGATGAACGACGACGGCACCATGTCGCGCCGCGCCGAGCTGGAAGTGTTCGCCGCCGAGCACGGCCTGAAGATCGGCACCATCGCCGACCTGATCCACTACCGCATGATTCACGAGCGCACCGTGCAGCGTGTATCCGAGCAGCCGGTGGAGAGCGAGCTGGGCGAGTTCAACCTGGTCACCTACCGCGACGCGGTGGAAGGCGACGTGCACCTGGCCCTGACCCTGGGCAAGATCTGCGCCGAAGAGCCGACCCTGGTACGTGTGCACAACATGGACCCGCTGCGCGACCTGCTGCTGGTCAAGCAGCCAGGCCGCTGGAGCCTGCGTGCTGCCATGGCCGCCGTGGCCGAGGCCGGCAGCGGCGTGGTATTGCTGCTGGGCCACCCGCTGGACGGCGACGTGCTGCTGGCGCACATCCGCGAAAGCGCGGGCGACGCGCCGACCAAGGCACCGACCACTTACAGCACGGTGGGCGCCGGTTCGCAGATCCTGCGCGACCTTGGTGTGCGCAAGATGCGCCTGATGAGTTCGCCGATGAAGTTCAACGCGATATCCGGATTCGATCTGGAAGTTGTAGAATACGTGCCCTCCGAGTGACTTGAGGCGGCATTGACGCCCTCTGCTCGAGTCCAGACCCCTGTCGAGGCCGCTTGTATGCGGCCTCGCTCTTGAAGATGAGAATATCGGAATGACCCTGAAGACCATCGAAGGTACCTTCATCGCCCCCAAAGGTCGCTATGCTTTGGTGGTTGGCCGCTTCAACAGCTTCGTCGTTGAAAGCCTGGTAAGCGGTGCCGTTGATGCCCTGGTACGCCACGGTGTCAGCGAAAGCGACATCACCATCATCCGTGCCCCGGGCGCATTTGAAATCCCGCTGGTAGCACAAAAGGTCGCCCAGCAAGGCGCCTACGACGCGATCATCGCCCTGGGCGCCGTGATCCGTGGTGGTACCCCGCACTTCGAATACGTGGCGGGCGAATGCACCAAGGGCCTGGCCCAGGTGTCCATGGAGTTCGGTGTTCCGGTGGCCTTCGGCGTACTGACCGTCGATTCCATCGAACAAGCCATCGAGCGTTCCGGCACCAAAGCCGGCAACAAAGGTGCTGAAGCTGCCCTGTCCGCACTGGAAATGGTCAGCCTGCTGGCGCAGTTGGAGGCCAAGTGATTAGCGACGAAAGCGATCGTTTCAACCCGCGCGATCCAAAACCTGCGGATGCCGGCAAGCCCTCGAAAAGCGCCAAGCGCCGCGAAGCCCGCAAGCTCGCGACCCAGGCACTGTACCAGTGGCACATGGCGCAGCATTCGCTGAACGAGATCGAAGCGCAGTTCCGGGTGGATAACGATTTCACCGATGTCGACGGTGCCTATTTCCGTGAAATCCTGCATGGGGTTCCGGCAATCAAGGGCGAAATCGACAAGGCGCTGGTGCCTTGCATGACCATGACGCTGGAAGAGCTCGACCCGGTCGAGCTGGCTGTGCTGCGTCTGTCCACCTGGGAGTTCATCAAGCGCGTCGACGTACCATACCGCGTGGTGATCAACGAAGGTGTCGAGCTGGCCAAGGTCTTCGGTGCCACCGACGGCCACAAGTTTGTCAACGGCGTGCTGGACAAGCTGGCACCGTCGCTGCGTGAAGCCGAAGTCAAGGCGAACAAGCGCTGATTCTGGCGCTGTAGAGCCATGGGTGAGTTCGAGCTGATCAACCATTACTTCGCCGCCGCGCCTTGTGCGCAGGGCGGCGAGGGCGTGGCCCTGGGTATCGGCGACGACTGCGCCCTGCTAGCCCT
Source organism: Pseudomonas sp. SAS7 (assembly GCF_052112345.1). NCBI lineage: Bacteria > Pseudomonadati > Pseudomonadota > Gammaproteobacteria > Pseudomonadales > Pseudomonadaceae > Pseudomonas > Pseudomonas sp. SAS7. Next base: position 97,442 of record NZ_JBEGGO010000014.1, on the reverse strand, counting down.
TCCCCCCGGTGAGCAACTGGCGGTGTCGACCGACACCCTGGTCGCCGGGGTGCATTTTCCCGCTGTCTGCGATCCGCTGCTGCTTGGCCAGCGTTCGTTGGCCGTGGCCGCCAGTGACCTGGCCGCCATGGGCGCGACCGCGATCGGCTTCACCCTCGCCCTGACCCTGCCTGACGTTGGCCCTGACTGGCTGGCGGCGTATGCCGACGGCCTCAGCCGCATGGCCCACCGTTGCCGCATGAGCCTGATCGGGGGTGACACTACCCGGGGCCCGCTGAGCATCACCGTCACCGTGTTTGGCCGCGTGCCGGCAGGCCAGGCGTTGCGCCGTAGCGGTGCACGGCCAGGCGACCTGCTGTGCGTCGGCGGTGTGCTGGGCAAGGCGGCCGGCGCGCTGCCGCTGGTGCTGGGCGAGCGTGAGGCGCCGGCCGAGCAGGCCGAGCCGCTGCTGGCCCATTACTGGTCGCCAATGCCGCAGCTCACCCTCGGCACGCTGCTGCGTGGCCGGGCCACGGCGGCGCTGGACATCTCCGACGGCCTGCTCGCAGATTGCGGGCACATCGCCAAGGCGTCCGGCGTTGCGCTGGAGGTGAACCTGGCCCAGGTGCCAGTGTCTCCTGCTGTAGAGGCGTTCCTCGGGCGCGAGGCTGCCGTGCAGGCCGCCCTCGCCGGTGGCGACGATTACGTGCTGGCCTTCACGCTGCCGCCTGAGGCGCTGGCGCCCCTGGCTGACCTCGGCCTGGTCGAGGTGCATACCATTGGCCGTGTGCTCGAAGGGCAGGGCGTGACCTTGCGCGACGCGCAGGGCCGGGACATCACCCCCGTTCAGCGGGGCTATCAACACTTTAGGGAGACACCGTGACCGATCACCCCAATCAGGTGCCTGCGGAGTTTGTTCCGCCTTCGGTCTGGCGCAACCCGTGGCACTTCATCGCGTTTGGCTTTGGTTCTGGCACCTTGCCCAAGGCCCCGGGTACCTGGGGCTCGCTGGTGGCCATACCGTTCATCCCGTTGTGGCAGATGCTGCCGGACTGGGGCTACTGGCTGTTGCTGGGCGTGAGCATGCTGTTTGGCTTCTGGTTGTGCGGCAAAGTCGCCAATGACTTGCGCGTACACGACCATGAAGGCATTGTCTGGGATGAGATCGTCGGCATGTGGATCACCCTCTGGCTGGTGCCAGAAGGCTGGCAGTGGCTGCTGGCAGGGTTCCTGATGTTCCGCTTCTTCGACATCCTCAAGCCATGGCCGATCCGCTGGATCGACCGCCATGTGCACGGGGGCGTCGGCATCATGCTCGACGATATCCTGGCCGGCGTGTTTGCCTGGCTGGGCATGCAGATTCTGGTGTGGGCGGTTGCCTGAACAGGGAGCGCGTGAATGGCCATAAGGACGTTGCTGTTGGCAATGCTGCTGAGCGTTGCCCCATGGGTGGCAGCTGCTGAAGGCGTGCCAAAGCAGATCCACCTGGTCAGTGAAGAGTGGCTCGATTACACCAACGCTGACGGTACCGGGGTGGCCTGGGACGTACTGCGCAAGGTGTTCGAGCCGGCAGGGGTCAAGGTGGTGGCGCAGAGCGCGCCCTACAGCCGTGCAGTCGGGCTGGTCAAACGGGGCGAAGCCGATGCCTGGGTGGGCTCGTACAAGCAAGAGAACGACGACAACCTGTACCCGCGCTGGCACTTCGACATGGACCACATCTACGCCCTGGGGCTGGCCAGCAAACCTGCGCCTACTGCACAGAATGTGGGCAAGTATCGCCTGGCCTGGGTGCGCGGCTACGACTACGGCAGCTACCTGCCAGATGTGCATGAATACCGTGAAATTCAGCGCCGCGAAGGCATTCTGCCGATGCTCGAGCATGACCGGGTGGACTTCTACATCGATGCACAGACCGAAGTCGATTATGTCCTGAGCCAGTCATCCCAGCCCGAGCGCTTTCGTCGTACCCATGTGGCCGAGTTGCCGCTGTACCTGGCGTTTGCGCGCAACGGCCAGGCCAAGGCGCTGTGTGACCTGTTCGACAAGCGCATGGACGAACTGGTGCGCAGCGGCGAGCTCAAGCCGATTTTCGAGCACTGGAAACAGCCGTATCCTTTCGGCCCTGATAGCCGCCCGCATTAGCATTCAGAGGGCTTGCGCGGTCCCTGTAGGAGCGGGTTTACCCGCGAACACCGGCGGAGCCGGTGCCAGGCACCGCGTTGTCTGCTTCGCGGGTAAACCCGCTCCAACAGAGAGCCTGCCAAGCCCGCGCTGCTAAGCATCGAACTTTTCGATCTTAACCCGCGGTATTCAGCCCGCCCACAGCCTGCAACCGGCTGATACAATCGGCCCACGAGAAATTTCCAACTTATTCCAGGAGCACAACGTGCCCGTCGTCTTTGTTGCCGCCTCTAAACTCCCGACGCCATTCGCGACCTTCACCATGCATGGCTTCCTCGACGAAGCCACTGGCCGCGAGCACGTAGTGCTCAGCCTGGGTGACATTGCGGACGGCCAGCCGGTGCTGGGGCGCCTGCACTCCGAGTGCCTGACCGGCGATGCCTTGTTCAGCCAGCGCTGCGACTGCGGTTCGCAGTTGGAAGCCGCGCTGCAGGCCATCGCCCGTGAAGGCCGTGGGGTACTGCTGTATCTGCGTCAGGAAGGCCGTGGCATCGGCCTGTTGAACAAGATCCGCGCCTACGAGCTGCAGGATGGTGGCGCCGATACCGTCGAAGCCAATGAACGCCTGGGCTTTGCCGCCGACCAGCGCGACTACGCCATCTGCTTGCCGATGCTGGAGCACTTGGGCGTGAAAGCCCTGCGCCTGATGACCAATAACCCGCGCAAGGTCAAAGCCCTGACCGACATGAACATCGTGGTTGCCGAACGTGTGCCGCTGCACACCGGCCACAACCCGCACAACCGTTACTACCTGGCGACCAAGGCCGGCAAACTCGGCCACATGCTGGGCAATGAACACCAGGGCGAGGTGCCCCAGGCGTGACCCGCGCCCAGGTCAAGCGGCGCCTGGCACTGGCCTGGTGGCAGTACCTGGCGATGGGCCTGGTGCCGCTGCCGGTCATGGCCTGGGCCTTTGGTGGTGGTGACGCGCTGATCCCGGTGCTGGCCATGCCACTGTTCATCGCCGGTGCGGCGACCATGTTCCTCAGCTTGCCGCGCTTCGGCGCCTACAAGCGCGTACTGATCGCCACCTCCAAGGTGCTCGGCACGGGCGAAGAGCCCGCTGCCTGGATCGAACTGGCCCGGGTACGGCGCATGGCCATGCTCTACGCGTGCTTCCCGGCCTGGGTTGCCGCATTGTCGGTGCTGGTCGGCCTTGAGGCGGTGCCGCAAATCCTGCTGGCACTGTCTACCGTGGTGGTGCTGTACCTCTATCGCATTCCACGCCAGCTCGGCTGATGCGCCTGCTGCCAGGCCTGCTTGCGCTGTTCGCCTGCACCGCGCTGGCCGCTGACCCCCTGCGGGTGGTCAGCCTGGCGCCCTCGATGACTGAAATCATGCTCGAACTGCGGGCCGATGACCTGCTGGTGGGGGTGCTCGACGGTGGCGAGCGGCCGGCAGCGCTGCGCGACCTGCCCTCGGTTGGGCGCCAAGGGCAACTGAACATGGAGCGCCTGCTCAGCCTGCGCCCCGAGCTGTTGCTGCTGTGGCCGGGCAGCGTGCCACCTGCCCAGCGTGACCAGCTCAAGCGCCTGGGCATCGCCACCTTCAGTGCAGAACCCCATGATATCGACCAGTTGATCGCGCACATCGAAGCCATCGCCGAGCGTATTGGCCGTGCCGAACAAGGCCATCAGTACGCTAAGGCCCTGCGAGAGCGGCTGCAGCAGTTACGTGAGCAGTACCGGCGTGACGAGCCATTGCAGGTGTTCTACCAGGTATGGGACCAGCCGTTGTACACCCTGGGTGGCCGGCAGGTGGTGAGCGATGCCTTGGCCGTGTGCGGGGCGCGCAATGTGTTCGCCGACCTCAGCCAGCCGGCACCGCAGGTGAATGTGGAGTCTGTGCTGCTGCGCAATCCACAGGTCATCCTGGCGGGCGATCAGGCGCAACTGGCCAGCTGGAAGGCCTGGCCGCAACTACGTGCGGTTGCCGATGGCGGTTTGCTGGTGGTACCCGACAAAGGTATTGAGCGGCCCAGTGGGCAGATGATCGAAGCCACCGCCCGTTTGTGCGCGTTGCTCGCGGCTAAAGCGCCGGCGTCCAGGTAACGCTGAACAACAGCGTGCGGCCTTCTTCGCGGTAGGGGTGGTAGGCACCCTCGTAGCTGTACAGGGCACGGCTGTGAGTGTGGTCCAGCAGGTTATCCAGCTTCGCTTCCAGTTTCAGTTCGTCAGTGGCTGCCCAGCTACCGCGCAAACCGAGCAGGCCATAGCCGCCGATGTGGTTGCGGTTGGCCTCATCGTCGTAGCTGCCGCTGACCGCTTGCCAGCCTGCGCCCACGGTGAAACGCCCGAGTTCACGGTCCAGGTCCAGGCTCAACGTGCGGCGTGCACGGCGGGCGAGGGTGTGGCCGCTGTCACGGTCACGAGGGTCGATCAGTGCCAGGCCCAGTTGGCTGTGCCAAGCGCCCCATTGTTGCGCCAAGGCCATTTCGAAGCCGTTGATACGGGCCGAGGCGACGTTGCGGGGTATCGAGTCCTGGCCGAACACGATCGCATCGTGCAGGTCGGTGCGGTACAGCGAGGCTTCCAGGCGGCTGTCCGCAGTCAGCTGGCTGCGCCATTGCAGCTCGTAGCTTCTGGAGTGCTCGGGGTTCAGGTCCGGGTTGCTGAACTGGGGGTAATACAGGTCGTTGAAGGTTGGCGCCCGAAAGCCTTCGCTGTAGGACAGCAGCACATCATTCTGTGCGTTCAACGGTACGGTCAGGCTGCCGCTCCAGGTGGTCTGGCCGCCGAACTGCTGGTTACGGTCATGGCGCACGCCTACTTCGGTGGAAAACTGCTCGCCCTGGTAGCGGTGCTGGACGAAGACGGCGCGGTTCCAGCGGCTGTCTTCGGTGAAGTCGGTGCTGGCGTGCACGCGGTCTTCGTACCAGTCGCCACCCAGCAACACGCTGTGTCGCTCGCCCAGGGCCAGGTCGTTCTGCCAGGTGACCTGATCACGGTAGGTGTTGAACACGAAGCGTTCGGCGCTGAGCTTGTCGCGCTTGTCGTCGCGGTTCTCGCTGTGGGCCAGTTCCAGCCGCGAATGCCAGGCGTCGGTGAGCTGGGCATCGAAGTAGCTGCCCAGGCTGCTAACGCTGAAATCGGTGTAGGGTTGTTGGCCGAAGCTTTCGAAGGTGACCGGGTCGAAGCCGCCGAACGGGTTGTCGTACTCACTGCGGCCACGGCTGTCGAGCAGGTTCAGCCCGGCCTCGAAGCGCTCACCGAAGGTGTGGCTCAGGCTCAGGTTGAATGCCTTGTTGCGGTAAGCGTCGTGGTCGCCATCGCTGGCGAAGGACGGCCCGGTCGAGTCGATGCCGGCCGTTTCATCCAGGCTGGCGCCCAGGTTGAAGCGGGTTGCGCCATCCCCGCCTGAAAGCTCCAAGCTGCGTTGGAACGTCTGGTTGCTGCCCGCCGCCAGGCGCAGGCGTGGTTGCAGGCCGGGCCCGCTGCTGCGGCGGGTAAAGATCTGGATCACTCCGCCAATGGCATCGCTGCCGTACACCGCCGAGCGCGAGCCGCGCAGCACTTCCACCCGCTCGATCTGGTCAACGTCGAGAAACTGCAGGCCGCTGTCGCCGGAGGTGGCGTTGGCAATGCGCACGCCATCCACCAGTACCAGGCTTTGTGCGGCCTTGGTGCCGCGGATGAAGATGCCGGGCAGGCTGCCACGGCCACCGGTAGGCGCCACTTGCACGCCAGGCACGCGGCTGAGCAGGTCGGTGACGCTGGTGGGTTGCAGGCGGTCGATGTCGGTGCGGGTGAAGACGGTATTGGCAGCACTGGTGGCGGTGCGCGATTCGACCTGGCGGCTAGCGCTTATGAGCACGTCGGGGAGCTTGAGGGCGTCGTCGCGCTCAGCGGCCAGCAGCGGGAGGGGGAGGCAGAGCAGGGTGGCAAAAGTTGGGGCTTTCATGGGCAGTACCATTTTGCGAGGGCTGCGCCCTCGATCGCGACACAAGGCCGCTCCTACAGGAATGCGCGTTCCTGTGTAGGAGCGGCCTTGTGTCGCGATGGGCCGCAGAGCGGCCCCAGGTATTACAAGCCGAGCTTGGCCATGCGGGCTTTTACCGAAGCCTCGATCCCGGCCGCATCCAGCCCGCACTCAGCCAGCATCTGCGCAGGCTTGGCATGCTCGACGTAGATGTCGGGCAAGCCCAGGTGCAGCAGCGGCTTGAGCACTGCCTGGCTGGCCAGGAACTCACCCACCGCAGCACCCGCGCCACCCATGATGGCGTTTTCTTCAATGGTCACCAGCAGCGCGTGGCTGCCAGCCAGTTCCAGCACCAGGGCCTCGTCCAGCGGCTTGACGAAGCGCATGTCGACCACCGTGGCGTTGATCTGCTCGGCCACCTGCATGGCCTCGGCCAGCTGCACGCCAAACACCAGCAGGGCGACGTTCTCGCCTTGGCGGCGAATTACGCCCTTGCCGATCTCCAGTGGCTCCAGGTCGCCGCTGATCGGCGCATTCGGGCCGGTGCCACGCGGGTAGCGCACGGCTGCCGGGCCGTTGTACAGGTGGCCGGTGCTGAGCATCTTGCGCAGCTCGTTCTCGTCGCTCGGGGTCATCACCAGCATGCCCGGGATGCAGCGCAGGTACGACAGGTCGTAGCTGCCCGCATGGGTCGGGCCGTCTTCGCCAACGAGGCCGGCGCGGTCGATGGCAAACAGCACATCGAGGTTCTGCACCGCCACGTCGTGGATCAGCTGGTCGTAGGCACGCTGCAGGAACGTGGAGTAGATCGCCACCACCGGCTTGCTACCCTCGCAGGCCATGCCGGCCGCCAGGGTGACGGCGTGCTGCTCGGCGATCGCCACGTCGAAGTAGCGCTCCGGGTAGCGCTCGCTGAAGTCGACCAGGTCGGAGCCTTCCTTCATCGCCGGGGTAATGCCCACCAGGCGGTTGTCGGCGGCGGCCATGTCGCACAGCCACTGGCCGAACACGGCAGAGTATTTCGGGCCGCTGACTTTCTTCGGCGCGGCAGGCTTGTCGGCCGGCTCCAGCTTGGTGATGGCGTGGTAGCCGATCGGGTCTACCTCGGCCGGGGCGAAGCCCTTGCCCTTCTTGGTCACCACGTGCAGGAACTGCGGGCCCTTCAGGTCACGCATGTTGCGCAGGGTGGCGATCATGGTCGGCAGGTCGTGGCCGTCGATGGGGCCGATGTAGTTCCAGCCCAGTTCTTCGAACAGCGTGCCCGGCACCAGCATGCCCTTGGCGTATTCCTCGGTGCGGCGGGCGATTTCCCAGGCGCCTGGCAGGCGCGACAGCACTTTCTTGCTGCCTTCGCGCATGCTCGCGTAGGTGCGGCTGGAGAGGATCTTGGCCAGGTAGTTGGACAGGCCGCCGACATTGCGCGAAATCGACATGTCGTTGTCGTTGAGGATCACCAGCATGTCGGCGTTGACTTCCTGGGCGTGGTTCAACGCCTCGAAGGCCATGCCGGCGGTCAGCGCACCGTCCCCGATCACCGCAATCGACTTGCGTGCGCTGTTCTGCAGACGGGCGGCAATGGCCATGCCCAGTGCGGCGCTGATCGAGGTGCTGGAGTGGCCGACGCCAAAGGTGTCGTACTCGCTCTCGCTGCGGCGCGGGAAGGCGGCGATGCCGTCCTTCTGGCGCAGGCTGAGCATGCGGTTACGGCGCCCGGTGAGGATCTTGTGCGGGTAGGCCTGGTGGCCCACGTCCCACACCAGCCGGTCGTCCGGGGTGTCGAACACGTAGTGCAGGGCGATGGTCAGCTCGATCACGCCCAGACCGGCGCCAAAATGCCCACCGGTCTGTCCCACGGTGTAGAGCAGTTCCTGGCGCAGTTCGTCGGCCAGGGTCTCCAGGTCGGCTTCGGCCAGCCGGCGCAGGCCGGCAGGCGTGTCAGCGCGGTCGAGCAACGGCGTGACCGGGCGTTCGCGGGGGATCTCTTGAAACGTCGTGGGCATCAGGCGAGTCGTTATAGGTGTGTGAAGACGCGGCAGTTTACCCCATTGTGGGAAAAGTGCCCATTCGACCACAGGTTACGCGGCCCCTGTGGGAGCGGGTTTACCCGCGAATGCGTCCGTAAATTCAACATCGCATTCGCGGGTCAACCCGCTCCCACAGGGAATGGTGTAGCTGCTCAGTTACGGCGTTCGACAATGTAACGCGCCAAGGCCCGCAGCGGCTCGGCCGTTTCACCGAACCCTTGCAGTGCGACCAGCGCCTGGTCGCGCAGTTCGATTGCATAGGCCTTGGCCGCTTCCAGGCCCAGCAGGGCCGGGTAGGTCGGTTTGTCACGCGCTATATCGGCACCCTGGCGTTTGCCCAGGGTGGCGGTGTCGCTCTCCACGTCGAGGATGTCGTCCTGCACCTGGAATGCCAGGCCGATGGCCTGTGCATAAACCTGCAGGGCATCCAGCTGCGCCTGTTCGGCACGGGCGCTGGCCAGGGCGCCGAGGCGTACGCTGGCTTCGATCAGCGCGCCGGTCTTGTGCCGGTGCATGAACTCCAGTGCCTGCTGGTCCAGCTTCAGGCCTACCGAACCGAGGTCGATGGCCTGGCCGCCGACCATGCCTGCCGGGCCGGCAGCCTTGGCCAGGGCCTGGACCATGGCCAGGCGAATGCTGTCGGCCTGCGGGCTCAGGCCTGGGTCGAGCAGGGCACTGAACGCCAGGCTCTGCAAACCGTCGCCAGCGAGGATGGCGCAGGCTTCGTCAAATGCTTTGTGGGTAGTGGGTTGGCCGCGACGCAGGTCGTCGTCGTCCATGGCTGGCAGGTCGTCATGCACCAGCGAGTAGGCGTGGATCAGTTCGACCGCGCAGGCCGCGCCGTTGGCCTGTTCGGCCGGGGCGCCCAAGGCTTCGCAGGCCGCGTAGGCCAGCAGCGGGCGTACGCGCTTGCCGCCGTTCATCACGCTGTAGCGCATGGCGGCGTACAGGCGTTCCAGCTCTTTGGACGGGGCAACGAACAGCGGTTCGAGGGCTGCGTCGACCCGAGCCTGGCAACTGGCCTGGTAGGTGCCGATCATGCTTCCGGCTCCGCGTCGAAGGGCTGCGCGGCCAGTTCGCCGTCGCGTTCCAGGAGGATTTGTACCTTCTGTTCGGCCTGGGCCAGGGCACCCTGGCAATCACGGGTCAGGGCGATGCCTTGCTCGAAGGCGGCCAGCGACTCTTCCAGCGACAACTCGCCGTTCTCCAGGCGCTCGACCAGTGCTTGCAGGTCTGCGAGGGATTGCTCGAAATCGAGGGAGGCTTTTTTGCGGGCCATGGCGACTTTCTCGGTGGCATTCAGAACGGCGCGACACTAGCAGAGCGGGGCGGGGGGAGCAAACTTCCGACAGCTGCCCGGCTGATACAGGCCGCTTCCAAAAGGGCCGCAAAGCGGCCCTGTTCGGTGGATCAGGCCGGCTCTGCTTCCCGTTCCAGCATCGCCTCGCGGTACCGCGCCAGCTCCTCGATGGTCAGCACCGGCAAGTTGTACTGCCGCGCATACACCGCCACCTGCTCGCCACGGGCCATGCTGCCATCGGGGTTCATCAGCTCGCACAGCACCGCCGCCGGGCGCAGGCCGGCCAGGCGCGCCAGGTCCACCGAGCCTTCGGTGTGCCCACGGCGGGTCAGCACCCCGCCATTGCGGGCGCGCAGCGGGAACACATGCCCCGGGCTGACGATATGACGCTGTTCGGCGCTGGAGCGCAGTGCCGCGGCAATGGTGGTGATGCGGTCCTGGGCAGAAACCCCGGTGGTGATGCCTTCTGCGGCCTCGATGGTGACCGTGAAGCCGGTGCCATGACGGGCCTGGTTGTTCTGCACCATCGGCGCCAGTTGCAGTGCGTCGACGGTGGCTTCGTCCAGGCACAGGCAGACGATGCCGCTGCAGTCGCGAATCATCATGGCCATGGTTTGCAACGTAATGTTCTCGGCCGCCGCAATGATGTCCGCTTCGTCCTCGCGGTCGTCATCGTCAAGCAGCAGCACAGGGCGCCCGGCCTGGAAGGCGGCGATGGCGGCGGAAACAGCGGGGAATTGCGGGTGGTTACGGGTGGACATGAAACGCTCCTCGTGAATGATCGATGAACGTCTCGGGGCGAACAAAATGCGCGCGCAGGGGCGCCCGGATGGCCCCTGCCTGACGCCTTCTTTCATCCGGACTATGACCGTCGGCTCTGGAGTTGCACCAGATCTGCTGACCCCCGGCATGGACGGGGCGCTCGCGGGCTCATCTTTCGATTTACCGCCGGTGGGGACTTGCACCCCGCCCTGAAGACCGCCCAAGCATACAGCACCTTGCCACCCCGCTGGCAACCCACGGCTCTACGACCTTTGGCGGTATCATGCCGTCATGCATTCGAGGAACAAGCCCATGGATATTATCCAGGTCGCCGGTGGCAAGCCGGTCAAGCTGTGGACCGATGGCGTGCCGGTCGAAGACGAGGCCCGCCAACAACTGCTGAACACGGCCAGGATGCCGTTCATCTTCAAGCACCTGGCGGTGATGCCCGACGTGCACCTGGGCAAGGGCTCGACCATCGGCAGCGTCATCCCCACCGTCGGGGCGATCATCCCCGCTGCGGTTGGCGTGGACATCGGCTGCGGCATGATCGCCGCGCGCACCTCGCTGCACGCCCGTGACCTGCCAGACAACCTGCATGGCCTGCGCAGTGCAATCGAGCAGGCGGTGCCGCATGGCAAGAGCTTCGGCAAACGTGACCAGGGCGCCTGGGCCGATGTGCCGGCCAAGACTGACAAGGCCTGGGGCCAGCTGGCCGGGCGCTTCAAGGCCATTACCGACAAATACCCGCGGCTGGAGAAGACCAATAACCGCCACCACCTGGGTACCCTGGGTGGTGGCAATCACTTCATCGAGGTGTGCCTGGATGAAGCCGACCGCGTCTGGTTCATGCTGCACAGCGGCTCGCGCGGTGTGGGCAATGCCATCGGCAACCTGTTTATCGAGCTGGCCCAGGCCGATATGCGCCAGCACCTGGCCAACCTGCCGGACAAGGACCTGGCGTACTTCGAAGAAGGCAGCCGCCATTTCGCCGACTATGTCGAAGCGGTGGAGTGGGCGCAGGAGTATGCCCGGCAGAACCGCGAGCTGATGATGCTGGCCGTGGTCGGCGCTGCTCGCAAGGCGCTGGGCAAACCGTTCGAGGCCAGCCTGGAAGCGGTGAACTGCCACCACAACTATGTACAGCGTGAGCAGCATTTTGGCCGCGAAGTGCTGGTCACGCGCAAAGGGGCGGTGTCGGCACAGAAGGGGCAGCTGGGCATCATCCCGGGCTCGATGGGGGCCAAGAGCTTCATCGTGCGTGGGCTGGGCAACGAGGAGTCGTTCTGTTCGTGCAGCCATGGCGCCGGCCGGGTGATGAGCCGGACCAAGGCCAAAAGCCGCTTTACCGTCGAGGACCAACGGCGGGCCACGGCGCATGTGGAGTGCCGCAAGGACAAGGACGTCATCGACGAGATCCCGATGGCGTACAAAGACATCGACGCGGTGATGCGTGCCCAGCAGGCGCTTGTAGAGGTGGTTCATACCCTGCGCCAGGTTGTGTGTGTGAAGGGGTAGCGAGCAGTCCTTTAACTAACTACCACACAGTGCGCCGGGGGAATTCCTAGAGTGTCGCGCAGCCCACTTGGGGCAGACACCTGAGGATTGCAGATATGGCCACGCTTTACCCGTTCACCGACAGCGACGTCGATGATGCCTTCGCCCAGCTCGACCATGCACTGTTCGACAAAGCGCGCGAAGCTGATGGGCCTGAAAGTGACCCAACCCCGAACATGCTCATCGTTGCCGGTGCGCAAGGGTCAGGCAAGACCTACCTGCTGGAGAAGCAGTTGCTGCCCAGCGAGCGCTACCAGAACCATGTGCGGCTTTACCTGCCAGAATTTCGCAAACTGCACCCGCACTACACCGAAATGAGCGAGCACGGTGTGCTGCACGTATACGAGCACACCGAAGCCTTCATCAGGGCACTGAGCGGCAAAGTTTTTGGGTACGCCTTCGCCAACCGCTACAACATCATCATGGAAACGGCACTGGACGACGAAGCATTCGCCAGCTTCCCGCCTGCGGCCGTAGAGGCGGGTTACCGCTTCGAGATTCACATGATCGCCTGCAAGGTGGAATTCAGCCATTGGGCGACCCTCGACCGCGGTGTGAAGAGCGTCGCCAAGGGCGAAATCGAGCGATTCGTGGCGTTGTCGCAGATCCAGGCCTCACAGGCGAATGCGAAAAAGATCCTGAACGCTTTCGAACACGCCTGCACGCAGGCCCCTGGCTCGCAGGTCACGCTTTATGAACGTGGTTTCGAAACGGATCAGCAGAGCAAGGTGCTGTGCCACAGCACCTGTGATGCCCCTGGCGTGCTGACCCCGCAGCCGGACTACGATGGCCAGCCGTTTTTCCGGGCGCCTTACCATGACACACCGGTTGAAATCCGGCGCAGCCCTGAAGGCAGCGATTCTGGGGCCTACCTGCAATTCTTCCAGGTCGTGCATGCCGGCATGCTTGATGAGCCGGTGCGCCAACAGATGGTCATGGCCTGCTGCAAGACCCTTGGCCGGAGCACCGAGCTGGTACCCCGAATTTCCAGGGATGCCTTCCGCGACCTGAGCCAGTACCTGCTCAAGTACACCTACCCCTGATGATAAGAGGGCGCAGCAGGCCCGAGGCGAACAGGGCGTTATCTGGCCAGCTGCTCGACCACCGTCTTCAACGATGCCCCCAGCATTTGCCCATGGTCCAGCCCCTCGAACCGTTCGAAACGCACCTGCAGGCCTTTTACCTTGGCCAGGTCCGCTGCCAGTTCGCGCGCAGGTCTCTCGACATCGCCCTTTACCTGCGCCCTGGGGTTGGCAGGCTCCTCGCTGCCGCGCATCAGTAGCAGCCGCGCCGGGGTGTTGCCCAAGCGTTGTTCAAGCCCCTGCGCCTCATGCACGATTGCCCCGTCATGCCACCACAGCGAAGGGCTCGCCGCGGCATAGTCACTGAACGCCCCGGGCCGGGTGAACAGCGCATGCAGCACGGCCAGCCCGCCGTAGGAATGGCCCCACAGCGTCTGTCGCTGCAGGTCGATGGGGGCCAGCCCGGCCACCATCGGCCGCATGCGCTCGGTCAGCAGGTCCAGAAATGCATCCACGCCGCCACTGGGCTGGCCGGTCAGCGGGTCACGCTGCTCGGCCTGCCCAGGCAACGCTGGGGTGTAGTCATAAGTCCGCCCAGCCCGCTCGATACGCTGCTCGGTCTGGTAACCCACGGCTACCAGCAAGGGCGCCTGGCCGGCGGCAAGCTTGGCCAGTTGCTGGCTGTCCAGCGCGCCAAGCGCAGCATTGCCGTCGAGCATCCACAGTACCGGGTACCCCGATGCTGGCGCCGGGCGGTTCGGTGTACCGACCCACAAACGGTAATGACGCTGGCCATCGGCCGAGTCCAGGTCGAGCTGGGTGAAGCGGTAGGCCAGGTCCTGACGCTGCAGCAGCGAGGTGTCCATCTTCTGGTTGCGCTCGGGCTGTGCCAGGGCAACGGGGGCTGCAAGGGCCAGTGCCAAAGCCAGCGTCAGGGTCATCTTGCTCATCAGGCGTCTCGTCAGGGCTTTGCGAAGAACGCAAGGCTGGAACGCCCAGATGATAATCAGTCCTGATTGAGCGTAAAGCGCATTAACTTTCTAAACAGTCCTTGGCCATCGGCAAGGTCAAGTGCAGGCGCAGCCCAGGGTGGCCATTGCTGGCCCACAAGCGGCCGCCTTGCAGCTCGATGGCGCGTCGGGCGATGGCCAACCCCAGGCCGAAACCCGCGCCGCTGTCGGCCAGGCGCTGGTAAGGCTTGAAGATGCGTTCAAGGTCGGCGTCAGGTACGCCGGGGCCCTGGTCGCTCAGGCGCAGGTGCCAGCAGTCGCCTTCACGCCAGCCCTCCAGGCTGACCCGGCCCTCGGCCGGCGAGTGGCGAATGGCATTGCGCATCAGGTTTTCCAGGGCCTGGGCCAGGCTGTCCAGATGGGCCTGTACCAGGCAATCGGTGCCAAGCGAACACGGCAGGCGTGCGCGGTCCCAGCCACTTTCGAAGCAGACGTCCTGGCACAGTGCTTCCCATACGGAAACCATCAGTATCGGCTCGGTCGGCAAGCTGGGCTGTTCGGTGTCCATCCAGGCCAGGTCCAGCGTGTCTTCCAGCAGTTTCTGCATGTCGGCGACTTCACGGTCCAGGCGCTCGCGCAACTGCACCGGCGGCAAATCGCTGTCATGGGCGATGCGCAAGCGTGCCAGGGGCGTGCGCAGCTCGTGAGACAGCGTGCGCAGCAGCATGCGCTGTTGCTCCAGGCTCTGGCGCAGGCGCCCGGCCATGTGCTCGAAGGCCTGTGCCAGTTCACCCAGTTCGTCACGGCGTGCCAGCAGGGGCAGGGCGGGGCTGTCCAGGTCATCGGCACGCAGGGCGTCGGCGCGGTCGCGCAGGCGGTTCAGCGGCACTACCAAGTGCCGGTACAACGCCAGGCCCAGCAGTAGGGCGAGCAGTGCAGGTGCAACGCCGTGGGTGATCACATGGGTCCACGGCGTCAGGCCGGTGGGCAGCAGGCGTTCGGGCAGTTGCAGCACCAGGCGGCCGCGCTCGGGGTGTTGCGGGAACTCGATGCTGACGTAGGGCAGCTCATCCTGCAGGCGCCGGCTCATGGGCCAGTCCAGTTTGCGCATGAAGGTCAGGTGGCTGGCCTCCTCGGCGCTCAGCGGCGTGGTGCCGAGGCTTTGCAGGTGCGGGCCGATCACCGCCACCCAGGTGTCCTCGGCCTGTTCCAGTTGCCTGCGCCAGGCCTCGGCGCCTACTGCACCGCCCTGGTTCCAGGCGTCTTCAGCTTGTTGCGCATAGCGCGCCAGGTAATCCTGGTCGGCCCGGGACAGAAAATAGGTGCTGCGCTCCACGGACAGGCCCCAGGTCCAGATCAGCCAGATCAGCAGCAGGCAGAAGCTGACCTGCAGGACCGCCAGTTTCCACAGCAACGGGTGGCGCCGCATCAGGGCTGTTCCGTGTCGACCAGGATGTACCCCTGCCCGCGCACGGCCTGGATCTGCAGATGCTGGGCATTGATGTCGGCCAGTTTGCGGCGCAGGTTGCACACATGCACATCCAGGCCCCGGTCCAGGCGGGTATAGGCCCGGTGCAGCACGGTCTGGTACAGGAAGGGTTTGCTCAAGGCTTCGCCGGGGTGCGCCCGCAGCGTCATCAGCAAGCGGAATTCGGATGCGGTGAGGCCAGCGGCATTGCCGTTGTGGATAACGTCCTGGCGGTCGTGGTCCAGCATCACTTCGCCGACGTCGGCACGCAGCGCCGTGCCGCGATCAAATGCCACGCGCCGCAGCAAGGCATCGACCCGTGCGTCCAGCTCCGCCAGGCTGAAGGGCTTGGGCAGGTAGTCGTCGGCACCACGGGTAAAGCCACTGATGCGGTCCTGCTCGGCGCCCAGCGCCGACATCAGCATGACCGGCACCGCCTGCTGCCGGCGCAACTCGTCGAGCAGGCTGAGGCCATCGATACCCGGCAGCATGATGTCCAGCAACACCAGTTCGAACGGTGATTGCCGAATCGCGTCCAGGGCCTGGGTGCCCGTGGCGCAGGCGTGCACCCGGAAACCGCGTTTGAGGAAATGGCGTTCCAGGTCCTGACGCAGGCTTGCGTCGTCTTCGGCGAGGAGAAGTGAGGTGGGCACGGCGAGCCTTGAATGAGAACCTGTATCAGTTACGAATCATCCCATTGCCAGCAGGCGAGGGCAACGCCTGGGTGTGTTAAGAAGGTTAATCCTGCTGCGCCCCCGTTTTCCCTCCGGTATCGTTCGCAAAAAGCAACTTGTTTCGTTTGCGAATTACTATCATTTGGGCGAAGGGTGTGTCATGAACGGTTTCAAAGGTGTGGGGAGCTCGCGACGGGCTCGGGGCTGGCTGGTGCTGGGGTTGCTGGCGCCGTTTTCGGTGTCGGCACTGGCCGAAACGGTAGCGACCCAGGCGGCAGCCGAGGACACCTCGCTCGACCTGCCGGCACTGACCATCGAAGGTAACCGGCTGTACGACATGCTGCCCTCGGAAGCGACCGGCGGCTACAGCGTCGATGCCGCGACCGTGGGCACCAAGACGCCTGCCGCGCTGAAGGACATCCCCCAGTCGATCACCGTGTACACCCAGGACTACGTCAAAGACCGCCAGTTCGTACACCTGGATGACCTGGCCAAGTACACCGCCGGCCTGCGCACCCTGACCAACGACAGCGGCCGGTCGTCGATCTACGCCCGTGGCTACGAGTACAGCGAGTTCAATATTGACGGCCTGCCGGCGCCGATGGCCAGCATCTTCGGTACCGTGCCGTCGCTGGCGGCGTTCGACCGTGTCGAAATCATGCGCGGCCCGGCCGGGCTGTTCAGCAGCACCAGTGAACTGGGTGGCATCGTCAACATGGTGCGCAAGCGCCCGACTGCCGAGTTCCAGGGCCACGTCGAAGGCAGCTATGGCACCTGGGACACCAACCACGAAGAAATCGACCTGAGCGGGCCGCTGGATGACGCCGGCCGCGTGCGCGGGCGCTTCGTCGCGTCCCGTGACGACACCAATGGCGAAGTCGATTACAACGCCAACACCAGCAACAGCTACTACGGCGCGCTGGATGTCGACCTGGACGACGCCACCACGCTTTCGTTCGGCCTGATGCATGAAGTGAAGAACATCACACCGCACAATGGCTACCCGGCAACGTTGTCCGGTGATGTGCCCGACTTCAGCCATTCGCGTTTCCTGGGGGCGGACTGGAACTACTTCGACGGCAAGACCACCGACCTGGTCGCCGAGCTGACCCACCGCTTCGACAACGGCGGCTATGGGCGTATCGCGGCGCGCGGCTCGCACCGCGACACCAACTACCTGTACGCCTTTACCGCAACCAATGCCACCACCGGTGCCAACTCCGAGCGTGCCAGCGCCCGCGACTTCACCCAGGACACCTACTCGCTGGACGCCAGCTACAGCCAGCCGTTCGAAACCCTCGGCCAGGTCAGTGAGTTTGTGGTCGGCACTGACTACAAGAACTACGACACCGAGTACCTCAACGGCACCACCAACCTGGGCGCCATCAACGTCAACACCTACTCGCCCAAGCAGTTCGCCAAACCGTCGCCCAACTACAGCACCGAGACCGGCATGCAGGAAGAGGAATACGGCCTGTATTCCAAGGTCACCTTCCGCCCGATCGAGCGCCTGGCGCTGATTGCCGGTGGCCGCTTCAGCTGGTACCGCGGTGATTTCTACACCACCACCCTGAGCAGCGGTGCCAGCACCAACGACAGCAAGCGCGTGGACGGCCACTTCACGCCGTATGGCGGCCTGGTCTACGACCTGACCGAGAACCATGCGCTGTACGCCAGCTACTCGCAGGTGTTCAAGCCGCAGTCCGACACCGACAGCAACGGCCGGGTGCTGAAGCCGCGTGAAGGCGAGCAGTACGAATTCGGCCTCAAGAGCAGCTACTTTGGCGGCGACCTGAATACCCGTTTCTCGGTATTCCGCCTGACCGACGAGAACCGCGCCACCACCGAATACGATGAGGATGGTGTAGACACCAACTTCTCGGTGGCCTCCGGCAAGACCCGCGTCAAAGGCGCGGAAGTGGAAGTGAGCGGCAAGCTGACGCCGAACTGGGAGCTGCTGGCCGGCTACACCTGGATGGAAACCGAAACCCTCAAGGGTGATGCCGAAACCACCTTCTTCATCATGCCGCGCAACCAGGCTTCGCTGTGGAGCAAGTACACCATCAGCCAAGGCCCGCTGACCGGCCTGGCCATTGGCGGCGGGGTATCGGCGATGAGCAGCTTCTATTCCGAGAACGGTGGCGTGCGTATCGATGCACCGGGCTATGCCACGGTCGACGCCATGCTGTCGTACCCGGTTACCTCGAAGCTGACGGCCACGTTCAACGTCAACAACCTGTTCGACCGGGACTACCTGTCGCGGGTGGGGTCGACGTCCACGTTCAACTTCTACGGGCCGTCGCGCAGCATGATGGTTGGGGCGCGTTACGACTTCTGATCGGCTCGTTCCGGCACGCGTGCGGTCCCGGTAGGAGCGGCCTTGTGCCGCGATGGGACGCGCAGCGGCCCCGGCAATTTCAGCTTCACGCAGATATTGTCGGGGCCGCTGCGCACCCCATCGCGGCACAAGGCCGCTCCTACAAGGGGGCAGCAAACGATGAGAAATTGTTGCTACACCGCGTGTGCAATCTGTTAAGCCGCACTAGAGTGAACCCATGCGAAGCGCTTGCTGCGTACGCAGGAGGTCTGCAAGGACGCTACAACGTTGTTGAGATGGACGGCTGGTATTGAGGAGTAAGCCCCATGTAAACAATTCAAACGTTAGTGTCCTGGCATCCCTGTGAGGGGAATATGATTGAAGACCCATACATGCTGTTCACCCGAATTCCTGTTGTCGTAGACGAGCAAGGTGGTTTGTTTACAGACCCCCTGTGGGTCAAAGATATAGAGCTTCATCTCACCTATATAGAAAACTTCGGCATGTGCTGCCCTGTCGAGAGAGGCGGCAACGTCGACGGGCTGCAAAGCATTAGCCATCTGGATGTTAAATGGCTTTATGGGTTGCGCAAAGACTATGGGCTGTCGTCAGTATTAAAGAACTTCTTTCCGAATTTCATAACTGTCATCACTGCCTGCAAGCATGCCCGGATCGTTCATTCTGACGGGGCCGGTTGGGCATTCCCCTTGTCCTTTTACCTATTGCCGCTCAAGCCGTTGTTCCGCTTCCAATGGGTGATTGTCATAGAATCTTCATTCTGGATGTTGGCTCAGGGGCAGGCGCGAACCCTCAGAGCAATCATCGAACACCATGTGCACACCCTGTTATTGAAGTGCTGCCTGAAGCTGGCGAATGCCAGGATATTCACGCAATCCTTTTACAAGGAATATTTTCTTGGGAGTAATAACAGTCACACGTTGATCAACCCTGCCAGCTGGCTCGATAAAAAATACATGGCAACGCCCGAGGCCGTCAGAAAAAGATTCGAAGCCAGACGCAACCGTACACTCAACGTGCTTTACCCATCGCGCCTTGTCCTGGATAAGGGTGTTCTGGTGGTCCTTGAAGCCATTGAGCAACTGGAAGCCGAAAGCATTGATATCACCGTCACCATTATGGGCGAGGGTGATTTGAAAGAGCACTGCCGACGCTTTGCAGCTGAAAACCATGGCGGCATCGAGGTGAGGTTCTTGAACGCAGTTGATTACGGCAAAGACTTTTTCAGCATCATTGCCCAGCATGACTGGCTGTTGGTGCCGACATTGAAACAGGAACAACCCCGCATCATTTTTGACGCATTCAGCCAGGGCGTTCCCGTCATCGGTTCTGACACATCCGGGGTGCTGGACATAACCAGCAAGCACAACACGCTCACGTTTGAAACCGGAAACCCGTCCAGCCTGGCAGACCGTATTCGTCATGCTGCCCGGCATCCCGAGCTGGCGCTGGAAATGGGGCTTGCGGGGTTGGATTATGCGACCGGGAAAACACACTTGCAGATGCATCAGGTGCGCGAGGAATTTCTGAAAAGCAGTTTGACGCCCTCTGCCCACCCGCGCGCCCCAAATGACTGACGACGGGCGCCCCTATCACCGACTGATAACCAGGCGCCCAGCACCCTGGCGAACCTGCAGCCCATAGGTCTGGGCCAGCATGGCCAACGCCAGCGGCAGATCATCGACCGGGAAGGTGCCAGACACCCGCAGTTCGCTCAACGCCGGGTCGCACTCCAGGCGCTGGTCGGCGTAGCGCATCAATGCCTGGGCCCACTGGTGCAATGGCATGTCATCGGCCACCAGCAAGCCGCGTTGCCAAGCCAGGCTGGTTTCATGCACCTCCCTGACAAGGCCCAGACGCTCCCGGCTGAATCGAACCTGCTGCCCGGCGCGGATGATGTTCTCGCCTGCCGCCACGCTGGTGCTTTCGGGGCGTACCTGCACGGCGCCTTCGTACACCTCGAGCAAGGTTTCATCGGCCAGCTGGCGCACGCTGAACCGCGTGCCCAGTGCAAGCAACTGCCCATCCACGGTCTGCACCTTCAGCGGCCGTGGGTCGGCAGCGGTCACGATGTACACCTCGCCACGGCGCAGATGCAGCAGCCGTTGCGCGCTATCGAAAAGCAGCTGCAGGGCACTGTCGGTATTGAGGATGATCTGCGTGCCGTCGGCCAGCCGCGCGTGTGTGCGCTCGC
The DNA here is from genome assembly GCF_052112345.1 of Pseudomonas sp. SAS7. Lineage (NCBI taxonomy): Bacteria > Pseudomonadati > Pseudomonadota > Gammaproteobacteria > Pseudomonadales > Pseudomonadaceae > Pseudomonas > Pseudomonas sp. SAS7. The sequence goes on along the minus strand of NZ_JBEGGO010000014.1, from coordinate 77,078 downwards.
CCACAGCCGTCTGGTAATCACTGGCAAAACGCTCGACCTGCGAGCGCCAGCCCCACCAGCCAAGCGGTGCGGCACCCATCAGCAGAACCAGCCCGCGCAGTACCGCGCGCCTGCCCGGGGGGCGTTGCAGGGTGTGCCTGGCCAGCGTTGGCGGCAGGCTGCCCAGGCGTGAAAGCAGGCGCTGCGCCCTTTTCCATGCCCGTTCGTGCTCCTCACTGGCGAGCCGCCAGCGTTCCAGTTCGAGCTGCTGGGCAGGCAGCAGCGGCCCTTCCTGCATCAGCATCAGCCACGAGGCTGCCTGGGCAAGCACATGCTGCGCGATGGCATCGTCGGGCGTTGCAGTACCATTAGTCATCGGGCATCTGCGTCAGGCAGGCCAGGTAGCCGTCGTGGATGTACTTCTTCACCGTCGGCAGCGCTATGTTCAAGGCCACGGCGATGTCCTTCTGCTTCATGCCGTCCAGGGTCGCCATCAGGAATGCCTGCCTTGCACGCGGTCGCAGCTTGTCTAGAACTGCGTCGATCTCATGCAGGGTCTCGAGGATCACGCATTGCAGCTCAGGCGAAGGATGCTCGGGCTCTGGCAGCAACAGCAGCGCTTCGAGCCACGCCTGCTCCAGCGACTGCCGGCGCCGCCAGCTCACCAGCACGCAGTTCGCGATGCGCGTCAGGTAGGCGCGGGGTTGACGAATCGGCTCGACCCGCGCGCCCTCGCGGCTGGCCAGCACACGCAGGAACGTATCCTGGGCCAGATCGTCGGCCACCCCGCGCCCCCATGACCTCAGCCGGTAGGCAAGCCAGTTGCGCAGCCAGGCGTGATTCTCGATGTACAGCGTTTCGATACTGCACGGCTCGGTACTGTTCGGCGGGGAGAAGGGGGCATTCATCGTCGATTGAATTGATACATGGGCTGTCGCAAATGCAAACCATTATCACTAGAATTGCTCAAGTCACAAGGCCAGTTCGGTAAATTCGGACGCTTCCTATCCATTCATATCCTTTTTTCGATCTCGTGCGACAGAGGAGGTAACAGCCCGCTGCCAGTGGTGGGCGCGAACCCCACGAGCGAGAAAAGCATGCTCCCAGTACGTTGTCCTTCACCTGCTCCGCGCCCTCGGCCTTGCCTGTCGCCCATCAACTTTGTGCTGCGTTGCACGCTGACCAGTTGCTGCGCTTCAGGCCTGCTGCACAGCAGCGCGGTTTTGGCCCAGGATGCCCACAAGGCTGCGCTCACGGCTACCCGCCTGGACGACGCCACGCTGCGTGACTACAACATTGCCCAAGGCCCGTTGGGGGCAGCCCTCGGCAGCTTCAGCAGCCAGGCCGGGCTGCTGCTGTCGTACGAGCCTGACCTGATCCGCGGGCGAACGGCGCCCGCCTTGAAAGGGCGGTATACGGTCAGCGAGGGCATGCAGCGGTTGCTCGCCAATACCGGTTTGCAGCTGGTGCCAAGTGCTACCGGCACCTACGTGGTGATGGCGCAGGGCACAGGTGCCCGTGCTGCAGCAGAGTTGTCGCCGACGATGGTCGAGGCCGCCGCACAGGGCCCAGAGGTGGAAACCTACACAGCGCCACGTTCGTCCGTGCACCTGACCAGCGAGCAGATCGACCGCTTTGGCCGGGTGTCTGCGGGCGACCTGCTCAATGGTATCCCTGGTGTGCAGGTTGGTGACACCCGCAATGGCGGTGCCCTGGACGTCAACATCCGCGGCATCCAGGGCCAGAGCCGGGTAGCGGTCAAGGTCGATGGTTCCGAGCAGGCCCTGGATGTCTATCGAGGTTATGGCGGAACCCAGCAGCGCAGCTATATCGATCCCGACCTGATCAGCAGTCTGACCGTGAACAAAGGGCCGTCGACCAAGTCCGGGGCGATAGGCGGCACGGTGGAGATGCAGACGATCGGTGTGCAGGACATTCTGGTGGACGGCAACCAGGTCGGCGTGCGCCTCAAGGGCGACTTCTGGGACAACGGCGTAGCCCCCGCTCACCGCAGCGCCAGTTCCAGGGATGAAAGCCTGACCGCGCCGCCACGCGACAGCCGCGGCAGCCTGTTTGGCTCGGAGGCTGAGTCTGGCAGTGCTGCCTTTGCCTTCACCACAGAGCGGCTGGACGTGGTGGCGGCGTATGCACACCGCAACCAGGGCAACTACTTTTCCGGCAAGAAAGGCCAGGACCGCTATCGCATCCATGACAAATACGGCCGGGAGCAGCCGAGCGTGGCAATGACCTACAACGCCGGGGAAGAAGTGCTCAACTCTTCATCGAAAACCGACTCGTACCTGCTGAAGGCAACCTGGCGGATAGCCGACGACCACACGCTGGACCTGGGCTATCGCCGCTACGACGGTCGCACTGCCGAGATCATGCCTTCCGACATCTACCGTTTCGGCACCGCGGGTATCTATCAGTACCCCTTGGGTGAGGTGAAGATCGACACCTACACGGCGCGCTACCATTACCTGCCTGCCGGCAACCCCTGGGTCGACCTGACCAGCAACCTGTGGATGACAGACGCCAAAACCAGCAGCTTGAGCTCGGCCTGGACGGCGCCTGCTTCGCAGTTGTTTCGTTCTGACCGCAGCTGGACCCGCCAGGACAACCGCCGTATTGGTGGCGACCTGAACAACGTCTCCCGGTTCGAAACGACCCATGGCGACTTCAAGCTCGACCTGGGCGGCGCTTTCCAGCTCGAAGACCTGCAGCCGCAGAAAAGTGTGCTTATCACCCAGCATGACATCGATGCCAACCGCACCCTGCGCGATGCCTCCCGGCAGGAGTTCAGCTTTAACGGCAAGCTCGAGTACCAGCCGATCGAGCAACTGACCCTGTGGGGCGGTGGCCGTTACAGCCACTTCCACACCAGGGACAACACCGTACTGGCCACCGCCCGGCGTCAGGACCGCGAGGTTCGATACATCTCGGCGAGTGGCCCGAAAGGCTGGGGCAGCATGACCTGGTTCCCCGACCAGAACGGCCAGTACACCGATGCCACCGACCCCAGGCTGAACAACGGCATCGTCTTCGGCAACAGCAACGAGCCATTCAATGGTGTGCGTTTCAACGACTTCGGCGCGACCAGCGTGGAGGTCGGCACCGAAGGCATCAGCAGCGTGGTCACAGGCTACGACCATAGCCCGCAGGGCAGCAGCAGTGGCGGCGGCTTCTCGCCGGCATTCGGCATCAACGTCGAGCTGATGCCGGACACGTTCTTCTATGTCACCTACACCCAGGGCCTGCGCCTGCCGTCTTTGTTCGAGACCAGCCAGGGTACCCAGCAAGTCGCCCCCGGTAAAAGCCTGAAGCCCGAACGCTCGCAGAGCTGGGAGATCGGCGTCAGTGCGCTGCGCGACAACCTGTTTACCGAGCACGATTCGGCCGCGCTCAAGCTCGCCTACTTCGACAACGTGATAAAGAACTACATCACCCGTTACTACGATCCAAGCCCGGGGCTTTGGGGCCTGATGACCTTCAGCAACACCGACAGCTTCAGCACCCGCGGCCTTGAGCTGCAATCGCACTACGATGCCGGCCGTGTGTTCGCCGACCTCTCGGCCACCTACTACCTCAAGACCGAGACCTGCGACGCGGACTTCGCCGGCAAACTTCGCGCTACGGCCAACCCGTACCAGAAGACCGAGAACACACCCAACTGTACGCCGGGCAGTTTCATGGGCTCTTATACCAACACCCAGAACCCGCCACGGTTTTCAGCCAACCTGACAAGCGGCGTGCGCTTCCTCGACGAGGCGTTGACCGTGGGTGGTCGGGTGACCTACACCTCCGGGCCGACCAATACCCTCGACAAGCCCTGGCAGTCCGGTGCCACCACGCCGCAGGTGGAATACCGCTCGGTTGCGCTGTTTGATCTGTTCCTCAAGTACAAGTTGCTCGAGAACACCGAGGTGAATGCTTCGCTGCAGAACCTGACCGATCGCTACTATCTGGACCCGCTGGCGCAAAGCTTCATGCCGGCACCGGGGCGCACGCTGCGGGTGGGGGTAGTGACGCGGTTCTGAAGGCCGCAGAGGGCGTTGGTGCAGAGGGTTTCGCCAGCGCCCCGACATTTCTGCGGGCATTAAAAAGCCGGCTTGTGGCCGGCTTCTCGGGGACGCTTCCGACTAATTTATGGTAAGCCGCAATCGCCTTAACTGTGTGGCCATCAAGGGCCTGAAAGAGATGGCAGATGCCCGTGTGGGATATCGCCGAGCCCTCTGGACCGCGGCTCGCGCCGGTCGGGGCTTAATGTGCGGCGTAGCATACAAGGGCACGCGCAGGATGCCCAGCAAAAAATGGCACAGGTTGTTTCAGCCGGGCCGCTGCTGGCGGAAATGCGACCAGTGAAATACCCACCCGATAATCTCCAGGCCCTGCGCCTGGCGCTGGGCGGGGGTGTAGCGTTCGACGGCGTAATTGCGCCGGTCATGGCTGTGCAGGTACAGGGTGCCCTGTGGGCCGAGGCTGAGGTTGTTTACCCTGAGCACGCCATCATGCAGCAGCGCATAGGTTTCGCCCTCAATTACCCGCGTCATGCCCAGGTCGACAGCCATGATGGCCTCCAGCGGCACCAGCGGAACCATATTGCTGGCAGGCATGGCCAGGCAGATGGCGTTATCGGCGTGCACACCCAACCTTTTCAGCGCTTTTGCGGGCAGGCGCAGGTGTTTGCTGGCCACCGGCGAAAGCAGGCCGTTTTGCAGCTCGTAAAAAGGCACCTTCAGCTCGCGGGCACGGGGTGCCGACAGTGGGCTGGGCGGGTTTATCAGTGCCCGGCGGGGCGGGTAGTTGCGCTGGACAGGGTTTGGGTATTTTGGCCCTTCGCCCGTGCGCAGCCAACGCCGATGCACACAGAACAGGTCGGCCAGTTCGTCCAGGCGGGCCAGGGGTACGCCGCGGTTGAACCAGTTGTTGACGTGTTGCGGTGTGACGCTGCGCTGGGCGGCGAAATCGGAAGGGGACAGGCCACATTCGTGGAGGAGGGCTTTCAGGCGGTCGCCGGACGTGTTCATGGGGCGAGTGTAGCGACGCGGTACCCGCAAGGAAATGAACCGGTTGTTGACGGAATTTGTACGAAAAATGCCTGTTTGTAGGGCGTTGCTGTAGGACTGCGTAGGACTTTTTACCGAGGAAGCTTTCGTCGCTGATTCGGGCATAAAAAAACCCGCCGAGGCGGGTTTTTTTTGCAACCGGTATCAGCCTTTGTAGGCAGCAACCGATTTGGTGATGGCGGCGCGTGCGGCGTCAGCGCCATCCCAGCCTTCGATCTTGACCCACTTGCCCTTCTCGAGATCTTTGTAGTTGGCAAAGAAGTGCTCGATCTGCTGGATCAGCAGGGCTGGCAGGTCGGTGTATTCCTTCACGTCGACGTACAGCTGCGACAGCTTGTCGTGAGGAACAGCGATGACCTTGGCGTCGCCGCCGCCGTCGTCGGTCATGTTCAGCACGCCAACCGGACGAGCGCGGATAACCGAGCCTGGCGCTACCGGGTAAGGGGTAACCACCAGCACGTCCAGCGGGTCACCGTCGTCAGCCAGAGTGTTCGGGATGAAACCGTAGTTGGCTGGGTAGAACATCGGGGTGGCCATGAAACGGTCGACGAACAGGGTGTCGCTGTCCTTGTCGATCTCGTATTTGATCGGCGCGTGGTTGGCCGGGATTTCGATGGCGACGTAGATGTCGTTCGGCAGGTCTTTGCCCGCCGGAATCTTGCTGTAGCTCATTGGGCAGTGCCCCCGTGTTTGACCAAAAAAGTGGCGGCGATTATAGGCACATTCTGCCGGGGCATGCCACGCCTGGCCTGATGTGCGGCCCCGTCAGGCGTGGCTTTCGCGGTATTCGGGGTGTTCGGCCTGCAGCCGGTGCAGCCGCGCCAGCGGGTCTTGCCGATAGAACTGCGACAACTGGCGGTAGACCAACGGATAAGCCTGGTGCAGCAGGTCGGGGGCACTAAAGAAGTATTCGCTGGTGACGGCAAAGAACTCCGCCGGGTTTTCTGCGGCATACGGGTCGATGGCGGTTTCGGCGTCGGGGTTGTTGTCCAGCTGGCGGTTGAGGTCGTCGTAGGCCTGCTGCATGGCCGTTGCCCACTCATCCACCGGCATGCCGCTGTGCAGCGGCGGCAGGCCGTTGGCATCGCCATTGAGCATGTCGAGCTTGTGCGCCAGCTCATGGATGACCAGGTTGTAGGCCTCCCAGCCACCGCTGGCCAGCACGCCGTTCCAGGCCAGAATGATCGGCCCCTGTTGCCAGGCCTCGCCGCTGTGCTCTCCGTCCCACACATGCTCCACGCCACTGGCATCGCGGTGGCGCTGGGGGCTCTTGAAGTCGTCGGGGTACAGGATGATTTCGTGGAAGCCCTGGTACCAGTTCAGCTCACCCAGGTGCAGCAGCGGCAGCTGCGCCTGGGCGGCCAACAACAGGCGCTGCTCGTCGTCGGGTTCGACACCCGGCAAGCAGGTAAGGTGCTTGTCGAGCAGGAACAGGATGCAGGCTTCGCGCAGCCAGTTGTCTTCATCGTCGCTGATGCCGTCCAGCATGGGCAGGCGCGCGCGCACGGCCTGCCACTGCTTTGGCTCGATGGGGTAACGCGCCAGCGCACGCTTGCGCCGCCAGGCGCTGAACGACCACATGCCTGCTGTTCTCTAAGGGTTCAATGAGCCTTGGCCGCACGGCCCAGGCGGCCGCGTAACAGGCCGAGGAGCATCGGCACCAGCGACAGGACGATGATGCCCACCACCATCAGCGACAGGTGCTGCTTGATGAATGGCACATTGCCGAAGAAGTAGCCCAGTGTGACCAGGCCGCCGACCCACAGCAGCGAACCGGCAACGCTGAAGCCAAGGAAGCGTGGGTAATGCATGCGGGCGATGCCGGCGACGAACGGTGCGAAGGTGCGCAGGATTGGCAGGAAGCGCGCAAGGGTCACGGTCTTGCCGCCATGGCGTTCATAGAACTCGTGGGTGCGCTGCAGGTAGTCGCGGCGGAAGATTTTCGAGTTGGGGTTGTTGAACAACCGCTCGCCGGCTGTTCGGCCGATCACGTAGTTGGTGCTGTCGCCCAGGATTGCGGCAGCCATCAACAGGCCAGCCAGCAGCACCGGGTCCATCCCGCCACCCGCCGCTACGGCGCCGGCGATGAACAGTAGCGAGTCGCCCGGCAGGAAGGGCATGACCACCAGCCCGGTTTCGCAGAAGATCACTGTGAAAAGGATGGCGTAGATCCAGGGACCGTAATTGGTGACCAGCAGATCGAGGTAGGCATCGAGATGCAGGATAAGGTCCAGCGGGTTGAAATCCATGTACAGCACCTGTGTTCTGGGGCGTAGGCTCAGTTACCTGCGGATGGGTAAATTTTCACACATGACAGGAGGGGCATTATACGGCGAAGTGAGGATCATGCCCGGAGAGTTTGTAGCGGGGGGTTACGGTGAAAGGCCTGGATGGTTGTATCGACTGTACCGGCCTCATCGCCGGCCAGCCAGCTCCCACAGGTCGACTACCGACCTGAGATAGTGGTCAACCTGTGGGAGCTGGCTTGCCGGCGATGAGGCCGGTACAGGCATGCGGGTCAATCCTGGCTGATGGGCAGGATGTAGCTCTTGAACTCGGTATCTTCACGAAACCCGATGGATTCGTAGGTCTTGTGCGCTACTTCATTGTCGGCGCTGGTCGACACCCGCATGCGCACGGCGTTGGTTTCCTTGGCCATCTTCTTCGCTTCACGCATCAGGTGGTCGGCCACCAGCATGCGCCGCGAGTCTTCGGCCACGTAGATGTCGTTGAGAATCCACACCCGCTTCAACGACAGCGACGAGTAGCTTGGGTAAAGCTGGCAAAAGCCCATCAGCTTGCTGTCGTCATCATCGGGAAGGGCCAGGTAGATCACCGATTCATCCCGCTTCAGGCGTTTTTCCAAAAAGCTGCGCGAGCTGTCGGGGTAGGGCAGCTGCCCATAGAACTCCCGGTATTTGACGAACAACGGCGTGAGCAGGTCGAGGTGTTCCAGGGTTGCCTTGATGATGCGCATGTGCGGCCCTCAGAGTCCATTGGGGAAACAGCGGAATGCCAGCAGCTTTCAAGGGCATCCTGCCCAATGCAGGTCACAAGTGCAATCCGCCTTCCGTGACAGGTTTTTTACCCTTTGCCCAGCAGGAAGTTGCCCTTCTGGTTGCTGGTGTGTTCAGTTTCCAGGCTATGGACCTCGGCTTCGTCCTTTAAATTCACCCCCGAAAGCTGCCGACGGCAGGCTTCGCGCATCAGGTACAGCAGGCGGTGCGCCGCCATGCCATAGCTCAACCCCTCCAGGCGGATGTTGGAGATGCAGTTGCGGTAGGCATCGGTCAGGCCGACCTTTGGCCCGTAGGTGAAATACAGGCCAAGGCTGTCGGGCGAGCTCAGCCCTGGGCGCTCGCCGATCAGCATCACCGTCATCCGTGCGCCCAGCAGTTCACCGACCTCGTCAGCCACCGCCACGCGGCCTTGCTCCACCAACACCACCGGGGCGCTGGTCCAGCCGTCAGCGGCGGCCTGTTCCTCGAAACGGGCCAGGAACGGCAAGGTGTGGCGGTGCACGGCCAGCGCCGACAGGCCATCGGCGACCACAATGGCCAGGTCGACGCCGCCGGGGTTGGCCTGGGCATGCTGGCGCAGGGTCGCAATCGACGCTTCGTTCAGGCGCCGGCCCAGGTCCGGGCGCTGCAGGTACTGGTGGCGGTCACTGGCGGCGCTGTGCAGCACCAGGCTTTCGCGCCCGCGGTCACCCAGCTGGGTAGCCAGGCCGGCATGGTCGAAGGCCAGGTGCACGGCGTCGCGGGCCTGGGCATGGGCGAACTGGAAGTCCAGCTGCGCGCCGGTCGGCAAGCTGGTGCCGGCACGGCCCAGGGCGATGCGCGCCGGGGTCAGGTTGCGCAGGGCCAGCCAAGGGTTGTCGGGGGTAGGCGTGCGATGGTCCATGGTCATCCCTATGCAAGCTGTGCCAAGGCCTGGCGGAAGGCCGGTGGCAGGTTGTCACCAAAGCGCACCCGGCCATCGGCCTGGGTGAAGATGCCGGTGCGGGCCAGCCATGCCTCGAATTCCGGCCCGGGCTTCAGGCCCAGGGTCTGGCGCGCGTACAGCGCGTCGTGGAACGAGGTGGTCTGGTAGTTGAGCATGATGTCGTCGGAGCCGGGGATGCCCATGATGAAGTTGATCCCGGCCACCCCCAGCAGGGTCAGCAGGGTGTCCATGTCGTCCTGGTCGGCTTCGGCGTGGTTGGTGTAGCAGATGTCGCAGCCCATCGGCACGCCCAGCAGCTTGCCGCAGAAGTGGTCTTCCAGGCCCGCGCGGATGATCTGCTTGCCGTTGTACAGGTACTCCGGGCCGATGAAACCGACCACGGTGTTGACCAGAAACGGCTTGAAATGGCGGGCTACGGCATAGGCGCGGGTCTCGCAGGTTTGCTGGTCGACGCCATGGTGGGCGTTGGCTGACAGTGCGCTGCCCTGGCCGGTTTCGAAATACATCAGGTTTTGCCCGAGGGTGCCGCGATTCAGCGACAGGCCCGCTTCGTAGCCCTCCTGCAACACGTTCAGGTTGATGCCAAACCCGGCGTTGGCCGCCTCGGTGCCGGCAATGGACTGGAACACCAGGTCCAGCGGCACGCCACGGTTGATCGCCTCGATCGAGGTGGTGACATGGGTCAGCACGCAGGCCTGGGTGGGGATGTCGTAGCGCTGGATGATGGCGTCGAGCATTTCCAGCAGGGCACAGATCGAGGCGATGCTGTCGGTGGCCGGGTTGATGCCGATCATTGCGTCGCCGTTGCCGTACAGCAGGCCATCAAGAATGCTGGCGGCGATACCGGCCGGCTCGTCGGTCGGGTGGTTGGGCTGCAAGCGCGTAGACAAGCGCCCGCGCAAGCCCATGGTGCCGCGGAACCGGGTGACCACGCGAATCTTCTGCGCCACCAGCACCAGGTCCTGCACGCGCATGATCTTCGACACGGCCGCAGCCATTTCCGGCGTAAGCCCCGGCGCCAGGGCGCGCAGGCTGTCTTCATTGGCCTCTTCGCTCAGCAGCCAGTCGCGCAGGCCGCCCACGGTCAGGTGGCTGACCGGGGCAAAGGCCTGGGCATCGTGGGTGTCGATGATCAGCCGGGTGACTTCATCGGCTTCGTAAGGGATCAGTGCTTCATTGAGGAAGTGGGTCAGCGGGATATTGGCCAACGCCATTTGCGCGGCGACACGCTCGCCGTCATTGCTGGCCGCGACGCCTGCCAGGAAGTCCCCCGAGCGTGCCGGGCTGGCCTTGGCCATCACGTCCTTGAGGCTGTCGAAGCGGTAGACCAGGTGGCCTACCGTGTGTACGAAACTTGCCATACAGAATCTCCAGAGCCGCGGGTTGCCCCGCGGCGGGTGGCGCCAATCAGTGCAAGGCCTCTTCGGCCTGCTGGATGGCGGCGAATTCCTCTTCCGGCGTGCCCGCGACCAGGTGGTGGCGGCTGTAGAAAGCAAAGTAGGCAATTAGTACCGCATAGATCACTGCGGCGCCAATCACCACCCGTGGGTCGACCAGGAAGCCGGCAACCACGGCGATGCACGCCAGCACCAGCGCCACACCCGAAGTGAAGATGCCACCGGGGGTACGGTACGGGCGCTCCATCTTCGGCCGGCGGATGCGCAGGGTGATGTGCGCGGCCATCATCAGCACATAGGACAGCGTAGCGCCGAACACCGCCACCAGGATCAGCAAGTCGCCCTGGCCGGTCAGCGACAGGGCAAAGCCGATGATGCCGGGGATGATCAGGGCCAGTACCGGGGCCTTGCTTTTGTTGGTCTCCGACAGTTTGCGCGGCAGGTAGCCGGCACGGGACAGGGCAAAGATCTGCCGGGAATAGGCGTAGATAATCGAGAAGAAGCTGGCGATCAGCCCGGCCAGGCCGACCAGGTTGACGAAGCCGCCCATCCAGGTGCTGCCGCCGTAGGCCTTGGACAGCGCTTCGACCAGCGGGTTGCCGGATGCCTTCAGCGCTTCGGAGCCGGCGCCGCCAGGGCCGACCACCAGGATCAGCAGGGCGAAGGCCAGCAGTACCAGCATGGCGCCGATCAGGCCGCGTGGCAGGTCACGCTTGGGGTTCTTGGTTTCTTCGGCGGCCAGCGGCACGCCTTCGACGGCAAGGAAGAACCAGATGGCGTAAGGGATGGCCGCCCACACGCCGACATAGCCGAACGGCAGGAAGCTGCTGGCGCCTACTGCGTCCGTTTTGGCGATGTCGAACAGGTTGGCTGCATCAAAATGGGGCACCATGCTCACCAGGAACACCGCCAGGGCGATGGCGGCGACGGCGGTGATGATGAACATCAGTTTCAACGCTTCACCCACACCGAAGATGTGGATGCCGATGAACACGATATAGAACGCCAGGTAGATCACCCAGCCGCCGATGCCGAACAGTGACTCGCAGTAGGCGCCGATGAACACGGCGATGGCCGCGGGCGCAATGGCGTATTCGATGAGGATTGCCGTGCCGGTCAGGAAGCCGCCCCACGGGCCGAAGGCACTGCGGGCAAAGCCGTAGCCGCCGCCTGCGGTGGGGATCATCGACGACAGTTCGGCCAGCGAGAAGCACATGCACAGGTACATGGTGGCCATCAGCAGGGTGGCGAGGAACATGCCGCCCCAGCCGCCCTGGGCCAGGCCGAAGTTCCAGCCGGCATAGTCGCCGGAGATGACATAGGCCACGCCCAGGCCAACCAGCAGTACCCAGCCGGCCGCGCCTTTTTTCAGTTCACGTTGCTGGAAGTAGTCCGACCCGACTTTTTCGAAGTCGACGGAAGAGCCTGCCGGCGAGCCGGCGGAATGATCGCTTGGCATAGATTCACCTGTTGTTTTTCTTGGTGGCCGGAAGGGTTCGGGCCGATGGTGATGTGTACTGCAGGAAGCGAGCCAGAGCGGTTGGTGCCCCGGGGTTTGTGTGATGCAGGTCCGGCCTCATCGCCGGCAAGCCAGCTCCCACAGGTACTGCACAGTTTTCGAGATCAGTGCGGTCCCTGTAGGAGCGGCCTTGCGCCGCGATGGGCTGCAAAGCAGCCCCCGAGGCCATCCCGGATTTTTAGAAGAAGCCCAACGGGTTGATGTCGTAGCTCACCAGCAGGTTCTTGGTCTGCTGATAGTGGTCGAGCATCATCTTGTGGGTCTCACGGCCGACGCCGGACTTCTTGTACCCGCCAAACGCCGCATGCGCCGGGTACAGGTGGTAGCAGTTGGTCCACACGCGGCCAGCCTTGATGCCGCGGCCCATGCGGTAGGCACGGTTGATGTCGCGGGTCCACACGCCGGCACCCAGGCCGAACTCGGTGTCGTTGGCAATCGCCAGTGCTTCGGCTTCGTCCTTGAAGGTGGTGACGCTGACCACCGGGCCGAAGATTTCTTCCTGGAACACGCGCATCTTGTTGTTGCCCTTGAGCAGGGTCGGCTGGATGTAGTAACCGGTGGCCAGCGAGCCTTCCAGCTTCTCGACCTTGCCGCCGGTCAGCAGCTCGGCGCCTTCGTCCTGGGCAATCTGCAGGTACGAAAGAATCTTCTCGAACTGCTGCTGCGAAGCCTGGGCGCCGACCATGGTGTCGGTGTCCAGCGGGTCGCCGCGCTTGATCTGCAGCACCTTCTTCATCACCACTTCCATGAACTGCGGGTAGATCGACTCCTGCACCAAGGCACGCGACGGGCAGGTGCACACCTCGCCCTGGTTGAAGAACGCCAGCACCATGCCCTCGGCAGCCTTCTCGATGAAGCTTGGCTCGGCCTGCATGATGTCTTCGAAGTACACGTTCGGCGACTTGCCGCCCAGCTCGACGGTGGACGGAATGATGTTTTCGGCCGCGCATTTCATGATGTGCGAGCCCACCGGGGTAGACCCGGTGAAAGCGATCTTGGCGATACGCTTGCTGGTGGCCAGGGCTTCACCGGCTTCGCGGCCATAGCCTTGCACCACGTTGAGTACGCCAGGTGGCAGCAGGTCGCCGATCACTTCCAGCAGCACGGTGATGCCCAGTGGCGTCTGCTCGGCAGGCTTTAGCACCACGCAGTTACCGGCGGCCAGCGCAGGCGCCAGCTTCCAGGCTGCCATCAGGATCGGGAAGTTCCACGGAATGATCTGCCCGACGACGCCCAGCGGCTCGTGGATGTGATAGGCCACGGTGCCTTCGTTGATCTCGGCAGCGCCGCCTTCCTGGGCGCGGATGCAGCCGGCGAAGTAGCGGAAGTGGTCGACGGCCAGCGGAATGTCGGCGTTGAGGGTTTCGCGGATGGGTTTGCCGTTGTCCCAGGTTTCGGTAATGGCCAGCAGTTCAAGGTTCTGCTCGATGCGGTCGGCAATCTTCAGCAGCACGTTGGAGCGGTCCTGCACCGAAGTGCGGCCCCAGGCGTCGGCAGCGGCGTGGGCGGCGTCGAGCGCTTTATCGATGTCTTCGGCAGTGGAGCGGGGGAATTCGGCGATCAGTTTGCCATTCACCGGGGACGTGTTTTCGAAATACTGCCCCTTGACCGGAGCTACGAACTCGCCACCGATGTAGTTGCCGTAGCGGTTCTTGAAGGAAACCTTCGCGCCGTCGGTACCGGGATGTGCGTAACGCATGGTGTGTCTCCTGGCTGTTATGTTTGTTGGGGAGTTGAGAAGCGTAGAGCAAAGGTTGGGCCAGCGTTTCGCACGCCAGGCAAATCAAGGGCTTGGGGCAGTTGCCTGGGCCCGGTAAACGTACGCTGTGCCAGCGCCGGTACACGCAGGGGTGACACTTTGTGCCATTTGCGACACGTCATGGCCGGGTGCATTGCAAAGGCTTCCCGGGTGGAGGATGCTGACCAGACTCTCTATCTGCGGAGAACTACAACAATGCAGAGCAACCCTTTCAGTCGCCATGCCCAGCAAGTCCATACCGTTGCCCATGGTGGCGCCGGGGAGGGCGGCAGTGACCCGTCCATCGCCCGCTCCTGGCTGCGTTGCCTGGAGGACTACCACCTCGACCCTGCTGTGATCGCGGCCCCGGTGGTGCTTGAGCACGGGCGCCTGCTGGAAAGCCGCGAGCGGCTGTGCCAGGTGCTGCAAATTGCCGACCCTGAAATGAACAGCCTGCACCAGCAGCTTTCCGGGGCCGGCCACGCGGTACTGCTGACCGACGCCCGCGGGGTGATCCTCAATTGCGTCAGCGCGCCCACCGAGCGGCGCAGCTTCGAGCGTGCGGGGCTGTGGCTGGGCGCCGACTGGAGCGAAGCGCGCGAAGGCACCAACGGCATCGGCACCTGCCTGGTCGAGCGCCAGGCCCTGACCATCCACCAGAACGAGCACTTCCGTGGCCGCCATACCGGGCTGACCTGCTCGGCAAGCCCGGTGTTCGACCCCCACGGTGAACTGCTGGCGGTGCTTGATGTGTCGTCGGCCCGGCCCGATGTTTCGCGCCAGAGCCAGTTTCACACCATGGCATTGGTCAACCTTTCGGCGAAGATGATCGAAAGCTGCTATTTCCTGCGTCATTTCGAGCAGCAGTGGCTGCTGCGTTTCCACCTGCAGGCCGAGTCGGTCGGCCTGTTCAGCGAAGGGCTGCTGGCCTTCGACGGTGACGGGCGCATCTGCGCGGCCAACCAGAGTGCGCTGAACCTGCTGGGTACCGTGCGCGGTGGCGTGCTGGGCAAACCCGTGCAGCGCTTCTTTGCCTGCAGCCACGACGAGTTGTTCAACCGCGCCATGCCTGCGGGCAGTGCGGTCTGGCCGCTACGCACGGTGGACGGCCGCCAGGTGTTCGCCAGCCTGCGCGGCCAGGCACGTACGCCGGTGTGGTCTGTGCCCACCGCCTACCGGCAGCCCGTGCGCGAGGTGGAGCCGGCCATCTGCCTGCTCGACCCGGCGTTGCAACACGATTTTCGCCGCTGTGTGCGGGTGTTCGAGCGTGACGTGCCGTTGTTGCTGCGCGGCGAAACCGGTTGTGGCAAGGAGGCGTTCGCCCAGGCCGTGCACCAGGCCAGCGAGCGGCGCGGTAAGCCGTTTGTCGCCATCAACTGCGCCTCGATCCCGGAGAGCCTGATTGAAAGCGAGCTGTTCGGTTACCGCGGTGGCAGCTTTACCGGCGCACGCAAGGAAGGCATGCGCGGCAAGCTGTTGCAGGCTGACGGCGGGACTTTGCTACTGGACGAGATCGGCGACATGCCGCTGGCCCTGCAAACCCGCCTGCTGCGGGTGCTGGAAGAGCGCCAGGTGGTGCCGATCGGGGGTGAACCGCAGGCGGTTGACGTGCGCATTGTCAGTGCTACCCACCGCGACCTGCTGGAGCGGGTGGAGCAGGGCAGTTTCCGCGAGGACCTGTATTACCGCCTGAATGGCCTGGAGGTGGCGCTGCCGGCGGTGCGCGATCGCAGTGACAAGGCGCAGTTGCTGGACTTCCTGCTGCGTCAGGAGGCGCAGGGGCAACGGGTCGATATCGAACCCAGGGCGCGGCAGGCGCTGCTCGATTTCGCCTGGCCAGGGAACGTGCGGCAGATGCGCAATGTGCTGCGTACGCTCGTGGCGCTTTGCGAAGATGCCCGAATTGAATTCGCGGATCTCCCCGCCATTGTCCGCAGCAGCCCCGCCCTTGTAGGAGCGGCCTTGTGTCGCGAAAGGGCCGCAGAGCGGCCCCAGGGTTTCAGCGGCGGTACAAAAGCCGCTGGGGCTGCTTTGCAGCCCGATCGCGACAAGAGGCCGATCCTGCAGGATGCGGAGCGGCAAGCGCTCATGGAGATGCTGAAGGCAAAACACTGGCACCTGACCCGCGTCGCCGAGCACCTGGGCATCAGCCGCAATACCTTGTATCGAAAACTGCGCAAACACGGCATCACCAGGGCTGGCTGAGCGAAACAGCGGGTGCGATTTGTCGCGCCCTGGGCTACCCTGCCTCGATGTTTTGCGAGGTCGACCATGCATATTCACATTCTCGGTATTTGCGGCACTTTCATGGGTTCGCTGGCGGTGCTGGCCAAGGAACTTGGCCACCGCGTCACCGGCTCGGACGCCAACGTCTATCCCCCGATGAGCACCCAGCTCGAAGCCCAGGGCATCGAGTTGACCCAAGGCTATGACCCGGCCCAGCTGGACCCGGCGCCAGACCTGGTGGTCATCGGCAATGCCATGTCGCGTGGCAACCCGGCGGTGGAGTACGTGCTGAACAAGGGCCTGCCTTATGTGTCCGGCCCGCAATGGCTGGCTGACCACGTGCTGCAAGGCCGTTGGGTACTGGCCGTTGCCGGCACCCACGGCAAGACCACCACCAGCAGCATGCTGGCCTGGGTGCTGGAACATGCCGGCATGAGCCCGGGCTTCCTGATTGGCGGTGTGCCGCAGAATTTCTCGGTGTCGGCGCGCCTGGGCGACACGCCGTTCTTCGTGGTCGAAGCCGACGAGTACGACAGCGCCTTCTTCGACAAACGCTCTAAGTTTGTCCACTACCACCCACGTACCGCGATCCTCAACAACCTTGAGTTCGATCATGCGGACATCTTCCCGGATCTGGCCTCGATCGAGCGGCAGTTCCACCACCTGGTGCGCACCATCCCCGGCGAAGGCCTGGTCATTCACCCCACCACCGAGCAAGCGCTGGAGCGGGTGATCGGCATGGGCTGCTGGACCCCGGTGCAGACGACCGGCGAAGGTGGCCAGTGGCAGGCGCGCCTGCTCAGCCCCGACGGCTCGCGTTTCGAAGTGCTGTTCGAGGGCGAGGCGCAGGGCGTGGTGGACTGGGCACTGACTGGCCAGCACAACGTCGCCAACGCCCTGGCTACCTTGGCAGCGGCCCGCCATGTCGGCGTGGTGCCGGCCATGGGTATTGAGGGCCTGAGCGCCTTCAAGAGCGTCAAGCGGCGCATGGAGAAGGTTGCCGAAGTACAGGGCGTGACCATCTACGATGACTTCGCCCACCACCCGACCGCCATCGCCACCACCCTCGACGGCCTGCGCAAGCGCGTAGGCGAGGCGCCGGTGATTGCCGTTATCGAGCCCCGCTCCAATTCGATGAAGCTCGGCGCCCACCGTGACGGTTTGCCGGAAAGCGTCAACGACGCCGACCAGGTGATCTGGTACGCCCCGGCCAACCTCGGCTGGGACTTGGCTGCCACTGCGGCGAAGTGCGAGGTACCGAGCGTGGTGGCCGACAGCCTCGACGCGATCATCGAGCGGGTCAAAGGCCAGGCACGCCCGGGCACCCACGTGGTGATCATGAGCAACGGCGGCTTTGGCGGCCTGCACGGCAAGTTGGCCGAGGCCCTGAAGTGAGCGGGCCGGAACGCATCACCCTGGCCATGACGGGCGCCTCGGGCGCCCAGTACGGCCTGCGCCTGCTCGATTGCCTGGTGCGCGAGGACCGCGAGGTGCATTTCCTGATCTCCAAGGCCGCGCAACTGGTGATGGCCACCGAGACCGACGTGGTGCTGCCGGCCAAGCCCCAGGCGATGCAGGCATTTCTCACCGAATACACCGGCGCCGCCGATGGGCAGATCCGTGTGTACGGCAAGGAAGACTGGATGTCGCCGGTAGCCTCAGGCTCCGGCGCCCCAGCGGCGATGGTGGTGGTGCCTTGTTCCACCGGTACGCTTTCGGCGATTGCCACGGGCGCCTGCAACAACCTGATCGAACGGGCTGCCGACGTTACCCTCAAGGAGCGTCGCCAGCTGATCCTGGTGCCGCGCGAAGCGCCGTTCTCCACCATCCACCTGGAGAACATGCTCAAGCTGTCGCAAATGGGCGCGGTGATCCTGCCGGCGGCGCCCGGCTTCTATCACCAGCCGCAGACCATCGACGACCTGGTCGACTTTGTCGTGGCGCGCATTCTCAACCTGCTGGCCATTCCCCAGGACATGTTGCCGCGTTGGGGCGAGCACCACTTCGGGGTGGATGATTGAAGCGAGCGCTGTTGGGTGTGGCGGCGCTGGTGATGCTGGGTGGCTGCGCCACGGTGCGCACGCTGGATGCTGCAAAACCTGGGGCGCCGGTGGTGTATGCCGGTACCCGGCTGGATTTGTACGTGATCAATGGCGGGTGCTGCCCACGCGATCATTACGGGGCTGATGCACCGGCGTATCCAGGCCTGGACCTGCCCGGCAGCATGCTGCTCGATACCCTGTTGTTGCCGTTGTCATTGCTGACTGCGGCCGGCGTCGGCTTCCAGGCCACCGGCGGCCTCTAGCCAGCCCTTGTAGGAGCGGCCTTGTGTCGCGATAGGGCCGCGAAGCGGCCCCAGCAGTTGTTGCGCTATCACTAAATCTGGGGCCGCTTTGCGGCCCATCGCGACACAAGGCCGCTCCTACAACGGTACAGTGCAGCTTTCAGGGGGTTTTGCCCAACTTGCGCAGCTCATCCGACTCCACAATCCGCACCCCGTCTTCTTCCTCCAGCGCCAACCGCCACAAGGCCCGGGCCAAGGTACACGCCTCGATCCCCCGGTACTTGCCAGGTATCAACCTGGAAAACGGCGAAACCAATTGTTCTGCCAGCCGTGGCTCGATTCGCTCGCCCAGTAGCAAAGACGGCCGCACGATGGTCAGCTGCGGCCAGTCCTGGGCCTTGAGCGCCTCTTCCATCTCGCCCTTCACCCGGTTGTAGAAAATCGACGATTTCGGGTCGGCGCCCAGCGCACTGACCACCAGCAGATGCCGTGCGCCCATCTCCCGGGCACGCTTGCTGAACGCCACTACCATGTCCAGGTCCACTGCGCGGAAGGCCGATTCGGAGCCGGCCTGTTTCAGCGTGGTACCCAGGCAGCAGTAGGCGATATCGACCCGCCCGGCCAGCTGTGGAAGGAATACCGCCGGGTCGCCCACCGGGTTTTCCAGGTGCGGGTGCTCAGCCAGCGGCCGGCGGGTAGGCGCCAGTACGCGGGTGATGGTGGGTTCGTTGAGCAGGCGGTCCAGCAGGTGTTCACCGGTCAGGCCGGTGGCACCGGCAAGCAGGACATGCTGAGGCGTCAAATACATGATGTCTCTCCCTTGTTACACACAATTCTAGTGGCTGCCAGGCGATTTTGCCTGTACCCCCACCTTGGCCTGTGCGGCGCTGCGCAATGCTTCTTCGGCCTGTTGCCGACGCAGGCGCTGCCAGTGTTCAAGGACTGCTGGCGGTGCCCACAGCTGCGGCTCCGAGGCCTCGAAGCCTTCCCTTTGTTCTCTTTCGGCAACGCTGGCGCGTGCCAGTTCAAACGCCTGTTTCAAGTTGTCGGTCTGATTCAGTGCTTCAGCGAACAGCGCATCGCCAAAGTAGGTGAAGTCGGCTTCTTCCGAGCACCCGAAGGACACGCGGTCGGCACGGGCGGCGGTCATGATCAGCGTGCGCTCGTCCTTGAGCGGGGCGATGTAGCCCCCTGAATAGCAAGCCGAGATGACGATTACCTTGTCGCGGTCCTTCAATGGCGCCAAGGCAGTGGCCAGTTCGTCGGCAGAAAGGTCGGCCAGTTGCAGGCGCGGCTGGTCGAGCACCAACTGGTGGTCCTGGCTGCCATGGCTGGTGAAGTAGATGAACACCAGGTCTTCGGGGCCGCTGCGTTCGGCCAGGGTGCTGGCGGCGCGGGTGAGGTTCTCACGGGTGGCCATGGGGCGGGTGGCCATGTGGTCGCGGTGGTTGACCAGCGTCACCTGGCCATGGGCGCCAAAGCGCACCTTGAGCATGTTGCTGACGTAGTCGGCTTCGCGCAGGAACACGCTTTGCTGGCCATCGCCGGCCACCACCAGGCTGTACAGCTGGATGGGCGGCGTTGAACGCGGTACCCGGGCCAGCGACTCTTCCAGCAGCCGGCCCTGGTTGAGCAGGGCCAGGTCCAGTGGGTCGGGCAGCAGCTTGCCTTTCTGGTCGCGTACGCGCACACCGTTGGCCCAGGTGCCGCCTTCGACCTGGCCGCTGGGCAAGGTCAGCTGCCCATGGCCATGGTAGGCATCGTTCAGGAAACCGCCGACGTAGGTGCTGCCGTCGGCCAGTTGCAGGCTGCCCCGGCCCGACAGGCGCCAGTCGACGAATTCGCCCTTGTAGTGGCTGCCGTCACTGCCAAGCAGTTCGCCTTCACCCATCAGCGAGCCGTCCTTGAATTCGCCGATCCATACATCGCCATCGGCGTTTTCGTAGCGGCCACGGCCTTCCAGGCGATTGTCCTTGAACTCACCGATGTACTGCTCGCCGTCGACGCTGTCGTACGTGCCGCTGCCTTGCAGCTGGCCGTTGACGAAGCGGCCACTGAACTGGTTGCCGCTGGCATCGCTGCGCACCCCGGCGCCGTTGGGCTTGCCCTTGGCGAACAGGCCTTGGTAGCGGCTGCCGTCGGCCAGCTCCAGCTCGCCCGCGCCTTCGTACAGGTCGTCCTTGAACTGGCCGCGGTAGGTCTGGTCGGCTTGCTTGAGCGTGCCTTCGCCGTCGCGGCGGCCGTGCTTGAAGGTGCCACTGTAGTGGCTGCCCGGGGTGGTCAGGTCGCCCAGCCCCTGGAACAGCCCCTCGGCGAACTGGCCACGGTAAACCTCGCCGTTCTGGCCATGCCATTCGCCCTGGCCATGCCACTGACCGTCCTTGAAGCCGCCGGCGTACCAGCTGCCGTTGGGGTAGTCGATACGGCCCTCGCCCTGCAGCAGGCCATCAACCACCTGCCCCCGGTAACGCCCCCCGTCGGGCAGGCGTGCGTCCGGCGCAAGCAGCGATTCGCCATCGCCACAGGCGGCGAGCAGCAGGACCAGGGTAATGGGGAGCAGTGGACGCATGGCGAGGACCGGGCAATAGGTCTGCCGAGTATGACGCAGAATAAGGGGCCGAGACAGATAGGGCATAAGCAGATGAGACAACAGGCCGGCGCGGCGAGATGGCTGCGAGGTGAATGTCGGGGATCGAGGGTGGGCAGACAGGTGAATGTCGGGGGATCGAGGGTGGGTAGACAGGCGCATGCCTTGGGTTGTTCATTGCCTGTGAGATCGAGCGCCGCCCGCGCGGCGCTTCGCAGCACAAGGCTGCTCCTACATTTGTTTCGGGCCAGTAATACCTGAACCTTTTCCGCGCGGCCCCTTGTTTGTTCCATTCGATATCGAGGGGTAAGCAACTGCTCTTCATCAATCTCCTGTCATACATCCAGGGGGGCGCGCGCCTAGGGTGCAGGAGTGACTGGCCCGAAACAAATGTAGGAGCAGCCTTGTGCTGCGAAGCGCCGCGCGGGCGGCGCTCGATCTCACAGGCGCGCAAGAGCTCAAGTCATACCCTTCAATGCCCCCGCAAAAACTCCACCATCCTGCGGTTCACCTCTTCAGCCGCCTCCATCTGCACCATATGCCCAGCCTCGGGCAGCACCAGTACTTCTGCCTCCAGGCCTTCGGCATGGCTGGCCGGGATGATCGCGTCCTTGCCGCCCCACACCACCAGCGCCGGATGCTGCCCCAGTACCCCGCGCAGGTCGTGGCGCTGGCGGTCGCCGTCGGCGATGGCCGATGCCAGCTGGCGCAAGGCGTCATCAACACCTTCCAGGCGCTTGAACTTGAGCATGTCCTCCAGCATTTGCCGGGTGACCAGCGCCGGGTCGGCAAACAATTGCACCATCTGCGGTTTGAGCGCATTGCGGTTGGCGGCGGTGACAAAGCCTTGCAGGTACTGCCCGTTGATCGCTTCGCCCAGGCCGGCACTGGCCACCAGGCTCAGGCTGGCCACCCGCTGCGGCGCCAGGCGCGCCACGTTGAGGCTTACCGCGCCACCCATGGAATGGCCCGCCAGGTGGGCCTTGGCGATGTCCAGGTGGTCGAGCAGGGCCAGCACGGTTTCGCTCAGTTCATCCAGGTCGCCGCGTTGCAGCGCCTTGGCCGATTCGCCGTGCCCCGGCAGGTCGAGGGCGATCACGCGGCGTTCAGCGGCCAATGCCGGGTGGTTGAACAGCCAGTTGTTGAGGTCGCCGCCAAAACCGTGCACCAGCACCAACGGCGTGCCACCTTCGCCCAGCTCGAACCAGCGCAGCAGGCGGCCGCCAACCTCTGCCTTCTGTGGGGCCGGCCCCTGGGCCTGATCCGCGCCCCCCTCGGCGACGAACTCGGCCTGGAAGCGCTGCACCAGCGCATCGATTTCGGCTTCTTCGGCTTCGCCTTCCACCACCACGGCCAGCAACGCGCCCACTGGCAGGGTTTCATCCGGCTTGGCCACCTGGCGGCGCAACACGCCACTGAACGGGGCTTCGACGCTGCTGCTGATCTTGTCGGTCTCGACGTCCAGCACCTCGTCGCCCTTGGTGATTTGGTCACCTTCCTGCTTGAGCCAGGTGTCCACCCGGCCTTCGGTCATCGACAGGCCCCACTTGGGCATGGTCAGTGTATGGATCTGGCTCATGCGGCACTCCTTGCGGCTTCGATCACCTTGCGCACGGCCGCTTCGATCTTCGCCGCGTCAGGGATGTACAGGTCTTCCAGGGCATCGGAGAACGGCACCGGGGTGTGTGGTGCGGTGACCATTTCAATCGGGCCCTTGAGTGCGTCGAAGGCCTTCTGCGCCACCAGCGCGCTGATGTCGGTGGCCATCGAGCAGCGCGGGGTGGCTTCGTCGATCACCACCAGGCGGCCGGTTTTTTCCACACTTTCAAGAATGCTGTCTTCGTCCAGCGGGCTGGTGGTGCGCAGGTCCAGCACTTCGCAGTCGATGCCCTGGCGGGCCAGGTTGTTGGCGGCTTCAAGTGCTACGTGGACCATGCGGCCATAGGTGACCAGGGTCACGTCGTCGCCATCACGCAGGAAGTTGGCCTCGCCGAACGGCACGGTGTACACCTCTTCCGGCACCTCGCCCTGCATGCTGTACAGCAGCTTGTGCTCACAGAAGATCACCGGGTCGTTGTCGCGGATCGCCTGAATCAGCAGGCCCTTGGCATCGTAAGGGGAAGAAGGGCACACCACCTTCAGGCCGGGGATGTGCGTCCACAGCGAGGTGAGCATCTGCGAGTGCTGGGCGGCCGCACGCAGGCCGGCGCCGTACATGGTGCGCATCACCAGCGGGGTGACCGCCTTGCCGCCGAACATGTAGCGGAATTTGGCGGCCTGGTTGAGGATCTGGTCCAGGCAGCAGCCGGCAAAGTCGACGAACATCAGTTCGCACACCGGGCGCAGGCCCTGGGTGGCGGCACCGACGGCGGCGCCGACGTAGCCGATTTCCGACAGCGGTGCGTCCAGCACGCGGCCGGGGAACTGGTGGTACAGGCCCTTGGTCACGCCCAGTACGCCACCCCAGGCGTCCTCCTCGCCGGGTGCACCGGCACCGCCGGCAACGTCTTCGCCAATGATGAACACCGTGCTGTCGCGGCGCATTTCCTGGGCCAGGGCTTCGTTGATGGCCTGCTGGTAGCTGATCTTTCTTGCCATGGTGGTTCTCCTGTTGTTCTTGTAATCCGCGGCTCAGGGGTAGCTGACGTAGACGTCGGTGAGCAGGTCGGCGGGCTGTGGCTTGGGATCGGACTTGGCGCGGCGCACGGCGTCTTCGATCAGGTCCTCGATGCGCGCGTCGATGGCGTCCAGTTGCTCGGCAGTGAGCAGGCCGGCGCGGGTGGTCTTGTTGCGGAACTGCATCAGGCAGTCGCGGGATTCGCGCAGGTTCTTCACTTCATCCGGGGCGCGGTAGGTTTGCGCATCGCCTTCGAAGTGGCCGTAGTAGCGGCTGAGCTTGACCTCGATCAGCGACGGCCCTTGCCCGGCACGGGCACGCTCGATGGCGGCCCCGGCGGCCTCGTACACGGCAAAGAAGTCGAAGCCGTCGATGGTGACGCCCGGCATGCCGAAGCCGGCTGCGCGGTCGGCAATGTGGTCGCAGGCGACGGACCAGTTGGAGGCGGTGGCCTCGGCGTAGCCGTTGTTTTCGGCCACGAAGATGCACGGCAGGTTCATGATCGACGCCATGTTCATGGCCTCGAACACGGCGCCTTCGTTGGAAGCGCCATCGCCGAAGAAGGCCACCGACACGTCGTCACGGCCCTTGAGTTTGGCTGCCAATGCTGCCCCGGCCACCAGCGGTGCACCGGCGCCGACGATGCCATTGGCGCCGAGCATGCCTTTTTCCAGGTCGGCAATGTGCATCGAGCCGCCTTTGCCGCCGCACACGCCGGTTTTCTTGCCATAGATCTCGGCCATCATGCCGTACACATCCACCCCCTTGGCGATGCAGTGGCCATGGCCGCGGTGGGTCGAGGCGATGCAGTCGCTGTCGCGCAGGTGGGCCATTACCCCGGCGGCTGAGGCTTCTTCGCCGGCGTACAGGTGGACGAAGCCGGGGATCTCGCCAGTGGCGAATTCCACGTGCAGGCGTTCTTCAAAGGCGCGGATGGTGCGCATCACTTCATAGGCATGCAGCAGTTGTTCGGTACTGAGTTGATTGGACATCTTGTTGTTCTCCAGGGTTGTCTCAACGCGGGTTTGCAGGGTGCAGCCGGTGGCCGCGCGGCACGGCCAGCAGGTGATGGCGGGCGGCATGCGCCAGGACGGCCTCGACATCCACGCTCAGCGGGCCTTGGTGGTCGAGGGTGATGGTGGGCGTGTCGTGCTCGGCGAATTCGATTTCGCGCTCGCCGTCCAGGGCCAGGGTGCCGCTGGCCAGGCTCAGGCGATGGGCGACGCCGGGCGTCAGCGGGCCGCTGGCGGTGATGCCGCAACCTTGCAGCAGGCCGGGCGCCAGGGGCGCGAGCAGCGCCTGTTCGGCAGCGGGGTTCAGGCGTACCCAGGCGCCGTGCGGGTCCTGGCGCGACACCGGGCACCACAGCCCGCACAAGGCTGACAGGCCAATGGCATGGGGCTCGGCGAAGCAGGCAAAGACTTCGCTCAAGTCTTCGCTGCGGCTGAGTGCACGGGCACCGATGAAGCGCTGGGGCGATACCGCCACTTCCACCAGGGCCCATTCGGCAAGCTGTTGCTCGGGCACCTTCACCAGCAGGCGCTTGTTGCGGCGCAGGCCGATGCTGGCCGGTACCTGGCCGCTGGCGAGCAGGCCGCCGGCCAGGCCGGCACTGGTGGCTTCACGCAGTTCGGGGAAGGCATTGTTGGTGCCGGTGGACAGCGTCAGCAGCGGTATGTCACCGGCCTCGGCAGCGACTGCCTTGTGAGTGCCGTCGCCACCGAGCACGGCGATCATCGCCACACCACGCTCGACCATGCGCCGGGTGGCCAGGCGGGTATCGGCAACGGTCTGGGTCAGCGGCAGGTCGAGTATTTCGATGGCCGGCCAGTGCTGGTCACGGGCGCCCGGGCCCTGGCTGGCCTTGAGCACGGCGGCGGCGATGCCGGTCATGTCGCTGGGCAGTAGCACCTGGCCGATGCCAGTGGCACCGAAGGCCGCCAGCAGGCGCTGGATCGCCGAGGCCTTGTCGGTGCTCGAATAGAGCCCGGCATTGGCGGTCAGGCGGCGCAGGTCGCGGCCAGAGGCAGGGTTGGCAATGATCCCGACGGTCGGGGCGGGTAGCGGCATGGCGCACCTCGTATTTTTGTTTGCAAGGGCAGGAGCAAGCGCGGTGCCAGCTTTTCATGGCGTGGCTGAAATGGCCGCGCCAGAGCGGTTTTGTTGCGCTCAGGCAAGTGCTCATTGCGCTGCTGGCGAGACGCCGGGTGCCAGCGCGGGGCCTGGGTTGGCGAGACGCTGAGACGCAGCGTCTCAAGCCAGCCGGTAATCACACAGTGCTTGTCGGGGCATGCCGGGAAGCGCTTAATGGCCGCACAACGATAAAAACAGCAACGAGAACCGGAGGGCCTGAATGCTTGCCGCGAACTCCCGAGCCCATGTCGACTGCGTCAGCCGGGTGCTGAAGAACGCCGACCGCCTGCCACAGGCGCCGGTGCCAGCGCTGATCCTCGATTCATGGCGCCGCTCCATGGAGCTGTACCGCCTCGACCCCGGCTCCCAGCAGGGGCCGCGTATCCTGTCCCAAAGCCTGCTCAACGAATGCCGCGAACGCGCCGAGCTGTTTCTGCGCATCGCCAGCGATGCCGTGGCGCGCCTGCACGAGCGGGTGCGCGGCGCCGACTACTGCGTGCTGCTGACCGATGCCCAGGGGCGCACCATCGATTACCGGGTCGAATCGGCCATCCGCAATGACTGCCGCAAGGCCGGGCTGTACCTGGGCACCTGCTGGTCGGAGGGCGAGGAGGGCACCTGCGGTGTAGCGGCGGTGCTGACCAGCAAGGCCCCGGTCACGGTGCACAAGCGCGATCACTTCCGCGCAGCCTTCATCGGCCTGACCTGCACTGCAGCGCCGGTGTTCGACCCACAGGGCGAGTTGCTGGGGGTGGTGGATGTATCGGCCTTGCAGTCACCGGACGACCGCCGCAGCCAGCACCTGATCCGCCAGTTGGTCGAGCAGACTGCCCGTGAAATCGAAAACGCCTTCTTCATGCACAGTGCCCAAGGCCACTGGGTAATGCGCGCCCATGGCACCCCGGGTTATGTGGAGAGCCAGCCCGATTACCTGCTGGCCTGGGATGCCGATGGCCGCTTGCAGGCCATCAACAGCCTGGCGCGGCAACGGCTGGTGCAGCACCTGGGGCGCTTGCCCGAGCACATTGGCGAACTGTTCGACATGGGCCAGCTACGGCGCGTCAACACGTCGTCCGCCCAGCGCCTGCCGGGCCTGGGTGGGCTGTATGGCCGGGTCAGCGCCCCGCAGCAACGCCAGCGCGCGCAGCCCTTGCAGCAGGCGCAGGACGCCCGTATCGAGCAGCATTTGCGGCTGGCCACGCGGGTCAAGGACTGCAACCTGGCGGTGCTGGTACAAGGTGAAACCGGGGCCGGCAAAGAGGTGTTTGCCCGCCAGCTGCACCAGCAAAGCCAGCGCCGCGACGGGCCATTTGTCACGCTGAACTGCGCCGCCATCCCGGAAAACCTGATCGAGAGCGAACTGTTTGGCTATGTAGCCGGGGCCTTTACCGGGGCTTCCAGCAAAGGCATGCAGGGGCTGTTGCAGCAGGCCGATGGCGGCACCCTGTTCCTTGACGAAATCGGCGACATGCCGCTGAACCTGCAAACCCGCCTGCTGCGTGTGCTGGCCGAAGGCGAAGTGGCGCCGCTGGGGGCAGCACGGCGCGAACGCGTGGACATTCAGGTGATCTGCGCGACTCACCGCGACTTGGCGAAGATGGTGGCGGAGGGCCGTTTTCGCGAGGACCTGTACTTCCGTCTGGCCAATGCCCGGTTCGAGCTGCCGCCGCTGCGTGAGCGCGAGGATCGCTTGGGGCTGATTCACCAACTGCTGGCCGAGGAGGCGCAAGCGTGTGCGGTCGAGGTGGTGTTGGCGGATGCTGCGTTGCAGTCGCTGCTGCTTTACTGCTGGCCGGGCAACCTGCGCCAACTGCGGCAGGTGTTGCGTTATGCCTGTGCGGTGAGTGAAGGCGGGCAGGTGCAGTTGCAGGATTTGCCGCAAGAGGTGCGCGGTGATGCGGTTGTTTCGGCTGAAAGCGGCGTGTCCTGCCCGGCCCGGCAGTTGTTGCTGGATGCACTGATCCGCCATCGCTGGAAGCCGGCCGATGCAGCGCGGGCGTTGGGTATTTCGCGGGCTACCTTGTATCGGCGTGTGCACGAGCACCGCATCGAGATGCCGCGGATGAAGGGGTAGGGCCCCGGCAGGCAATAAAAAACCCCGGAACAAGTCCGGGGTTCTGGTACATCACACTATTCGATCAATGCTCGTTTGCCAGCTTGTGTTCGAGGTAGTGAATGTTGACGCCGCCTTTGCAGAAGCCTTCATCACGCACCAGGTCGCGGTGCAGCGGGATGTTGGTCTTGATGCCGTCGACGACGATCTCGTCCAGGGCATTGCGCATGCGCGCCATGGCTTCGTCGCGGTCCTTGCCGTAGGTGATCAGCTTGCCGATCAGCGAGTCGTAGTTCGGCGGAACCGAATAACCGCTGTACAGGTGCGAATCGACGCGAACGCCGTTGCCGCCTGGGGCGTGGAAGTGCTTGACCTTGCCTGGGCTCGGGATGAATTTCTTCGGGTCTTCGGCGTTGATCCGGCACTCCAGCGAGTGGCCACGGATAACCACGTCTTCCTGGCGGAACGACAGCTTGTTGCCAGCGGCGATGCTCAGCATCTCCTTGACGATGTCGATACCGGTAACCATCTCCGACACCGGGTGCTCAACCTGCACGCGGGTGTTCATCTCGATGAAGTAGAAGCGGCCGTTCTCGTACAGGAACTCGAAAGTACCGGCACCACGGTAGCCGATCTCGATGCACGCATCTACGCAACGCTTGAACACTTCCTGACGGGCTTTCTCATCGATACCCGGGGCTGGTGCTTCTTCCAGGACCTTCTGGTGACGGCGCTGCAGCGAGCAGTCGCGGTCGCCCAGATGGATGGCGTTGCCCTGGCCGTCGGACAGTACCTGCACTTCCACGTGGCGTGGGTTGGTCAGGAACTTCTCCAGGTAGACCATCGGGTTGCCGAAGGCAGCACCGGCTTCGGTACGGGTGAGTTTGGCCGAGGAAATCAGGTCCTCTTCCTTGTGCACCACGCGCATGCCGCGACCACCACCGCCACCGGCGGCCTTGATGATCACCGGGTAGCCGACGTCACGGGCAATCGCCAGGGCGACTTCTTCGTCTTCCGGCAGCGGGCCATCGGAGCCCGGTACGGTCGGTACGCCCGACTTGATCATCGCGTCCTTGGCCGACACCTTGTCGCCCATCAGGCGAATGGTGTCGGCTTTCGGGCCGATGAAGGCAAAGCCGGACTTTTCCACCTGCTCGGCGAAGTCAGCGTTTTCCGCCAGGAACCCGTAACCCGGGTGAATGGCGGTAGCGCCTGTCACTTCGGCCGCAGCGATGATCGCCGGGATGTGCAGGTAGGAATCTTTGGACGAAGCAGGACCAATGCAGACCGACTCGTCTGCCAGGCCCAGGTGCATCAGTTCGCGGTCGGCCGTGGAGTGCACGGCGACGGTCTTGATGCCCAGCTCTTTGCAGGCACGCAGGATCCGCAGGGCAATTTCCCCGCGGTTGGCGATCAGGACTTTTTCCAGCTTCCCAGACATCGTTGGCTCTCCGCGAATCAAACGACGGTGAACAGCGGCTGGTCGAACTCAACCGGCTGGCCGTCTTCTACCAGAATGGCGTCGATGACACCGCCAACATCGGCTTCGATGTGGTTCATCATCTTCATGGCTTCAACGATGCACAGGGTGTCGCCTTTCTTCACGGACTGGCCCACTTCAGCGAAGTTCGGCGAGGTCGGCGAAGGCTTGCGGTAGAAGGTACCTACCATTGGCGAGCGGATCACGGTGCCTTTCAGGGCCGGGGCAGCGGCAGCGGCTTCGGCGACTGGAGCAGCAGCGGCAACCGGGGCAGCAGCAGGGGCAGCGGCCATCGGTGCTGGTGCGTAGAACTGTTGGGCAGCTGGGGTCTTGCTGTGACGGCTGATACGGACCGACTCTTCGCCTTCCTTGATCTCCAGTTCGTCGATGCCAGACTCTTCCAGCAGTTCGATCAGTTTCTTGACTTTACGGATATCCATTAATCATCAACTCCCAAAGGTTCGGTCAGGGGGCGAAATACAAAAAAACGTATCGGAAACGTTTCTCTCGAACCCCGGCCCACTTAGGCCAGGGTTTTCATCATTTGGGCTGTGCGTTGGCAGCCAGTTGTTCCAGCGCGGACTCCAGGGCCAGGCGATAACCGCTGGCGCCCAGGCCGCAGATCACCCCTACGGCAACATCGGAAAAGTAGGAGTGGTGACGGAACGGTTCGCGTTTGTGCACGTTGGACAGGTGCACTTCGATGAATGGGATGCTCACCGCAAGCAATGCGTCACGTAATGCGACGCTTGTGTGGGTGAAAGCAGCCGGATTGATCAGGATGAAGTCCACACCCTCGTTGCGTGCGGCGTGAATGCGGTCGATCAGTTCGTATTCGGCATTGCTCTGCAGGTACTGCAGATGGTGGCCTGCGGCGCGGGCACGTTGCTCCAGGTCCTGGTTGATCTGGGCCAGGGTCACGGCGCCGTAATGGCCAGGCTCGCGAGTACCGAGCAGGTTGAGGTTTGGGCCGTGGAGCACCAGTAGCGTTGCCATCTGCGGATTCCTTGGATTTGTAGGGCAATTCGACACAGCGCGGCGAGTGTGCCGTAAAGCGACGGCAAGTGTCCAGTTCCCGGCAATAGCCAGCACGATGTCCGAGATTCGCGCGAAGTATGTGACCAAATAATTAAATCTGGTCACCTATTACAGGATTTTTCCCGGCACGCGGGAAGTTATAGACCGACTTTGCCGCGCACGCGTGTCAGAATTTGCGCAAAATCACCGGCGTTTATCTCGCCAATCACCCGATCAGCGGTAATTTCGCCGCCGTTCGCGGCAAAGAACAGCAGGGCGGGTGGGCCGAACAGCTGGTAGCGGTCGAGCAGCTTGCGTTGCTCGGCACTGCTCTCGGTGATGTCGAAACGCAGCAGCTTGAAGCCGGCCAACTGCGTTTGCACCTGCGGCGCATTGAGCACTTCATGCTCGATCACCTTGCAACTGATGCACCAGTCGGCGTACCAGTCCAGCAGCACTGGCTGGCCGGCCGCCTTGGCCTGGGCCAGTGCGGCGTCCAGTGCGCTGGGGGTGGTGATGGTCTGC
Source organism: Pseudomonas sp. SAS7 (assembly GCF_052112345.1). Lineage (NCBI taxonomy): Bacteria > Pseudomonadati > Pseudomonadota > Gammaproteobacteria > Pseudomonadales > Pseudomonadaceae > Pseudomonas > Pseudomonas sp. SAS7. The sequence continues at coordinate 46,512 of NZ_JBEGGO010000014.1, read as the reverse complement.
CAGGCATCTGCCTGTGCCGCCTGGCTGCTGCCGGTGGCCGCCAGTGTTGCAACGGGCAGCGGGCGAAGCGGGTCGCCCTGGCCGCTCAGGGCGCCGTACCAGCAGGCCAGGGCGTATACCAGCAAGGCCAGGCCTAGCAGTTGGGCCAGGCGCTGGCGTGCATCCTTGACGACGAATTCCAGGGCGCCGAGGAACAGTGCCACGCCAGCGGCGAGGAAACCCACCAGCAGCAAGGTCACCGGCCCCGGCAGCACGCGGCTGAGCAAGCCGATGGCCAGGCCCAGCAGCAGTACGCCGATGGCGTTTTTCACCGTGTTCATCCATGGGCCGCTTTTCGGCAGCCATGCTGCGCCACCGGTGGCCACCAGCAACAAGGGGGCACCCATGCCCAGGCCCAGGGCGAACAGCTTGAGTGCGCCGCCCAGGGCATCGCCACTGGCGCTGATATACAGCAGCGCGCCGGCCAGAGGTGCCGACACACACGGCGAAACCAGCAGGCTGGAGAGCACGCCCAGCACTGCCGCGCCCAGTAGCGAGCCACCCCGGGTATGGTTGGCGACGTTGTTCAGGCGGTTGCTGAGTGCCTGGGGCAGCTTCAGCTCGAACAGGCCGAACATGGCCAGGGCGAACAGCACGAAAAACAGTGCGAAGGGCACCAGCACCCAGGCCGACTGCAGGCGCGCCTGCAGGTTCAGGCCGGCGCCGAACAGGCCCATCAGCGCGCCGAGCGCCGCGAAACTGGCCGCCATCGGCAGCACGTAGGCCAGCGACAGCGACAGCCCGCGCAGGCCACCGACCTGGCCGCGCAGCACTACGCCAGACAGGATCGGCAGCATCGGCAGTACGCACGGGGTAAAGGTCAGGCCGACCCCGGCGAGGAAGAACAACAGCAGCGATTTCCAGTTCCAGCCGCGTTCGGCGGTTGCGGGGGCGTTGGCGCCGCCTTCGCCATCGATGCTCAGGCGTGCGGTTTCAGGTGGGTAGCACAGGCCTTTGTCGGCACAGCCCTGGTAGCCCACCAGCAGGGTGAAGGCTCGCGGGTCGGTGCGTGGCAGCTCGATGTCGAGTACGCCGTGGTACACCTCGACGTCGCCGAAGAATTCATCGTGCTTGGCCTCGCCCTTGGGGATGTTCGGGGTGCCCAGGGCAATGTCGGCCGACTCGGTGCGGAACTGGAAGCGGTGGCGGTAGAGGTAATAGCCCTCGGTGGCGACGAAGCGCAGCTTGACGGTTTGCGCATCGGCCTGGACCAGGCTGAGCTTGAAGGCTTCGTGTACCGGCAGGAAGTCGGCGTTGTTGGCCAGCGAAGCGGCGCCGAGGGTGGCGCTGGGGCGGTTGTCGAGCAGGCCCGTGGCGAACGCAGGGCTGGCCAGCAGCAGGAACAGCAGGAAAAACAGGCGGCGCATGGCGGACTCGCGAGGTGGAACGTGCCGGGCATGATAGCGGAGTTGGTGCGGGTTGGGGCCAGTAGCGCTTGCCATGACATGTTTGGCGCTCGATCTCTCAGGCGCTGAAAGGCTCAACTCAAACCCTGAACGCCCGCACCGCCCGGTTCAGCTCACCGCCCAGGCTCAGCAACTGCTCGCCTTGCTCGCGCCCTTCACCTATGCGCTGCAGGTTATCTTCGCCCAGCGCGTGAATCCGCTCGCTGTGGTCACGAATTTCACTCACCGCGCCACTCTGCTGGGCCGTGACATCGGCAATGCGCACCGCTGTGTCGGCAATGGTGCGGATGGCACAGACAATCTCGTCCAGCGCGCCATCCGCAGCCTGGGCCTGGCTGGCCGTGGCCTCGGCATGCTCAAGCTGCGCACGCATCCCCGCCACCGAACCTTTCGCGGCTTGCTGCAGGCGGTCGATCAGTGCCTGAATCTCGCCGGTAGCCCCCGTGGTGCGCTGCGCCAGCGAACGCACTTCATCGGCCACCACGGCAAAGCCACGGCCCATTTCACCTGCACGGGCGGCTTCGATCGCGGCATTCAGCGCCAGCAGGTTGGTCTGTTCGGCAATCGAACGGATCACTGTCAGCACCCCGCCGATGGTCGCCGATTCTTCCGCCAATTGCTCGATCATGCGGGCGTTGCCTTGCACTTCATCGACCAGCTCGCGCAAGCCCGACAAGCTCTGGCCAATGACCGCCTGGCCCTGTTCCACTGCGCGCCCGGCATCGCGGCTGGCATCGGCAGCGGCGCTGGCATCGCCCGCCACTTGCTGAATGGTCGCTTCCAGCTCGCCCAAGGCATCGCGGATCTGGCCGGTATCGCCGGCCTGGCGCTCGGCGCCGTCGTGCAGGGCGGCGCTCATCCCGGCCAGGGCGTGGCTGCTGCCAGCCACCTGCTCGGCGTTGTGGCGGATGGTGCCGACCAGCTCCACCAGGTACTGGCGCAGGCGGTTGAGCGACTCCTGGATGTCGTGCAGTTCGCGGTTGGTCTTGCCCAGGGAGATGGCCTGGGCAAAGTCGCCCTCGGCCCAACGTGACAAGGCTGGGGCAAGGCTGGTGAGGGTGCGGGTCAGGCGCCGCTGCAAAGTGTCGATCAGCAGGGCGATGAGCAGGATCAGGCCGATCATCAGGCCCTGGATGATGCGCACCTCAGCGGCGATCTTGGCATGTTCGCCGCGTACTTCGGGTTCCAGCGCGGCGATGGCCTGCTGCACCGCCTCCAGGCGCTGACGGGTGCTGGCGGCAAGGGCGACGCGGCGTTCGATCTGTTCGCGGGTGCGTTGCAGTTCGGCCGGGTAGCGGCTGAGCAGAGTTTGCAGTTCACGCTTCAGGCCCACCGCAATGTCTTCCTGCTGGGCGCTGGCCTGGGTTTCCAGGCCCATCATGGCGGCGAAGTCGTCGGCACCGGATTCGGCTGCGCGGGTTACGCCCAGCAACGGCAAACTGTCGATGGCCTGCGCCTGGGTGCGGATCAGTTGCAGTTCACGCTCCACTTCGTCGGCCAGCTCCGGGCGGCCGCTGCTGACCAGCTTGTCCCTTGCCAGCGACAGGCGGCCCAGGTGCACACTGGCATCGAGCAACGGCAACAGGTAGCGGTTGGCATCGGCGCTGCCGCTGTCGCGGGCGTAGCCGGCCAGTTGTTCGAAGTTGGCCCCCAGTTCCCGCTCGGCCTGCAGCAGCAGGGCTTGCGGATCGCCGGCCAGTTTACCGGCGGCCAGCAGTTCGTTGGCAGTGAAGGCCTGCAGGTTGTCGAGGCTGGGGCGCAGCTTGCCGGCCAGTTCTGTGGGCCACTCGTCAAGGCTGGCCTGCAATTGCTGGTTGGCCTCCATGGCGGCGGCATGGCGCAGGGCATCGCCGCTGCCCAGGTAAGCCTGGATATTGCGTGCTGCCTGGTTCTGGAACTGCTGGGACAGGCCCAGGTAGCGCTCCATCATCTGGTAGGGGCGTTCCAGGGCACGCTGCGACCACCACAGGGTGACGCCCAGGGCGAGACACACCGTTACCAGCAACAGGGTGTTGAAATTGGTCAGCCACTTCAGGCGCATAGCTGCGAACTTCCTGCGCAGGGGAGAGGTAGGCGCCTGAAGTTATTGCGATTTTGTGACCGGGTGATGACGACAGGGGCTTGGTGCCAGAAAAAAAGTGGCACAGTGCCGCTATCGGTGTGGCCTGCTCTGGCCTCTTCGCAGCTCAAGGCTGCTCCTACATTCAGCGTGCTCCCTGTAGGAGCAGCCTTGTGCTGCGAAGAAGCCGGTACAGCCTATAAATAACTCAAGGTTCCACACGAACGACGCAATTACGCCCCGCGTGCTTGGCCCGGTACAGCGCCTCGTCCGCCGCACTGGCCATGGTCAATGCATCCAGCACATCATCCAGCTGCACCACCCCGGCACTGAACGTGCACTGCAAATCCCGCGGCTGCGCCGGGTAGAGGATTTCTGCAAAGCGCCGGCGAATCTCGTCCAGCACCTTGTGCGCTGCGTCCAGCGCGGTATTGGGCATGACGATGGCGAACTCTTCACCCCCATAACGGCCAATGAAATCAGTTTTGCGCAAGCGTTGCTTGAGGAACAGCGCCAGGCTCTTGATCACCCTGTCGCCCATGGGGTGGCCGTGGCGGTCGTTGATCTTCTTGAAATGGTCGATGTCGAGCATGGCAAAGCTCAACGGCTGCTGTTCGCGGCGGGCGCGGAAGCTGCAGTCTTCCAGCAGTTGCAGGATGTGGGTGTGGTTGTACAGCCCGGTCAGGCTGTCGCGCACCATGCGCGCCTTCAGGTGCCGGGCGCGGGCGGCGCGGTTGCGCACGGTGGTGATCAGGTGGCGAGAGCGAAACGGCTTGGTCAAAAAATCATCACCGCCTTCGCTCATCGCATCCAGCTGCTTGTCCAGGTCGTCTTCGGCAGACAGGTAGATGATCGGCACGCTCACATAGCGGTCGCTGTGGCGGATCACCTTGGCCAGCTCCGGGCCGGTGCAGGCAGGCATGTACAGGTCGAGGATGATCAGGTCGGGCTGGAAGTCGGCAAGCTCGGCCATGGTGCGGATGGGGTCGGTCAGGCTGCGGGTGACCATGCCGGCGCTGGCCAGCACGCGCTCGGTGTGCAGCGCCTGGGTGCGCGAGTCGTCGATGATCAGCACGCGCAGCGGGTCGTGCGGGGTGGCGTTGGTCAGCAGTTCGACCTTTTCCAGCAGGCTGGAAGCCTCGAGGCTGCCGGTGAGAAAGTCCTGGCCACCCGCGCGCACAGCGGCGAGGCGGGTCGGGGTGTCGGCTTCGTGGTGGCTGAAGAACAGCAGCGGAACAGGTAGCGCCAGCCCCTGCTGCACCTTGGCGGCCAGCAGCAGGCCTTGGCCGGCACCGGTGAAGTCCACATCCATGATGATGGCCGAAGGCGGGTATTCGTTGATCGAGGCGAGAAACGCCGCAGCGCTGGGCAGCGCTTGCACCACCAGGCCAAAGAACTCCAGTTGCTGGGCCAGGCGCTGGGCACGCTCATGGTCCTGCAGCAGGATGTACACCGGCTTGCGCAGGGGTAGCAGCAGCGGGTCGAGCGGGTCGTCCTTGCGCAGGCCGCTACGCGTCACCTGTTGGGTGGGGCACTGCGGGCTCGGCTCAACTGCTTGGCTCATGTCCTGGCTACTTATAGGTTGGGATGTGCAGGGGCAATGATGGCTCTATGCTGGCAGCTCTTTGCAAATACGTGACTGCCCTGTATCAACAAAGCGGCCAGAACGAATATTCAGTTGCTGACTGATTGGTCGCTTATGCGTACGGTGGTGTCTGCTTTATAGTGCTGCCATGCGGGCTTGCCGTGGCACCCTGGCGCAGGCCTGTGGTCAAAGCCCTAGAACCGTCGTGACTGATTAAGGACAAAGCCATGCTGGACTGGAAAAACCGCGAGGCCAAAGCCGAGCCCCGTGAGCGTGTCGACGGCCGCGGCGCTGCCGCCCGTAGCTACCTTGGCGGCCTGTGGAGCCGTGCCCTGGGGACCCTGATCGGGTTGTACCTGCTGGTGTGCATCGGCCTGGGCTGGTACTGGAGCCAGGAGCCGGAACTGTTCCCGGTGCAGCAGAATGCCCAGTCTGCCGCTGAGCGCGGTGGCCAGCAGATGGTGGTGGGCTACACCACCATCGAAACCCTCAAGACTGTGGCCGGCACCTTGCTGAACAAGCCGGGCGGCTACATCTCCAACGACCGCTTCCCGCCAGGGCTGTGGATGGACAACATGCCGAGCTGGGAATACGGCGTGCTGGTCCAGGTACGCGACCTGTCCCGCGCCCTGCGCAAGGACTTCGCCCGCTCGCAGTCGCAGTCCACCGAAGACGCCGACCTGGCCAAGGCCGAGCCGCGCTTCAACTTCGACAACAAGAGCTGGATCCTGCCGTCGAGCGAGTCGGAGTTCGAAGAGGGCATCAAGTCGCTGAGCCGTTACCAGACCCGTCTGGCTGCTGGCGACAAGGGCGCGATCTTCTACACCCGCGCCGACAACCTGAACAACTGGCTGGGTGACGTGGCCACTCGCCTGGGATCGCTGTCGCAGCGCCTGTCGGCCAGCGTTGGCCGGGTCAAGCTCAACACCACGCTGAAGACCGAGTCGGTAGTTGCCGGTCAGGCGCCGCAGGTGGACGAGGAGCTGGTGGAAACCCCATGGCTGCAGATCGACAACGTGTTCTACGAAGCCCGCGGCCAGGCCTGGGCGCTGTCGCACCTGCTGCGTGCCATCGAGGTGGACTTCGCCGACGTGCTGGCGAAGAAGAATGCCACCGTCAGCGTGCGTCAAATCATTCGTGAACTGGAGGCATCGCAAGAGCCGCTGTGGAGCCCGATGGTGCTCAACGGCAGCGGCTTCGGCATGTGGGCCAACCACTCGCTGGTCATGGCCAACTACATTTCGCGGGCCAACGCTGCCGTGATCGACCTGCGTCAGCTGCTGTCGCAGGGTTGAGAATGGCCATCAGCCCGAACGAGGCCGCCCACCGGGCGGCCTCCGACCGCGAACTGGTTAGCTGGGTGGACGAGGCCGATCAGGTGCTGGGGGCATTGCCCCGCGCCGAGTTGCGCGAGCGTGGCCTGATCGGCCGTTGCACCTTCATTCTGCTGTTCAACAGTGCCGGTGAGTTGTGTGTGCACCGGCGTACCCTGAGCAAGGCGCTGTACCCGGGGTACTGGGATGTGGCGGCGGGTGGCATGGTGACGGCCGGGGAGGGTTACGCTGACTCGGCGGCGCGTGAGCTGGCCGAGGAACTGGGAATTGAAGGGGTTGAGTTACGCTTTCATGAACGGTTCTATTTTGACCAGCCCGACAACCGGTTGTGGTGTGCGGTGTATTCAGCGGTGTCCGATGCGCCGTTGCGCCTGCAGCCGGAAGAGGTAATCGAGGCGCGGTTCATTGGCTTGGAGCAGGCTGAGCAAGAGAGCCTGAGCAAGCCGTATTGCCCGGACTCATTGGCGGCGTTGCAGCGATATAAAGTCAGCCAGGGATAGTTGTTTCAATACGGGCCCTTTCGCGGGCACGCCCGCTCCCACAGGGATTGTGAAGTGTTCGAGGGCCGCGCTGTACCTGTGGGAGCGGGCGTGCCCGCGAATAGTCGCAAAACATTCGTAAAATGCCGCAATCCTGTACTTAGCAACAGCCGGATTTATCGTTACACTGCGCGCCCTTTTCGGGCTGTCGCAGGATCTTGCGGCAGTAGCGCCGCCCCTGCCAGAGTGGGGCTTCGCGGTCGGCCTCAACCCCAAGGCACGACCAGTTTTTGTCCTCAGCACAGAGGAACAAAAGTGGCCAAGAAAGCTTCTTCCTTTTCCGCCCTTGGCGGTCTCGTTTACTCCACCGACGCTGGTCGGCACTGCCCCGACTGTGGCCAGCCGGTGGATGCCTGCAGCTGCAAGCAGCAAATCATCCCCGAAGGCGACGGCATTGCCCGTGTGCGCCGTGAGAGCAAAGGCCGTGGCGGCAAGACCGTGACCACCGTCACCGGTGTGCCGCTGCCGCCCGACCAGCTCAAAGACCTGGCGACCACCCTCAAGCGCCGCTGCGGTACTGGCGGCGCCCTGAAGGACGGGGTTATCGAGATCCAGGGCGACCATGTCGAGCTGTTGATCGGCGAGCTGACCAAACAGGGTTTCAAGGCGAAAAAGTCCGGCGGCTGAGGCCATCGCGCGATTTTTTGCCCAGCGCTTTCTAAACTCGTTCCTGTGCTCAGGGTCTATGCCTAAGCACGGATGAATCGTCATTTACAGCTTTTACACTCGCTCCGCTGCCTGCGGGGCAGTGTCTTCGACTTATCTATAGGGGACTTGAATGTCCGTACGACGCACACGCAAAGACGATGGTAGCCAGTGGACCGTGGCCGACAGCCGCAGTGTTTATGGCATCCGCCATTGGGGCGCTGGTTATTTCGCCATCAATGAAGCCGGGCGCGTCGAAGTGCGCCCCAACGGCCCCGACAGCGCGCCGATCGACCTGTACGAGCAGGTTGACGAATTGCGCCAGAGCGGCCTGTCGCTGCCCTTGCTGGTGCGCTTCCCCGACATTCTGCAGGACCGCGTACGCCAGCTGACCGGTGCGTTCGATGCCAATATCGCGCGCCTGGAGTACCAGAGCCAGTACACCGCGCTGTACCCGATCAAGGTCAACCAGCAGGAAGCGGTGGTGGAGAACATCATCGCCACGCAAAACGTTTCCATCGGCCTGGAAGCCGGCTCCAAGCCCGAGCTGCTGGCCGTGCTGGCGCTGGCGCCGAAGGGCGGCACCATCGTGTGCAACGGCTACAAGGACCGTGAGTTCATTCGCCTGGCGCTGATGGGCCAGAAGCTTGGCCACAACGTATTTATCGTCATCGAGAAAGAGTCGGAAGTGGCTCTGGTGATCGACGAGGCCGCCGAGCTCAAGGTGAAACCGCAGGTCGGCCTGCGCGTGCGCCTGTCGTCGCTGGCCTCCAGCAAATGGGCCGACACCGGTGGCGAGAAGTCCAAGTTCGGGTTGTCTGCTGCCCAGCTGATCTCGGTGGTGCAGCGCTTCCGCGATGCCGGCCTGGACCAGGGCATCCGCCTGTTGCACTTCCACATGGGCTCGCAGATTGCAAACCTGGCCGACTACCAGCACGGCTTCAAGGAAGCCATCCGTTACTACGGCGAGCTGCGTGCGCTGGGCCTGCCGGTCGACCACATCGACGTTGGCGGCGGCCTGGGCGTGGACTACGACGGCACCCACTCGCGCAATGCCAGCTCGATCAACTACGACATGGACGACTACGCCGGCGTGGTGGTGGGCATGCTCAAGGAGTTCTGCGACGCGCAGGGCCTGCCGCACCCGCACATCTTCTCCGAGAGTGGCCGCTCGCTGACCGCGCACCACGCCATGCTGGTGATCCAGGTCACCGACGTCGAGAAGCACAACGACGACGTGCCCACCATCGAGAACAAGGAAGCCCTGCCCGAGACCGTGCAATGGCTGGCCGACCTGCTTGGCCCGACCGACATCGAGATGGTGACCGAGACTTACTGGCGCGCCACCCACTACATGGGTGACGTGGCCGCGCAGTACGCCGATGGCAAGATCAGCCTGAGCGAGAAGGCCTTGGCCGAGCAGTGCTACTTTGCCGTGTGCCGCCGCCTGCATAACTCGCTGAAAGCCCGCCAGCGCTCGCACCGCCAGGTGCTGGACGAGCTGAACGACAAGCTGGCCGACAAGTACATCTGCAACTTCTCGGTGTTCCAGAGCCTGCCGGACACCTGGGCCATTGGCCAGGTGCTGCCGATCATCCCGCTACACCGCCTGGACGAAGAGCCGCTGCGCCGCGCCGTACTGCAGGACCTGACCTGCGACTCGGACGGCAAGATCAACCAGTACGTCGACGAGCAGAGCATCGAGACCAGCATGCCGGTGCATGCGCTGAAGGACGGCGAGGACTACCTGCTGGGCGTGTTCCTGGTCGGTGCCTACCAGGAAATCCTGGGTGACATGCACAACCTGTTCGGTGACACCGACTCGGTGAACATCTACCAGAACGCCGATGGCAGCGTGTACCACGCCGGCATCGAGACCCACGACACCATCGAAGACATGCTGCGCTACGTGCACCTGTCGCCGGAGGAGTTGATGACCCACTACCGCGACAAGGTCGCCAGCGCCAAGATCACTGCGCGCGAGCGCACGCAATACCTGGATGCGTTGCGCCTCGGGCTGACCCGGTCTTCGTACCTGTCGTCGTAATTGCCGGGGCCGCTTTGCGGCCCATCGCGACACAAGGCCGCTCTTACAGAGACAGCGATATCACATGGGGTCGCGACCTCTTGTAGGAGCGGCCTTGTGTCGCGATCTGAGGGCGCAGCCCTCACCGCGTCATACGCGGTAATGATTCGCCTACGGTGCCCTTCATCGCGACACCTACCCTTGAACGCAATGTTCAAAGGAAGTAGACATGGATCGTCACGGCAATCACCGCTTGCGCCAAGGGCGCTTCTCGGAGCCAGGCAGGCTCTACCTGCTAACCACCATCACGCGCGATCGCCTTCCGTTGTTCAGGAAACTCTTGTTTGCGCGGACGGTAATCCAGCAGTTGCGCCTTAGTGATCATGAAGGGGGCTGCCGCTCTCTGGCTTGGGTCTTGATGCCGGATCATCTGCATTGGCTGATCGAACTGGGGCCAACCAGCTTGGGCAATCTCATGTGTGCCTTCAAGTCGCGAAGCAGCTGCGCGCTTTACCGTAAAGGCATTGAGCGCCGGCACATCTGGCAACCTGGCTTTTATGACCGGGCATTGCGCAAGGAAGAGGATGTAAAGGCCGCTGCCCGCTACATCATCGCCAACCCGATTCGGGCTGGCCTGGTCCGGCGAGCGGGCGAGTATCCGCATTGGGATTGTGTGTGGCTATGAGTCAGCAGGTGAGGGCTTTGCCCTCATTTCGCGACACAAGGCCGCTCCTACAGGGGACCCCGATACCAAGCCGTTACGCGATCCACTCACCCTTCTGCTGCAACCGCCACCCCACCCACCCCAGCGTCACCGCCCGCAACCCCATGAACCCGAGAAACGCCAACCACAACCCATGGTTGCCGAACCCGCTCATGGCGACCGCCACCGGCAGTGCAATCAGCACCGACACCAACATCGCATTGCGCATCTCCCGCGCCCGGGTGGCGCCGATGAACAGGCCGTCCAGCAAATAGCTCCACACTGCAATCAACGGTAGCAACGCCAAATAGGGCAAATATGGGTAGGCCGCCGCCCGCACACTGTCGATGTCGGTCTGCAAGTCGATGAACAGGTGCCCACCCAGCAGGAACAACCCGGCAAAGCCCAGGCTGGTGATCAGCGACCAGCCGCAGGCGACCACCAGCGAACGGCGCAGGGTGTCGCGATCACGGGCGCCGATGGCATGGCCGCACAGTGCTTCCACTGCGTGCGCCAGCCCGTCGAGGGCATAGGCGGTCAACAGCAGGCCGTTGAGCAGCAGGGCGTTGGCCGCCACGGTGGACTCGCCCAAGCGTGCGCCTTGTACGGTAATCAGCAGAAACACCAGTTGTAGCGCCAGGCTACGCAGGAAAATATCGCGGTTCACCGCCAGCAGCGGGCGCCAGGCCTGCCAGCGTTTGAGCGCCGCCCACGCCACTTGCCCCGGGTAGGCCCGCAGGGCCGGGCGGGTCAGGGCCAGGCCCAGCAGGGCGGCACTCCACTCGGCAATCACCGAGGCCCGCGCCGAGCCCAGTACACCCCAATCCAGCCCCAGGACAAACCACAGGTTCAAGACGATGTTCAGCAGGTTGGTGGTCAGCAGGATGGCCAGCGGTGCCCGGGCGTTCTGGGTGCCCAGAAACCAGCCAACCAGCGCGTAGCTGGCCAGTGCTGCGGGCAGACCCAGCAGGCGGGTGTGGAAGAAGTCTTCGGTGGACTGCTGCAGGGCTGCGCTGGGTTGCATCGCATGAAGTGCAAGCTGACTGAACGGCAGGGCCAGCAGGCCGATCAACACGGCGAAGGCGACCGCCAGCAACAGCCCTTGCACCAGCACCTGGCGCAACGCCGCGCCATCGCCACGGCCGGCGGCCTGGGCGGCGAAACCGGTGGAGCCCATGCGCAGGAAGCCCATCAGGCCGACCATGAAGGTGAACAGCGTGGCGCCCACCGCCACGGCGCCCAGCTGGTGGGCGTGGGGGAGGTGGCCGATGACCGTGCTGTCGACCAGCGCCACCAGCGGCACGGAGATGTTGGACAGGATCATCGGCGCGGCCAGCGCCCAGACCTTGTGATGGGTGGGGCTGTGGCGCCAGTCGGTGGTCAGTGAGGGCATCGGGGGTCCTGGGCAATCTGGGGCTGCTTTGCAGCCCTTTCGCGACACAAGGCCGCTCCTACAGGTGTAACGCGGTCTGTGTAGGAGCGGCCTCGTGTCGCGAAAGGGGCGCAAAGCGCCCCCGCTTTTTTGAGTGGCCACAGTGTAACGGCCAGGCAACCATTTAGCGCGACCATGGTCTCACTTGCCGCGCAACGCCCGGGTGCTGCACCTGACGTTGAGCTATAGTTGCTGCCCTCACGTACACGCTGCCTAAGAGTTCCTACTCCATGTTCAACAAAGGATTGTTGCTGGCCTGCGCGCTGGCTTTGCTCAGTGCCTGTGACTCTTCGACGCCGGACAAACCGGTGCCGGTCGAGAAACCCGTAGCTACAGCGCCCGTCGAAACCCAGGCGCCCAAGCGCGAAGACCCGGCTGTGCTCGCCAAGCGCTACGAGGGCCGTGAGCTTTCGGTGCTGGATGTTTCGGAAGTGCAGCTCGATGGCGCAGCAACGCTGTCGATCAGCTTTTCAGCACCGCTGGATGCCAAGCAGGACTTCGCCACCAAGGTGCACCTGGTCGATACCGTCAAGGGTAAGCTCGATGGCGCCTGGGAACTCTCCGACAACCAGATGGAGCTGCGCCTGCGCCACCTGGAGCCGCAGCGCAAGCTGGTGCTGACCGTCGACAAGGGCCTGCTCGCAGTCAACGGCAAGCAACTGGACAGAGAGTCGATCACCCAGCTGGAAACCCGCGACATGCAGCCGACCATCGGCTTTGCCAGCCGCGGTTCGCTGCTGCCCACGCGCCTGGCCGAGGGCCTGCCGGTGATTGCCCTGAACGTCGACAAGGTCGATGTCGAGTTCTTCCGGGTGAAGCCGGAAATGCTCTCGACCTTCCTCGCCAGCTGGGGGCGCAACAGCAGCCTGTACTACTACCAGTCCAAGGAAACCCTGGACATGGCCGAGCTGGTCTACAGCGGCCGCTTCGACCTCAACCCCGCCCGCAACACCCGCGAAACGGTGCTGCTGCCCATCGCCGGCATCAAGCCGCTGCAGGACCCGGGCGTGTACCTGGCGGTGATGCGTGCCTCGGGCACCTATGACTACTCGCAGCCAGCGACCCTGTTCACCCTCAGCGACATCGGCGTGTCGGCGCACCGGTACCGCGACCGCATTGACGTGTTCGCCCAGGCGCTGGAAGGCGGCAAGGCGCTGAACGGCGTCAACCTCGAAATCCATGACGAGAAGGGCAAGCTGCTCGCCCAGGCCAGCACCGATGGCAAGGGCCATGCCCAGCTGCCGATCACGCCCAAAGCCGATACCCTGATCGCTACCCAAGGTGTGCACACCACCTTGCTGCGCCTGAACACCGCTGCCCTGGACCTGGCCGAATTCGACATCACCGGGCCCCAGGCCAACCCGTTGCAGTTTTTCATCTTCGGCCCGCGTGACTTGTATCGCCCAGGTGAAACCGTGCTGCTTAACGGCCTGCTGCGCGACCAGGACGGCAAGCCGGTGAAAGCCCAGCCGGTAAGCGTGGAAGTACGTCGCCCGGATGAACAGGTGAGCCGCAAGTTCGTGTGGGAAGCCGACAGCAATGGCTTGTACCAATACCAGTTGCAACTGGCCACCGAGGCCCCGACTGGCCGTTGGCAACTGCTGCTCGACCTGGGCGGCGGGCGCAAGCAGGTGTATGAATTTTTGGTCGAAGACTTCCTGCCCGAGCGCCTGGCGCTGGAGCTGAAGGGCAGCAGCAAGCCGCTGTCGCCGGAGGAGGATGCGCGCATCCAGGTCAATGGCCGTTACCTCTATGGCGCCCCGGCTGCCGGTAATCGCCTGAGTGGCCAGGCCTATGTGCGTCCCCTTCGCGAGGCGGTGCCTGCGCTGCCGGGCTACCAGTTTGGCTCGGTCACCGAAACCGAGCTGAACCAGGACCTGGAGCTGGACGAAGTCACGCTCGACCAGGCTGGCAAGGCGGTGGTCGACATCGAAAGCCGCTGGGCCGAAGCCCGCTCGCCGCTGCAACTGACCGTGCAGGCCAGCCTGCAGGAGTCCGGTGGCCGGCCGATTACCCGGCGCCTGGAGCAACCGATCTGGCCAGCCGAGCGCCTGCCGGGCCTGCGTGGCCTGTTCGATGGCGAGGAAACCGATAGCGACGGGCCGGTGGAATTCGAGTTCCTGGTAGCCGACCGCGATGGCAACAAACTGGCGGCCAACGACCTCAAGGTGCGGTTGATCCGCGAGCGCCGCGACTACTACTGGAACTACTCGCAGAGCGACGGCTGGAGCTACGCCTACAACGAGAAATTCCTGACCCAGAACGAAGAGACAGTCAGCGTCAAAGCGGGCTCCACCGCCAAGCTGAACTTCCAGGTTGAATGGGGCCCGTATCGCGTCGAGGTGGAAGACCCGCAGACCGGCCTGGTGTCCAGCGAGCGCTTCTGGGCCGGCTACCGCGCCCAGGACAACGCCGAAGGCGGTGCCGTGCGCCCCGACCAGGTCAAGCTGGCGCTGGACAAACCGTCCTACGCCGACGGCGCCACGGCCAAGGTCACCGTCACCCCGCCTGCCGCTGGCAGCGGCTACCTGATGATTGAATCCAGCGATGGCCCGCTGTGGTGGCAGGAGATCGAAGTGCCCGCCGAGGGCAAGACCTTCGATGTGCAACTGGACAAAGCCTGGGCCCGCCACGACCTGTACATCAGCGCGCTGGTGATCCGCCCGGGTGAGCGCAAGGCCAACGCCACGCCCAAACGTTCGGTAGGCGTGCTGCACCTGCCACTGGACCGCGCCGAGCGCAAGTTGGCGGTGAGCCTGCAGGCGCCGGAGAAAATGCGCCCGAAACAGCCGCTGACCGTGAAGGTCAAGGCCGCGAATGCTGATGGCAGCGTGCCCAAGCAGGTGCATGTGCTGTTGTCGGCGGTGGATGTGGGCATCCTCAACATCACCGATTTCAAAACCCCGGATCCGTTTGCCAGCCTGTTCGGGCGCAAGGCCTATGGCGCCGACCAACTGGACATCTACGGCCAGCTGATCGAAGCCGGGCGGGGCCGCCTGGCCAGCCTGGCGTTTGGTGGTGATGCGGCAATGGCCAAGGGCGGCAAGCGCCCTAACACCACGGTCACCATCGTTGCCCAGCAGAGCCTGCCGGTGACCCTGGACGACAAGGGTGAGGGCCAGGCCACGGTCGACATCCCCGACTTCAACGGCGAACTGCGGCTGATGGCCCAGGCCTGGACCGAAGAACACTTCGGCATGGCCGAAGGCAAGACCGTGGTTGCCGCGCCGCTGATTGCCGAGCTTTCGGCCCCGCGCTTCCTGGCCGGAGGCGACCGCACCAGCCTGGCACTGGACCTGGCCAACCTGTCGGGCCGCGCCCAGCAACTGAACATTGAAATCACCACAGAAGGGCAACTGAGCCTGGCAGCCAGTGCCGTGCAGAACGTTGCCCTGGCCGAAGGCCAGCGCTCGACGCTGATGATCCCGGTGCAGGCCGAGGGCGGCCTGGGGCAGGGCAAGGTGCATGTGCGCGTTACCGGCCTGGCGCTGCCGAACGAGCCGACCACCGCGTTCGAACGTGAGTGGACGCTGGGCGTGCGCCCGGCCTACCCGGCAATGCTCAAGCACTACCGCGTGGCCTTGAAGGACCAGCCATGGACCCTGCCCGAAGCAGACCTGGCCGCGTTCGAACCCGCTGGCCTGGAGGCCAGCCTGGCCTTGTCGAGCCGGCCGCCGTTGAACCTGGCCGAGCAGATCCGTGCGCTGGAGGCTTACCCTTACGGCTGCCTGGAGCAGACCACCAGCGGCCTCTACCCATCGCTGTACGCCGATGCCGACAGCCTCAAGCGCCTGGGCATCAAGGGCGAGCCGGCGGATGTGCGCAAGCGCAAGATTGAAATGGGTATCGAGCACCTGCTGGGCATGCAGCGGTACAACGGCAGCTTTGGCCTGTGGAGTTCGGACAGCGAAGAAGAGTACTGGCTGACCGCCTACGTTACCGACTTCCTGTTGCGTGCCCGTGACCAGGGTTATGGCGTGCCGGCTGAAGCGCTGAAGAAGGCCAGCGAGCGCCTGTTGCGCTACCTGCAGGAGCGCAACCTGATCGAAGTCGACTACAGCGAAAACGCCGACCACACCCGCTTTGCCGTGCAGGCATACGCGGCGCTGGTGTTGTCGCGCAGCCAGCAGGCGCCGTTGGGCGCGCTGCGTGGCCTGTTCGAGCGCCGCGCCGATGCCCGCTCCGGCCTGCCGTTGGTACAACTGGCGGTGGCGCTGGACAAGATGGGCGACAAACCGCGTGCCGAGCAAGCCTTGCAGGCGGGCTTGGGTATCAGCCGTGGCAAAGGCTGGATGGCCGATTACGGCAGCGCCCTGCGTGACCAGGCGCTGATACTGGCATTGCTGCAGGAGAGCAACCTGGCCAGCAGCCAGGTCGACCAGCGTTTGTTCGCCTTGTCGGATGAACTGGCGGCCAACCGCTGGCTGTCGACCCAGGAGCGCAATGCACTGTTCCTGGCGGGCCGTGGCCTGCTGGGCAAGCCGGAAGGCAAGTGGCAGGCACGCCTGGACAGTGCGGGCGAGGTCCGCGAGTTCAACAACGCCGAAGCCGGCATGAAGCTGGAAGGCCCGTTGCTGGCCTCGCCACTGAGTGTGCAGAACGAAGGCAGCGACACGCTATACCAGCAACTGACCTTGTCCGGTTACCCACGCCAGGCACCTGCGGCCGGCGGCAATGGCATGCAGATTCGTCGTGAATACCTGGGTATGAACGGCCAGCCGCTGGACCTGCACAACCTGCGCAGCGGCGACCTGGTGTTAGTGCACCTGGCGCTCAAGGCTGAAGACCGTGTGCCGGATGCACTGGTGGTAGACCTGCTACCGGCCGGCCTGGAGCTGGAAAACCAGAACCTGGCGCAAAGCGCCGCCAGCCTGGACAACGCCAGCAGCGCCGTGAAGGAATGGCGCGAGTCGATGCAGAACGCCAGCGTGGTGCACCAGGAGTACCGTGATGACCGTTATGTTGCCGCGCTCAAGCTCGACAGCTACGGCACCACCCACCTGCTGTACCTGGCGCGGGCAGTAACCCCAGGCACTTACCGCGTACCGCCGCCGCAGGTCGAGTCGATGTACCGGCCGAACCTGCAGGCTGTGGGGGATGGGCAAGGTGAAATGACCGTAAAAGCCCGCTGAGGCAACGCGGTCTGTTGTAGGAGCGGCCTTGTGTCGCGATCGGGCCGCAAAGCGGCCCCAAACCTGAACGCGCGGAGCAACTGTTATACCGCGTCGCCAGGTTTTGCGGCCGCTGCGCGCCCGATCGCGACGCAAGGCCGCTCCTACAGGAATGGCGCAGTGCCTAGTGAATCACCCAGCTCATCACCCACAACCCCAGCACCAGCCAGATGATCCCGAGGATGATCGAGGCGCGCATGAATGCGCGGATTGCCGAGTACAGCAGCATCAGGCCGATGATCACGGCCAGGATGCTGATCAGCGAGGTGTCCGTGCCCAGGGTGCGCGCCAGGCCGTCGATAAAATTGCCACCGGCATTGGCCAGCAGGTTGAACAGCCCGCTCAAAGCGTCGACGATGAAGCGGATCACAGACCCCAGTGCCTGGCCCAGCCACTCGAAAAAACCTTCTACATGCATAGTTGCTTCCTGATGAACGAATTGGCGAGGTTGCCGTTCCCAAGCCTTTGGCCATTACCTGGCCAGGTCGGTTCCCGATGCCAAGCTTAGCGCGTACGGGCAAGCTGATGCGCGCCACGCTGATTGGCCTGCTGGTGCTGTGCGGCCTGTTGTGGCTGGCTGACCGCCTGTGGCCACTGCCGCTGCCCGGCGACGACCTGGCGCGGGTAGTGCTGGCCGAAGACGGTACACCCTTGTGGCGCTTTGCCGATGCCGAGGGGGTATGGCGCTACCCGGTCAGCCCGGACCAGGTTTCGCCGTTGTACCTGCAGGCCTTGCTGACGTACGAGGACCGCTGGTTCTACCACCACCCCGGGGTCAACCCGTTGGCGTTGGCACGTGCGGCCTGGCTGAACCTGCGGGGTGGGCGCGTGGTGTCGGGCGGCAGCACGCTGTCGATGCAGGTGGCACGGCTGCTAGACCCGCATGACCGCACCCTGGCCGGCAAGCTGCGCCAGCTGTGGCGTACGGCGCAGTTGGAGTGGCACCTGTCCAAGCGCGAAATCCTGCAGGTCTACCTGGACCGCGCGCCCTTCGGCGGCACCTTGCAGGGCGTGGCCGCCGCCAGCTGGGCGTACCTGGGCAAGTCGCCGATGCACCTGACCCCGGCCGAAGCAGCGCTGCTGGCCGTGCTGCCCCAGGCACCTAGCCGGCTGCGCCCGGATCGCCACCCCGAGCGTGCCCAGCGTGCCCGCGACAAAGTGTTGCAGCGCCTGGCCGAATACCAGGTGTGGCCTGCGCAGCAAATCCGCGAGGCAGCCGAAGATCCGCTGGTGCTGGCACCCCGCCAGGAGCCAGCCTTGGCACCTTTGCTCGCCCGGCGCCTGAACAGCGCCGACAGCCCGCCGCTGATCCGCACCACGCTGGATGCAGCGTTGCAGCGGCGCCTTGAAGACTTGCTGCTGGGCTGGCGCGCGCGGCTGCCGGAGCGCACCTCTGCCGCCATCCTGGTGGTCGAGGCGCAGAGCATGGCGGTGCGTGCCTACCTTGGCTCGATCGAGCTGGCCGACGCGCGCCGCTTCGGGCATGTCGACATGGTGCGCTCGCTGCGTTCGCCCGGCTCCACCCTCAAACCGTTCCTTTACGGCATGGCGCTGGACGATGGCCTGATCCATTCCGAATCGTTGTTGCAGGATGTGCCGCGCCGCTATGGCGACTACCGCCCCGGCAACTTCTCCATGGGCTTCAGTGGGCCGGTGTCGGCCAGCTCGGCGCTGGCCCTGTCACTCAACCTGCCGGCAGTGCAGTTGCTGGAGGCCTACGGCCCGAAACGCTTTGCCGCGCAACTGCGCATGGCGGGCGTGCCACTGGCTTTGCCGCCCTTGGCCGAACCCAACCTGTCGCTGATCCTGGGCGGTGCCGGCAGCCGGCTGGAAGACCTGGTGGGTGGCTACGCGGCGCTGGCGCGGGGAGGCAACAGTGCGCGGGTGCGCTTGCAGCCGCAGGACCCGCTGGTGGAGCGCCGGCTGCTGTCACCAGGGGCGGCGTGGATCATCCGGCGCATCCTTAGTGGCCAGGCGCGCCCCGACCGCGACCCGCATGCCGAACTGGTACAGCGCCCGCAACTGGCCTGGAAGACGGGCACCAGCTATGGCTTTCGCGATGCCTGGTCGATTGGCGTGGGCCCGCGCCACCTGATCGGCGTGTGGATCGGTCGCCCCGATGGCACGCCGGTGCCCGGCCAGTTCGGCCTGGCCTCGGCGGCGCCGTTGATGCTGCAGGTGCACGACCTGCTGAGCAACCGCGACAGCCAGCGTGGCATCAGCGTGCCGGTGGAGCGGGTGCCGGCGAATGTCGGTGTGGCGGCGATCTGTTGGCCGCTGGGCCAGCCGATGAGCAAACAGGACCCCAACTGCCGGCGCCAGCGTTTTGCCTGGACCCTGGACGGCACCACGCCGCCGACGCTGCAAGCCGCCGACCAGCCGCTGGGCCTGGGCTTGCGCGAAAGTGTGTGGGTCAACGACCAGGGGCTGCGAGTGGATGGCAGCTGCCCAAGCGCCAAGGCCCGCGACATTGCCTTGTGGCCGGCCCCGCTGGAGCCTTGGCTGCCCCGCGTGGAGCGGCGCGCCGCGCGGCTG
Organism: Pseudomonas sp. SAS7; assembly: GCF_052112345.1. NCBI lineage: Bacteria > Pseudomonadati > Pseudomonadota > Gammaproteobacteria > Pseudomonadales > Pseudomonadaceae > Pseudomonas > Pseudomonas sp. SAS7. Next base: position 27,038 of record NZ_JBEGGO010000014.1, on the reverse strand, counting down.
CCGGCCATCGACCCGTCCTGCCCACCGCAGGTGCCGGCCAGCGCGCCACCGCTGTCGATAGTGGGCGTACGGCCGGGTGACAACCTGCGCCGCCCGGCGACCAGCAGCGAGCCGTTGCAACTGCACGTGTCGGCCCTGGGCGGTGGCGGGCGGCGCTGGTGGTTCCTCAATGGCCAGCCACTGGGCGAGACACAAGGGCAGGACAGCCTGTTGGTGCGCTTGCCGCAGGCCGGGCAGGCCGAGCTCAGCGCGCTGGATGAAAGCGGCGAGACCGCGCGGGTGGCGTTCCAGGTCAGCGAGTAGGCGTTCGACGGCAGCCGGGCCAGCACCTACGCTTGCAAGTGACGGGTGTGACCGGCTGGTGCCCCGCAACCCATGGGAACATGGAGCGCCCTATGCGTCCTCTGGCCGTGCCCCTGTTGTTGCTGCCTTGGGCGGTTTTGGCCCAGGCCGAGTCGTTGCCGGGTTTTCTCGACAGCCATGAGTACGAACGGCGCCTGCCCGACACCAACCTGCCGGTAGACACCTATCGGCCCCCCAGCCCCAATCTGCGAATGCCCCGGCCAAACGCCGAAAGCCAGGCCTGGGCAACTGCGGATACGCGCATCGTGCTGCACAAGGTGCGTTTCGAAGGCGGTACGGTGTTCCCCTTGAGCGACTTGCGCGAGCACTACCAGCCGTTGATCGGGCACAGCATCACATTAGGCGAGCTGCAGCAGTACACCCAGCGCCTGACCGAGCGCTACCGGCAGGACGGTTACCTGCTTTCCTACGCCTACCTGCCACCTCAGGATGTCGCCGAAGGCCGGGTGAATGTGGTGCTGGTCGAAGGTTACATCCGGGATTACCGCGTGGAGGGTGACATCGGCCCGGCGGATGGCTATTTGCAGCAGCTGCTGACGCAACTTGAAGCCGAACGCCCGCTGACACGTGAAACCCTGGAGCGCTACCTGGGGCTTGCCGAACGCCTGCCGGGTGTGTCGATTGAGGCTGAGCTGGCGATGGCGCAAACCGCTGACGGTGCCGCCCGCTTGACCGTGCGTGCGCAGCGCAAGCCGTTCAGCGCCGCTGTTACCCTGGCCGATTCCAGTCGCGACGATGCGCAGGCACTGCTGACGGCCACCAGCAAGGCCCAGACCCGCTTTGCCGAAGAGTTCAAGGCCAGCCTGCTGCTGCCTCCGGGGGATGACCAGGTGCATTACCAGCGGCTGGACTACAGCCAGTACCTGGACGCTGCCGGCAGCCAGTTGCTGCTGTCGGCTTCGCGCTACCGCAGTGATCCGGGCACGCGCATACGCCTGGATGATGGCCGTGACATGACCCGCGAGCGCAACAGTGAACGGTATGCAGTGGGCCTGCGCCAGCCAGTGGTTGTCAGGCCGAACGAATGGATGGCCGTGCAAGGTCATTTGTATGCGGTCAGCGAGCACGTCGAAGACCAACTGGACGGGGAGCCTTCACGACGGGACTACGACACTTCCGTGCGCGCGCTGTCCTTCGAGGGTGACTGGCGCAAAATGGAAGGTGGTCGCTTGCGTATTGTCAGTGCTGGGGTTTACCAGGGGCTGGATTACCTGGGCGCGCGTAGCGATGCTGACTACGATCTGGATTTCCTGCGGTTGCGGCTTTCCGGATTGCAGAGTGACACGCTGGCTGGCGCCTGGCAGGGGGTGGCTTCGGGCGCGTTGTACTGGAGTGATGACCGGCTACCCGACAGCGAACGGGCGGGCTTTGGTGGGCAGCATTTTGGCCGTGGCTACCCGCGTGATCAGGCGGACGGGGACAAGGGATGGGGTGTGGCTTACGAACTGAACTACAGCCTGCGAGGTAGCGGGCTGGCGCTGGTTCAGCCCTATGCGGCAGTGGATATGGCGCAGGCCTGGCATAACCGGGGGCCGGTGGACGATGCCCACTTGGCTTCGGCGGCATTGGGTGTGCGGTTGGGGGACGGGCGCTACTTCAACGTTGCGCTGGAGGTGGCGAAGCCTTTGGCGGATGTGGCGTTGGATAGCCTGGACCGTGCACCCCGGCTGACCCTGAGTTTGGCTTTTCAAATGTAGGGGGCGCTTTGCGCCCCTTTCGCGACACAAGGCCGCTCCTACAGGTTACGCGGTCCCTTGTAGGAGCGGCCTTGTGTCGCGATGGGCTGCAAAGCAGCCCCGGCAATCTCCAGGCAAACCCTCAATGGGTAGTAAACCTCAGATGCACCGGCGACGAGCTGGGCGTCAGCGCCAATGCCAGCTGGGTACGGTTGTGCATGTGGGTCAAACGCAACACCTGCGACACATACAACTTGACGGTGTTTTCGGTAATGCCCAGCTCACAGGCGATCTGGTAATTGGTCTTGCCCTTGCTCACCAGCCGTGCGACTTCCAGTTGGCGTGGCGACAGCTTCTCGAAGGCAGCTGGCAGCTCGCTTTCGGTCTCTTCCACATCGCTGGCACGCCGATGGGTACCCTGGCCGCGGGCTTTTTCCAGATCCTGGTACAGCTCGTCCACCGAGTCGGCCAGGTCCTGCAAACGCTGGTTCAACCCGCCCAGGGCGCGGAAGTTGCGCTGGCGCTCTTGCAGGGCCTGTTCCTGGCGGCGCACGCCCTCCAGCAGTTCATCGAGGTTCATGGGCTTCTGGTAATAGTCGGCAAACCCTTCGCGCAGGGCTCGGATCACGTCCTGCTTGTCCGCGCGCCCGGTCAGCATGATGGCTTCAAACATGCGTTGCCCGGTGATTTCCTTGAGCGCGCGGACCAGTTCGATGCCGTCACGCTCGGGCATGTGCAGGTCGCAGATAATCAGGCCGATGGCCTCGTCGGCCAGGTAGCGCTGGATCGCTTCGTCGGTGGAATGGGCCGGTAGGCAGTGGTAACCCTGGGTTTCGAGAAATTCACACAACTGTTCGACGATGACTGGTTGGTCATCGACCACCAAAAGCTTCACTTCACTGAATGGTCTGGACACGATCAACTCCCTGTTCGTATGCGGCCCTGCTCCCGTGCCAGACACTCTGGCAGCTTAAAAATAGTCGCACTTTGCGGTTATGTACAAGTTATGTACAAGTCATGGGACCACAAGAGGGATTATTGGATCCATACGGCCGTTAGAAGAAAACCTGCTAACACATAGGGCACAAACGCCTGCTTGTCCCCCATTTGCTCGGTCAGGACCTGCAAACGCTTCTTCACCTTGGGATTGAGCAGGGTCCATAAGCGCCGACGGGTGAGTAGCCAGACCAGCACACTGACACCGGCGCCGATGAACGTGCCGAGCACGTATTGCGGGCTGGTGGCCAAGGCCAGGGCGCCCATCAGCTTGACGTCATCCGCACCGAACCGGCCCAGCATGTAGCCGGGCAGGGTCAGCAACATGACGATGGCCAGCGCCCAGCCGGCATCGCTGGCATCGGCGCCGATCCAGCTGTGACCGGTGGCGAACAGCCAGACCAGGGCGCCGGCAGCCACGCCCAGGGTCAGCAGGTTGGATATCTGGCGTTGACGCACATCCTGTTCGGAGCACAAGGCAAGCCACAGCAGGAGAACAATGCTTTGCATTGGCAGGTCGCCTTTCCCAAATGTTGAACACATCTACCCGGTCAGTCAGGTTTCCTTTAGTGAAGATAGACAAGAACCTGCGCACGAGTGGGCGGGATGGGGAAAAAGGCGTGGCTGGAATGGATTTTGTCGTAGCTGTCACAGACCTGGCAGGTGGTGCAGCCGTGTTCAGAATCGCGATCTCTGTGGGAGCGGGTTCACCCGCGAACACCGGCGAAGCCGGTGCCATGCACCGTGTCGCTTGCTTCGCGGGTGAACCCGCTCCCACAGAGTCCGCGGCGCCTATAAAAGCCGCGTTTGAATGTTACTTCTTGCTGCCCGGCGGGTAGTTGGCCAGCACCTGGCTTACGGTTTTGTGAATGGCGCTGTTGCGTTCTTCCGGGCTTGGCGGGTAGTTGTTCATGATCTGCTCGGCACTGCCTCGCCACACCAGCTTGCCGTCACGCCCGTCGAACATGTCGATCTGGATGGTGGCGACCTTGTAGTCGACACTGCGGGTTTCGTTGTACATCGGACCGCCCCAGTAGCCGCCCCAGTAACCACCCCAACCACCGCCGTAGTTGGTGGTGATCTGTTGCTGGCGCTGCTCGACAATCAGGTACGCCCGCACGCCTAGGTCAGGCCGCGCGCCAGCCTGGACCGGGCGCAGGCCGCGCTGGTCGAGCTGGTCTGCCACCGCCTGGCGAATGCGCTGCTCGGTGAGGTCACTCTTGATCCGAGGGTCATCCGGGCGGTACTGCAGGCCCGGCTCTTGCCAAGCCCAGCTGCGGTAGGCGGCAAAATCACGGCTGGCATCGAAATCCTGCTGCACGTTATTGCTGGAGCAGGCGGCAAGCAGTAACGCGAATGACAGTAGAACGAGACGGCGCAACATGATGGTTCTCCGTTAGCTATTAACTGGGAGGATAGCCGCTGAGTGCCTTGTGCACAGAATCGCGCAAGGCGCTTTCGCGTTCACGCGGCGAGTCCTTGTCGCTGCCGCTTTCGGCGCTGGCGCTCCACACCGGCTGGCCGTTGCGGGCGTCGTATAGGTCGATGCGCACCACCATCACCTCCACCTCGTAGGTACGCACGATGGGCACGCTGGCATAGCCCCCGTAGCCATTTCGGTAGCCGCCATAGCCGACACCCCCGTAGGGGTAGGGGCCGTAGTAGGGGTCGTAGGTGTCGTAGTCACGTACCTGGCGCAGGCGTTTTTCCAGGCGTATGTCGGCGCTCACCAGTAAGTCGCCGGCGCTCCCTCGGGCAGGGCGCAGGCCATGCTGGTCGAGTGCGCCGCTGACGGCATCGGCCAGTTGCGCCGGGTCGGCATTGGCCGAGCCGCTGGGCAACTGCCCGTCGCGCCAGCTCCAGCTGCGGTAGTGCCCATAATCCCGCGCGGGCGCGGGGTAGGCGCTGGCGTCGAAGGTGGTGGCCGCCTGGGCGGGGGCCGGGGGCAGCGGGCGGCTGCTGGCCACATACGGGTTGCTGCCTTGGCAGGCAGCCAAGGCAAGCGGCAGCAGGGCCAGGCACAACAGACGGTACGGCATGTATTCCTCCCGGCGGGCGGGTCAACGGGGGCGGCACACCCAGTGCAGGTAGCGGCCAAGCCCGGCGAAGCCGGGGTGGCGGCGGTAGGCCAGTTCCATTTCCAGCAGGTCGAGCAGCTCGGCCTTGGCTTGGAACTCTTTGGGCATGTAATCGTGGAACACCCGCACACCGCTCTCGGTTTCAACCTGCCACATAGGATCAAGTTGCGCCTTGAGCTCGCGTGGATCAAGCGGTTTCTGTGGGGTCAAGCTCTGCTTTTCACCTTCCAGCCGGTTGCTGCGCAATTTGCGGAAATGGCCTTTGAGCAGGTTGCGGTAAACCAGCGCGTCGCGGTTGTAGAAGGCCAGTGACAGCCACCCGGAAGGGGCCGTGAGCTGGTGCAGCACGGGCAGGATGCTTTCGGGCTCTGCCAGCCATTCGAGCACGGCATGGCAGAGCACCAGGTCGTAGGGCTCGGTCAGTTGGCCGAGCAGGTCTTGCCAGGGGGCCTGGATGAACGTGGCAGTTTGGCCGGCCTCGGCAAAGCGCGCCCGGGCGCCGTCGAGCATGGGGGCGGCGGGCTCGGCCAGGGTCAGGTGGTGGCCGCGCTGGGCCAGCCACAAGGCCATGTGACCCAGCCCGGCGCCGATGTCGAGGATGCGCAGCGGGCGATCGGGCAGTGCCTCGGCCAGGTCGGCCTGCAGCACGGCCAGGCGGATCGCGCCCTTGGCGCCGCCGTAGATCTTCTCGGCAAAGCGGGTGGCCAGCTCATCGAAGTGACGGTCGTTCATCGGGCGAAGCGCCTCTCGCTGTCGGCCAGCTTGGCCCGCACTACCTGGTCCATGTCCAGGCCCAGCTCGCTGCACAGCAGCAACAGGTAGAGCACCACATCACCAACTTCCTGGCCGGCGTGGGCGAGTTTGTCGGCAGGCAGCTGGCGCGATTGGTCTTCGCTCAGCCATTGGAAGATTTCCACCAGCTCGGCCATTTCGACGCTGGCGGCCATGGCCAGGTTCTTCGGGCTGTGGAAGCCGCGCCAGTCATTGTTGTCGCGAATCTGGTGCAGGCGTTGGGTAAGTTCTTGCAGGTTCATCGGGGGTCTCCTAATGCTGCATAGCTTCGGCCCAGGCCCGATGCAAAGCAAGCGCATCCCACTACGACACGGTCCTTGTAGGAGCGGCCTTGCGTCGCGATAGGGCCGCAAAGCGGCCCCGGCGATATCAGCGGCGAAGCTGACAGTGTGGGGCCGCTGCGCGTCCCTATCGCGACACAAGGCCGCTCCTACAGGGGACTCCACCCTCCGACCATATGCAGCACGTCCCCATGCCCATCCAGCCGCAACGCACCCTCAGGCCCCGCCTCACTGGCACTGAGTACCACCTCCGACGGCAATCGCACCGGTTTGCGGAAATCCACTTCAAAGGCGTAGCCGCTGTGCGGCAGGTGCCCACGCAGTGCCGCCAGGGCCATGGCCTTGCTCCACATGCCATGGGCAATGGCCGTGGGGAAGCCGAACAGCCGCGCGCTGGCGGCACTGAGGTGGATAGGGTTGTAGTCCCCGCACACCTTCGCATAACGTCGGCCGATATCACTGTCGGCGTACCAGCGGGTGGCCTCGGGCAATGGCGCTGGTTCATCGTCGGTCGGCTCGCCTGTCTGGCCCTCCAGCTTCAGCCCGCGCACCAGCATGCGGCTGGTCTCGCGCCAGAGCAGGCCAATGCCGTCGTCTGCCTCGGTCACCAGGTCGAAGGTGCCGCCCTTGGCATGCGGCTGCAGGTTGTGTGCGTACACCGCAAAGCACAGCCCTTCGAGCCCGCCAAGCGGCCGCAGCACCTCGATGCGGTTGTGCAGGTGCACCAGCCCGAGTAGCGGGTAAGGGAAGTTGGGCGCGGTCATCAGCTGCAACTGCAGCGTGAACGCCATGACGTGGGGATAAGTGCCTGGCAGGCGGCCATCGTCGGTAAAGTGGCAAAGCCGTCGATAGGCTGCCAGGTTGCCCTGCTGAACCGGGATGAAACAGCGCAGGCCATCGTCCGGCAAGCGGTCACCGCTGATGCTGCGCTTGCTGGCTGCACGCAGGTACAGGCTGGCGCGGGCAGCCGGGCTTTGCAGGTCGTGCCAGTTTCTGCTCATGTTCACGCTCCCATCAAGGCCTGGCCGCACACGCGCAGCACCTGGCCGTTGACTGCCCCGGAGCCTGGCTGGCTGAGCCAGGCGATGGCCTCGGCGACGTCCTGCGGGCGGCCGCCCTGGCCCAGCGAGCTCAAGCGCCGCCCGGCCTCACGCAGGCCCATGGGCATGGCCGCGGTCATGTGGGTTTCGATGAAACCGGGGGCGACAGCGTTGATGCTGCCGCCGTGTTCGGCGAGCCGGGGCGCCCAGGCTTGGGCCAGGCCGATCAGCCCGGCCTTGCTCGCGGCGTAGTTGGCCTGCCCGCGGTTGCCGGCGATGCCACTGACCGAGGCCAGCAAAGTGATGCGCGCGTTTTCCCCCAGTGCGCCGTTGTCATACAGCGCCTGGGTCAGTACTTGCGGTGCCTTGAGGTTGACCGCCATCACCGCGTCCCAGTATTCCGGGGTCATGTTGGCCAAGGTCTTGTCGCGGGTGATGCCGGCGTTGTGCACCACGATGTCGATGCCGTCGGGCAGGGCTGCGAGCAGTTGCGTTGCCGCGTCACTGGCGCAGATATCCAGTGGCAGCGCCTTGCCACCCAGGCGTGCGGCGAGGGCGTCGAGGTCCTGGCTGGCCTGCGGCACATCCAGCAGCAGCACCTCGGCGCCGTCCCGCGCCAGGGTTTCGGCAATGGCGGCGCCGATGCCCCGCGCCGCACCCGTGACCAGGGCGCGGCGACCACCCAGCGGGCGGGTCCAGTCGCTTACCTGGCTGGTGCAGGCTTCCAGGCGCAGTACCTGGCCAGAAATAAAGGCACTCTTGGGCGAGAGGAAGAACCGCAAGGCGCCTTCCAGCTGGTCTTCGGCGCCGGGTGCGACATACAGCAGCTGGGCGGTCGCACCGTTGTGCAGTTCCTTGGCCAGCGAGCGGCTGAAGCCTTCGAGGGCCCGTTGGGCAACGCTGGCCAACGGGTCGTCGAGGCTTTCCGGCGCGCGCCCCAGTACCACGACATGGGCGCACGGGGCCAGGCTGCGCAGCAGTGGCTGGAAAAATTCGCGCAACTGCTTCAGCGCATCGCTGTCGGACAAATGACTGGCATCGAACACCACGGCTTTGATTTTCGGCCCCAGGCCGGCCACCCAGGCTTCGGCCTGCAGGTGGTCGGCATTGAAGCTGTAAAGCGCGTCGGTCAGGCGCGGGGCGATGGCTTCGACCTGGCCTGCCAGCGGCCCGCCACCCAGTACCAGGGCCCCTTCTACCGGGCGCAGGCGGCCGGCTTGCCAGCGCTCCAGCGGTGCCGGGCGCGGCAGGCCGAGGGCATCCACGAGGCGGCGGCCGAGGTTGGAGTTGGCAAAACCGAGGTAGCGATCGCTCATGAGTGGGTCTCCGCAAAGGCAAGCTTGAAAGTGTGGACCAACTTTGTGGCAAGGTCGTTCGAAAGCGGTAAAAACACCTAGGCTGTACGGATCAAATTGTTTCAGGAGGAACAAGCACATGCGTTTACCTCGCCGGGTCGCGATCCTGGGCGGCAACCGAATTCCCTTTGCCCGCTCCAATGGCGCCTATGCCACGGCCAGCAACCAGGCGATGCTCACCGTCGCCCTCGAAGGCCTGATCGAGCGTTATCGCCTGCATGGGTTGCGGTTGGGGGAGGTGGTGGCTGGCGCGGTGCTCAAGCATTCACGTGACATGAACCTGACCCGTGAATGTGTGCTGGGTTCGCGCCTGTCGCCGCAGACCCCGGCCTATGACATCCAGCAAGCCTGTGGCACCGGGCTGGAAGCTGCGCTGCTGGTGGCCAACAAGATTGCTCTGGGGCAGATCGATTGCGGTATTGCCGGTGGTGTGGATAGCACCTCCGATGCACCGATTGCCGTCAACGAAGGCCTGCGTCACATCCTGCTGCAGGCCAACCGTGGCAAAAGCCTGGGCGAGCGACTCAAGCCTTTCCTCAAGCTGCGGCCTCACCATCTGAAACCCGAATTACCACGCAATGGCGAACCGCGCACCGGGTTGTCGATGGGCGAGCATTGCGAGCGCATGGCCCAGGCCTGGCGCATTGGCCGTGCAGAGCAGGACGAGCTGGCGTTGCTCAGCCACCAGAACCTGGCCGCCGCGTACGCCGAGGGCTGGCAGGATGACTTGCTGACCCCTTTTCTGTCGCTGACGCGGGACAACAACTTGCGTCCCGACTTGACCCTCGAGCAGTTGGCCAAGCTCAAGCCCGCCTTCGACCGCAGTGGCCAGGGCACGCTGACGGCGGGTAACTCCACGCCGCTGACCGACGGCGCCTCGGTGGTGTTGTTGGGCACGGAGGAATGGGCTGCGCAGCAGGGGTTTGAGGTGTTGGCTTATCTGGTCGATGGCGAAACCGCTGCGGTGGATTTCGTCACCGGCCGCGAAGGGCTGTTAATGGCGCCGGTGTATGCCGTGCCACGTTTGCTGGCCCGCAATGGCCTGACCCTGCAGGACTTCGACTATTACGAGATCCACGAAGCCTTTGCCGCCCAGGTGCTGTGCACCCTCAAGGCCTGGGAAGATGCCGACTATTGCCGCGAACAGTTGGGGCTGGAGGCGCCGCTTGGGGCGATTGACCGCAGCAAGCTCAACGTCAAGGGCAGCTCGCTGGCAGCTGGGCACCCGTTCGCGGCGACCGGGGGGCGGATATTGGCCAACCTGGCCAAGTTGCTGGCGACGGCGGGGAAGGGGCGTGGGCTGATTTCGATTTGTGCGGCGGGTGGGCAGGGGGTGACCGTTATCGTCGAGCGTTGATTTTCTGCAATACCGCGTCGCCTGCTTCGCGGGTAAACCCGCTCCCACAGGACAGTGCAGATGTCCCCGTGGTGTCCACCAGCTGTTAGGCTTGTCTGCTCAGAACTACAAGAAACCGCCATGCCGATCATCGGACATCCTCGCGCTATTCCTGCGCTGGACCACTTGCCCAGGCCCCTCTATGCCCGTGCCGAAAGCCTCGGTGCCGGCTCCTGGACCACCCGCCACCAGCACGACTGGGTGCAGTTTTCCTACGCCATCAGCGGCGTACTGGCCGTGTACACCCGGGACGGCAGTTACTTTGCCCCACCGCAGTGGGGTGTGTGGATCCCTGCCGATGCCGAACACGAAGTGCTGACCTCGATGCAGGCCGAGATGCGTAGCCTGTATGTGCGCCGCGATGCCTGCCCATGGGCACCGGAGCAATGCCGGGTGCTGGAGGTGACGCCACTGGCACGCGAGCTGATCAAGCAGTTCTGCCTGTTCCCGGCGGACTACCCGGAATATGACAGTGCCGAGGCGCGTCTGGTGGCGGTGCTGCTCGACCAGTTGCGCACCTTGCCGGAAGTCGGGTTTTCGCTGCCGTTGCCACGCCACCCGGGGTTGCTGGCCCTGTGCAACGGCTTGATCGCCGCACCGGACCAGCCCCAGACCTTGCAGCAATGGGCACGGGAGCTGGGGTGTTCGGAGAAGACGCTGATGCGGCTGTTCCAGCGGGAGACGGGGTTGAGCTTTCGCAACTGGCGCCAGCGCATGCGGCTGCTGTCGTCGCTGGCGCTGCTGGAGGCGGGGGAGAATGTGACCGAAGCGGCGTTGGGGTGTGGGTATGACTCCACCTCGGCTTACATTGCCGCATTCAAGCAGTTGTTCGGGGCGACGCCGGGGGAGTTGAAACTGTAGTGCCTGGTTGCCTGAACCGGCCTCTTCGCGGGTAAACCCGCTCCCACAGGTACAGCGCAAGGCTCAGGGCAGCGCTGTACCTGTGGGAGCGGGTTTACCCGCGAAGAGGCCGGTACAGGCAACACATCAGGTGCGGAACCTGCGCACCAGCGAATCCAGCTCATTGGACAACCCTGCCAGGCTCTCGGAGTCCTGGCGCGCCGCCTGGGCCAATTCGGCCACCAGCTGCGCATCACCGTGGATCTGGCTGATGTGTCGGTTGATGTCCTCGGCCACCTGGTGCTGTTCCTCGGCCGCCGTGGCGATCTGCGTGTTCATGTCGCGGATCACATCCACCGACTCACGGATTTGCCCGAAGCTGTCGCGGGCCAGGCCGATACGGCTCACCGACTGCTGCGACACTTCCAGGCTGGCATGCATCTGGTCGGCCACTTCGGCTGTGCGGCTGGCCAGGTTGCCCAGCAGGCCGTCGATTTCGGCCGTGGAGTCGGCAGTGCGCTTGGCCAGGGCCCGCACTTCATCGGCCACCACGGCAAAGCCACGGCCCTGCTCACCGGCACGGGCGGCTTCGATGGCAGCATTGAGGGCCAGCAGGTTGGTCTGTTCGGCAATCGAGCGAATGGTGCCGAGGATTGACTGGATAGCGTTGCTGTCACGCTCCAGCTGCTGGATCGACTGCGCGGACTGTTCGATCTCGTGGCTCAGGCGGTCGACGCTTTGTACGGCGGCATCGATCTGCTGCTGGCCTTCGCGGGCTTGCTGCTGACCGCTGTCGGCCGACTGCGCCGCCTGGCTACAGGAACGGGCCACTTCGTTGGCGGTGGCGACCATTTCGTGGAAGGCGGTGGACACCATGTCCACGGCTTCACGCTGGCGGCCAGCGGCTTCGGCCATGTCGCTGGACACACGGGTCGAGCTGCTGGAGGTGCTGAGGATTTTGCCGGCAGCGGCGCCGATGTGCTGGATCAGGCTGCGAATGGCGCCGAGGAACTGGTTGAACCAGCTGGCCAGCTGCGCGGTTTCGTCGCGGCCACGGATTTCCAGGTTGCGGGTCAGGTCACCCTCACCCTGGGCAATGTCTTCCAGGCCGCTGGTGACGCTGTTGATCGGGCGCACGATCAGCTTGGCGAAGCCTGCACCGACCACGGCGAAAAACGCTGCCAGCACCACGGCGATGACGCCGATCAGCCAGGTCAGCCGGGTGGTGGTCTGCATCACTTCGCTTTGTTCGATCAGGCCGATGAAAGTCCAGCCCAGTTGCTCGTCGGGGTAGACGTTGGCCATGTAGCGCACGCCATTGAGCTCGACCTCGACCAGGCCCTTGCCGGCCTTGGCCAGCGCGGCATAACCGTCGCCGAAGCTGGCCAGCTGCTTGAAGTTGTGAGCGGCGTCGCGTGGGTCGACCATGACGTTGCCGTTGCTTTCCACCAGCATCAGGTAGCCGCTTTCACCCAGCTTGATCTGTTTGACGATCTCGGTCAGGCCTTTGAGCGACACGTCGATGTTGACTACGCCGCCGGGGTTGCCAAGCTGGTTCGCCACGGCCCGCACGGTACTCACCAGCACCGCGTCGTCGGCGGCCCAGTAGTAGGCACCGGTGCGCACGGTCTTGCCTGGGTTGGCCATGGCCAGTTGGTACCAGGGGCGGGTACGTGGGTCGTAATTGACGAACTTCTGCCCGGCCGGCCAGCCCGTGTAGCCGCCGTCGTTCACCCCGTAGGAGAGGTAGGCATAGGAGGGATGTGAGTTGGCCAGGCGGGTCATGAACTCGAGGAGCTTGCTGGCTTGCTCGCCCAGTTCGTAGGACGGCGCGGCGCTCATGTACTTGTTCAGCTCGCTGCCGGTGGCGGCGACCATTGGCTGCGAAGCCATGTACTCGACGTTCTGGTTGATGCCCTGGAAGAAGATGTTCATCGCGTTGCTGACCTGGCGGATTTCCCGGCTGCTGCCGTCGAGGAATCCGTCGCGGGCTTCGCCGCGCAGGTTGAGGACCACCAGGGTGGCCACGAGGACGATGGGCAAGCCGGCGATGACCGCGAATGCCCAGGTCAGTTTCTGTTTGATGCTCATCGACGCTCCCGGAATTTTTATTGTCGACCCACGAGGCAGGTAGCCAGTGCATCGGCAGCATCCGGGTTTTATGTAGGAAAACGCCCGTATTTATTGGATAAAGTCGCGGTTGGTGACTATTCGGTCGCGTTTGGACGCTTTTGGCATACCAAACGCGGTTGACCGATCAGTGACAGCAACTTCCAGCAGCACCGTTGGCCAGGTCCTTGAGGATCGGGCAGTCCGGGCGGTCGTCCCCCTGGCAATGCGAAACCAGCTCGCCAAGGGTGTCGCGCAGGCTCACCAGTTCCTCGATACGCCGGTTCAGTTCATCGATGTGCTGCATGGCCAGCGCCTTCACATCGGCGCTGGCACGTTGGCGGTCCTGCCACAGGGTCAGCAGCTTGCCGACCTCTTCTAGCGAAAAGCCCAAGTCGCGGGAGCGCTTGATGAAGGCCAGGCTGTGCAAGTCTTCTGCCTGGTACAGGCGGTAGCCGCTGTCGCTGCGCGTGGCAGGTTTGAGCAGGCCGATGGACTCGTAATAACGGATCATCTTGGTGCTAAGCCCGCTGCGGCGGGCGGCCTGGCCGATGTTCATGGCGCTTCCTCGGTGGTGCTGGTGGGTTTCCACGCCTTGAGCCACAGCGCGTTGCTGACCACGCTGACGCTGGACAGGGCCATGGCGGCGCCGGCCAGTACCGGGTTGAGGTAACCCAGCGCCGCCAGCGGGATGCCGATCAGGTTATAGATGAACGCCCAGAACAGGTTCTGGCGGATCTTGGCGTAGGTCTTGCGGCTGATCTCCAGGGCGGCCGGCACCAGGCGTGGGTCACCTCGCATCAGTGTGATGCCGGCGGCCTGCATGGCCACGTCGGTACCGCCACCCATGGCAATGCCGATATCGGCGGCAGCCAGGGCCGGGGCGTCGTTGATGCCATCGCCGACCATGGCAACCACGCCATTGCGCTTGAGTGCGGCCACGGTGGCGGCCTTGTCGGCAGGCAGCACTTCGGCATGCACATCGTCGATACCCAGGGCGTCGGCCACCACTTTGGCGCTGCCGCGGTTGTCGCCGGTCAGCAGGTGGCTGCTGATGTGCTGTGCGTGCAGGGTGTCGATCGCCTGTGCGGCGCCGGGCTTGAGGCTGTCACCAAAGGCGAACAGGCCCAGAACACGAGGTTGCGTGCCGCGTTCGATGAGCCACGACAGGGTGCGACCCTCGGCTTCCCAGGCCTGGGCCTTGGCGGCCAGGTCACCGGGCTGCAGGGCGCTTTCGTCGAGCAGGCGGCGGTTGCCCAGGGCCAGCTCGCGGCCTTCTACACGCCCAGCAATACCGCGACCGGTCAGCGACTGGCTGTCGGTAACGCTTGGCACGTCCAGCTTCTGTTCGGCGCAGGCATCCAGCACCGCCTTGGCCAGTGGGTGCTCACTGCCGCGCTGCAGGGCACCGGCCAGGCGATGCAGGTCGGCGCTGCTGCCCACTTGCGCCTGGCTGTGGACCACCCGCGGGCTGCCAGAGGTAAGCGTGCCGGTCTTGTCGAAGACCACGCGGTTCACCGCATGGGCACGCTCCAGGGCTTCGGCGTCCTTGATCAGGATACCGTGGCGGGCGGCAACCCCGGTGCCGGCCATGATTGCTGCAGGCGTGGCCAGGCCGAGGGCACAGGGGCAGGCGATGACCAACACGGCAACGGCGTTGATCAGTGCGGTTTCCAATGGTGCGCCGGCCAGCCACCAGCCGATCAGGGTGATCAGGGCCAGTACCAGCACGGCCGGGACGAACACTTGGCTGACCCGGTCGACCAGCTTCTGGATCGGCGCCTTGGCAGCCTGGGCGTCTTCCACCAGGCGGATGATACGGGCCAGCACGGTTTCGGTGCCCAGCGCCTGGGTGCGCACCAGCAACCGGCCTTCGCCGTTGATGGCACCACCGGTGACACTTTCGCCGGGTTGCTTGGGCACCGGTAGGCTCTCGCCGCTGATCAGTGCTTCATCGGCATGGCTGCTGCCGTCTTCGACCACACCGTCGACCGGGAACCGCTCGCCGGGCTTGACCAGTACCAGGTCGCCCAGCACCAACTGGGCGATGGCCACGTCTTGCTCCTGGCCGTCGACTACACGCAGGGCGCGCTCCGGGCGCAGTGCCTCAAGGGCGCGGATGGCACTGGCGGTCTGGCGCTTGGCACGGCTTTCCAGGTACTTGCCCAGCAACACCAGGGCAATCACCACGGCCGACGCTTCAAAGTACAGGTGTGGGGCCATGCCGGCGGGCGCCTGCGCCCACTGGTACAGGCTCAAGCCATAGCCAGCGCTGGTGCCCAGGGCCACCAGCAGGTCCATGTTGCCGGCACCGGCGCGTACGGCCTTCCAGGCGGCTACGTAAAAGCGCGCACCGAGAATGAACTGCACCGGCGTGGCCAGCAGGAACTGCGCCCATGCGGGCAACATCCAGTGCAGGCCGAACGGCTGCACCAGCATTGGCAAAACCAGCGGAAGGGCTAACAGCAAGGCTGCGCCGACTGCCAGGCGCTCGTTGCGTAACCGGCGCTGGGCAACGCTTTGGTCGTGATTGTCCGTTTGCGGCAGGCTGGCGCTGTAGCCGGCCTTGTGCACGGCGTCGATCAGCAGGTTGTCGTCGACGGCCGCGAGCACCTTGAGGTGCGCGCGTACGCTGGCGAGATTGACGCTGACCTGCTCGACCCCTGGCAGCTTGCCCAGGGCGCGCTCTACGCGGCCGACGCAGCTGGCGCAGGTCATGCCGCCAATCTGCAGTTCGACGGTACGGCTGGGCACCCCGTAACCGGCTTCGCGCACGGCGTCGAGCAGGGCCGGCAGGCTGTCGGCCGGGGCCTGGACCCGGGCCTGTTCGGTGGCGAGGTTGACGCTGACCTGTTCAGCGCCGGTGACCTTGCGCAGGGCGCGCTCGACCCGGCCGGCACAGCTGGCGCAGGTCATGCCGGAGATCGGCAGGTCATAAGTGGTGGATGCGGGCATGGCTCTCCTCCTTGGACAGGCCTCCAGCATCAACCTTGCCATGCAGGTAAGGTCAATAGCCCAGGCCGGCTCGCTTCAACTCCAGCCCATATTGCCCCATGGCGATGCGGTATTTGTTGATCTGGCCCGCCTGCAGGTTCAAGCGTGTGCTGCGTTGGTCTTCGATGCCCGCTGCGCAGCCTGGCATCTGCCCCGGCAGCAGGCGCAGGCGCACATCTACCGGGCCGGGCGGCAGGTTGAACGAGGTGGATTGCTCCTGGAACACACGCCCGGAAAGCTGATCGTTGAGGTAGACACCGATTTCGCAGTTGGTGGCCACTTCCAGGCGTTCCCGGGAAATGATCAGTACGCTGTAGTCCGAGTTGCCCTCGGCGCTGGCCGGTGGCACCGCAGCCAGCGCGCTCAATAGCCCGACGACGCCCAATGCTGCCCTGAACATGAAAAATCTCCTGCTTGCCTGATCGTCAAACGCGAAGCTTGGCCGACGCGGGCGCGGATTTCCACCCCAGGTGGTGCTGGCAGGGCTTGACCTTGCCCCGATGGCAAGCTTGAGACTCGTTGAAAACCTGAAGGAGGCAACCCCCATGCAAGTGTTCAATGTACAAGGCATGACCTGCGGCCATTGCGTGAAAGCCGTGACCCGGGCGGTGCAGGAGCAGGATGCAGCGGCCAAGGTCGAGATCGACCTGGCAGCCAGGCAGGTACGGGTGCAGAGTGAGCTGGGGCAGGAGCAGATCCTTACGGCCATTCGGGATGAAGGTTATCAGGCCGAACTCGCCTGAAGACTTGGCAGTGCACCTGTAGGAGCGGCCTTGTGTCGCGATGGGCCGCGGAGCGGCCCCGGGGTTTCAGCTTCGCCGCCGAAATTGCCGGGGCCGCTTCGCGCCCCATCGCGGCACAAGGCCGCTCCTACAGGGATCGCGCCAGCCCTTGGGATTGTTGCAAATGTTTTCATACCGATAGGGTCCACAGCAGGTAGAATCAATCACTTGCTTAGCCTGCTATGGATTCCTGATGAACCTGCGAATGGTGCTCATCCTGGGCGCACTCAGTGCGTTCGGGCCCTTGGCGATCGACTTCTACCTGCCCGCCTTCCCGGCCATGGCGCAGGCGTTCGCCACCGATGAAAAACACATCCAGGCCACTTTGGCCGCCTACTTCCTCGGCCTGTCCATCGGCCAGCTGGCCTATGGCCCGGTAGCCGACCGCTTTGGCCGGCGCATACCGCTGATGTTCGGGGTGACGCTGTTCACGTTGGCGTCGCTGGCCTGTGCCTATGCCCCCAACCTCGACACCCTGGTGCTGGCGCGCTTCGTACAGGCATTGGGCGGTTGTGCCGGCATGGTGCTGTCGCGGGCCATCGTCAGCGACAAGTGTGACCCGGTGGCCTCGGCCAAGGTGTTTTCGCAACTGATGCTGGTCATGGGCCTGGCGCCGATCCTGGCACCGATGCTGGGCGGAGTGCTGGTGAACCTGGCGGGCTGGCAGTCGATCTTCCTGGCCTTGAGCCTGTTCAGTGCCGCCTGCCTGCTGGCGGTCAGCCTCGGCCTGCCGGAAAGCCTGCCTGAGCACATGCCGCGTCAGCCGCTGTCTGGGGCTTTGCGCCAATACCTGCGTTTGCTTGCAGACCGTGTGTTCCTTGGCCATGCCTTGACCGGTGGTATCGCCATTGCCGGCATGTTTGCCTACATCGCCGGTTCGCCTTTCGTGTTCATCAAGCTCTATGACGTGCCGGCCGAGCACTACGGCTGGCTGTTCGGTACCAACGCCGCCGGCTTCATCCTGGTGGCACAGGTGAATGCACGCCTACTGACCAAGCGTGGCCCGGCGTTCCTGCTGGCGCGCGGGGTGTGGGTGTACCTGGCGGCAGGCCTGGCGCTGTTGGGCGTGGCAGCCTTGCAGCCGACACAGTTGTGGCCGCTGCTGGTACCGCTGTTCATCTGCATCGCCAGCCTGGGCTGCATCATCCCCAACGCCTCTGCCTGCGCCATGAGCGGGCAGGGCGCACGGGCTGGCAGCGCCTCGGCACTGATGGGCTGCCTGCAGTTCAGCGTCGCCGCAGGGGCGGCGGCATTGGTCGGCCTGCTGCATGATGGCAGCGCGGTACCGATGGCGATGGTGATCAGCTTGTGCGGTGCATTGGCAGTCAGTGTCGCGCTGCTGACCCGACGCTTGCAGGCCAGGCGTCCCGCATAAGCGGGTGAGGTGCCTGCAGGCGGGTTTCGAGCGTGGCGACGAAGGCCCGCGCCTCGGCCTCGCTGCGGAAACTGACCACGTGTTGATCGAGCTGGACCTGCCAGGGGCAGGCAGGGTTTCGGCTCGATGCACTGACGACAATTTTCATCGCGGCAAACCTCCAGAAGGGGGAGCCGCTCAAGTGTAGCGCCGCCCCTCGTGGCTGCCACGGGCTGCATCAGTGTCCTGACTGACGGTCGACAGGCGCATTTCCTCTCTTTGTTTCCCGCTTTGGGCGTAATGCCCGCAAACCCGCAGAACCTTCGCTTCGTAGCGCGCTATTTGTGGAACATGGCTGTGGGCCGTATCTGAAATTGCAGCAAGTAATTTTTCATCAAGATATTTCTGCGCTGCTGTAAACCTGTGTCGGCGCTTTGCTGACCGGGTTCCGGGTCGTTTTCCCAGGTTGCTTCATTAATTTCCAAGGGTAGGTATACCCAGTGGTTTTTCGCCGCTGGTACGTCGGCACGTGGCCGCCTGGATGGCGTTTTCTGCGGCTTATACTGGCGAACCAGGCCAGTGGCAGCGAGAGGTGCTTCCCTGCCAGGGTTGGCCATCGCATCCACACCGTGAACTTGCAGGGAGTTACAGGGATATGAACGCAGCCAGCAGTATCAGCCAGATTGCCAGCCTGATGGCCGACCCGAAGCGCAGTGCCATGTTGTGGGCATTGATCGACGGCACGCCACGGCTGGCCAATGAGCTCGCGATTATGACCGGCCTGACTTCTTCATCGGCCTGCGCGCACCTTTCGTTGCTGTCATCGGCCGGTTTGCTCAGGCATGAAGCACGTGGCCGCAAGCGCTATTTCCGCCTGGCGACACCGCAGGTCGGGGCCGCCGTGGAGGCCTTGGCCAGCGTTCAGCTGGAGAGCGCCAGGGGGGAGCAGGCCAAGGCGCCGGTATCACCGTTGCCCATGTCGATGCGCCGGGCACGCCGTTGTGGCGATCACCTGGGTGGGGAGCTGGCCAGTGAGCTGTACCATCGCCTGGTGGTGGCCGGCTGGCTGGAAGGCAGCGGCCGACAGTTGATGGTAAGTGACGAGGGGCGGGCGCAGTTGGCCTTGGTCGGGGTCTACATCGATGCCCTGGCGCCACACCAGCAACGTGGTTGCGTGATCTGCCGTTGCACCGAGTGGAACGACCAGGCCCCGCACCTGGGTGGCGTGCTGGGCCAGGCCTTGTTCCGGCTGTTTCTGCAATCTGGCTGGATGCGCGAGGCCGAGGACACGCGGGCATTGCATATCTCGGCGCTGGGTATCCAGCAGATCAATCGCATAGCCCGCGTGGCGACGTTGCAGGTCGGCTGAGCGCAACGGCGTCGGTCAATCAGACCAGCCGGGCATCCAGGCTGTTCTGCGCCAGCCGACGTGCCTGGTCTTCGGTCATGCCCAGGTGAGTGTGCAGGGCGTGGAAGTTTTCCGTCACGTAGCCGCCGAAGTAGGCCGGGTCGTCCGAGTTGACCGTAACCTTCACGCCGCGTTCGAGCATGTCCAGGATGTTGTGCTGGCTCATGTGGTCGAACACGCAGAGCTTGGTGTTGGACAGCGGGCACACGGTGAGCGGGATCTGCTCATCGATGATGCGTTGCATCAGGCGCTCGTCCTCGATGGCGCGAACACCGTGGTCGATACGCTTGATCTGCAACAGGTCGAGCGCTTCCCAGATGTACTCGGGCGGGCCTTCTTCGCCGGCATGGGCAACGGCAACAAAGCCTTCGCTGCGGGCGCGGTCGAACACGCGCTTGAACTTGCTTGGCGGGTGACCCATTTCCGAGCTGTCCAGGCCGACGGCGATGAACGCGTCGCGGAACGGCAGGGCCTGGTCGAGGGTTTTTTGCGCTTCCTCTTCACTGAGGTGGCGCAGGAAGCTGAGGATCAGGCCACTGCTGATGCCCAGTTGCTTGCGGCCGTCGTTCAGCGCCTGGTTGATGCCATTGAGCACCACTTCGAAAGGGATGCCTCGGTCGGTGTGGGTTTGCGGGTCAAAAAACGGTTCGGTGTGGATCACGTTCTGGGCTTTGCAGCGTTGCAGGTAGGCCCAGGTCAGGTCGTAGAAGTCCTGCTCGGTACGCAGCACATCCGCGCCCTGGTAATACAGGTCGAGGAACTCCTGGAGGTTGTTGAAGGCATAGGCACCGCGCAGGGTCTCCACATCGGCCCAGGGCAGGGCGATCTTGTTGCGCTCGGCCAGGGCGAACAGCAGCTCGGGCTCCAGCGAGCCTTCCAGGTGCAGGTGCAGTTCGGCCTTGGGCAGGGCGTTCAACCAGTCATACATAGTGGGGCATCTCAATCAGGTACGGTTGCCGCCATTCTACAGGGGCTGGCCGGGCATTGCGCCCGGCCAGGCTGCGACCCGGTGAATCACCAGACCAAGGGTTCGCCCTTGTAGTTGATGAAACGCAGGCCGCCGTTGCCGCTTTGTGCATTGATCTGGTCGAGCATGCCGCGGGTGCTGGTGAACACGTCGATTTCGGCGTTTTCGCCGCCCATGTCGGTTTTCACCCAGCCCGGGTGCATGGCCAGCACGCACAGGTCGGGGCGCTGTTGTTCAACCACGAAGCTGTTGATCATCGAGTTAAGCGCTGCCTTGCTGGCCTTGTACAGGCTGATTTCGCCCCCGTCGGGGATGGTTACGCTGCCCAGGATCGAACTCATGAAGGCCAGCACGCCGCTGCCCTCGCGCACCTGGCCGACCAGGCGGCGGGCCACGCGTATCGGCGCCACGGCATTGGTCATGAACAGGTCGCCGATGTCCTTGTTCTGAACCGTCTCCAGGTCTTGCGGCAGGGGGCCCATGACGCCCGCATTGACGAATACCAGGTCGAACACCTGGCCTTGCAGGCGTTGTTTCAGCTGATCGAGTTGGGCGGTGTCGTTCATTTCCAGCTGTTCGATGCGCACGCCGGTTACATCGGCCAGGGCGCCGGGTTGCTGCGGATTGCGCACGGTGGCAGTGATGTTCCAGCCGTCTTCATTCAGGCGTTGCACCAGGCCCAGGCCAAGCCCGCGCGAGGCGCCGATGATAAGTGCGGTTTTTGCGATAGCCATGTGAACGCGCTCCGTGGTCGGTGAAAGAGAAAGGTATTTGAGAATAATCCACAGCGGCACTCACTGCCTTGCCGATGACTGTATAAAAAACGATCAACTGCACCGGGGCCTTGCCCGGCCGGGCGCTTCGCCTGTTGGCGCACGGGTTATCCACAAGCTGATCCACAGTTATTGTGTGCAAGCCCAGTACCTCGCAGGCAGCCTCGCCTGGCCGCGGGCTGGGGATAACTCGTGAGCTTTCAGCAGTTTGCGGCTGTCATCAAACAGTGATCAAAATATGATCAAAGCTCTGGAGGCCATGAAAACAATAGCCTGCAAGCGACTGCCCCAAGCTTATCCACAGGCGGGCCCACAGTTGTTGTGGGCAATGTTCAGCAGGCTTCGAGCAGGATGCGCCCGCGGCTCAGGTCGGCCAGTTGCTGCTGCAGTGGCGCCCTGTGGGCATCACCAAGCGCGATCAGCAGGTCTACGCCATTGGCGGTGAACTGTTCATCCAGTACCAGGCCGTCCACCTCCGCCAGGCGCAGTTTAACCAACGCAAGTTCGCTGAAACTGCAACTGCAGGTGAATTCGCTGCGTTGCACCAGTAGCCGCTTGGGC
Organism: Pseudomonas sp. SAS7; assembly: GCF_052112345.1. Taxonomy (NCBI): domain Bacteria; kingdom Pseudomonadati; phylum Pseudomonadota; class Gammaproteobacteria; order Pseudomonadales; family Pseudomonadaceae; genus Pseudomonas; species Pseudomonas sp. SAS7. The sequence continues at coordinate 5,273 of NZ_JBEGGO010000014.1, read as the reverse complement.
GCCTGTTGCAAGCACTTGTTGGCACCGCCGCCATAGGCCCTTGCCAGGCCGCCGGTACCCAGCTGGATACCGCCGTACCAGCGGATCACCAGCACCACGACCTGGTCGCAGTCCTGCGCTTCGATGGCTGCCAGGATAGGCCGGCCTGCGGTGCCGCCGGGTTCGCCGTCATCGTTGCTGCGGTATTGCCCGCCGAGCTTCCAGGCCCAGCAGTTGTGAGTGGCGGCCAGGTCGTTGTGGCGTTCGATGAAACTCATCGCATCGGCGGCACTGCTGATCGGCCCGGCGAGGGTGATGAAGCGGCTTTTGCGAATGTCCTCGCGGTATTCGCAGAGGTCGAGCAGGGTAGAAGGCATAAATGACGGTTACACAGCCGGCTTGATGCCGCAGCCTTTCAGAATGATGTGGATAAGGTTGTTGCTTGCGTCTTCCATGTCCTGCTTGGTCAGCCGGCTGCGGCCGGTCACCTGGCAGATCTGGGTGGCGAAGTCGGCGTAGTGCTGGGTGCTGCCCCAGAGCAGGAAGATCAGGTGCACCGGATCTACCGGGTCCATCTTGCCGGCTTCGATCCAGGCCTGGAACACGGCAGCCCGGCCACGGAACCACTCGCGGTAGTCGGCACTGAAGTATTCGGTCAGGCAGGTGCCGCCGCTGATCACTTCCATGGCGAAAATCCGCGAAGCCTGTGGGTTGCGCCGCGAGAACTCCATCTTGGTGCGGATGTACTGGCTCAGGGCTTGCCCCGGGTCGTCCTCGACGCTCAAGGCGTTGAAGGTGCTGTCCCACAACTCGATGATGTTGCTGAGCACGGCAATGTACAGGCCCAGCTTGTTGGTGAAGTAGTAGTGCAGGTTGGCCTTGGGCAATTCCGCCTTGAGGGCGATGGTGTTCATGCTGGTGCCCTTGAACCCATGGCGAGCGAACTCGTCCTCAGCGGCCTGGATAATGGCCTGTTCGTTTTTCTGGCGGATGCGGCCCGCGGGCTTGCCCGAGGCGGAGAGGCGGTGCGCAGGGACTTCTAGGGTCATGGACGATTCCGTACGGGACTGTGGCTGCGGCTGTCGGACAAGATTACCTGCCTGCGCCGAAGTGACAAGCGTTTGCGGCACAGACTGGCATCAACGTGTCGCAGCCAGGCTGTCGAGGAAGCTTTCCAGTACCAGGTTGGGTCGTCGGCCCTTGCGGGTTACCCAGCTCAGGCTCAGGTCATAGAAGCGCTGCTGGGGCTTGAGGGCGCGCAAGCGGCCTTGTTGCACCCAGAATGTGGCGTAGTGGTCGGGCAGGTAGCCAATGTAGCGCCCGGTGAGGATGAGAAACGCCATGCCTTCGCGGTCCGAAGCACTGGCCGTGCAGTTCAGCGCCTGATAATGGGCCTGGATGTCGGCGGGCAGGCGGAAGGTGGGGGTGATGGCTTCCTGGCTGTTGAGGCGGTCGTCGTCGACCTGCTGGTCATCGGCATAGAACAGCGGGTGGCCGACGGCGCAGTACAGCAGCGAGCGTTCGCTGTACAAGGGCTGGTACTCAAGGCCCGACAGCGGGCTGGTTTGAGGTACCACACCGACATGCAGGCTGCCGTCGAGCACGCCGTGTTCGACCTGGCTGGGTGCGATCATGCGGATCTGGATACGCACATCGGGCCCGCGGTCCTTGAGTTCGGCCAGGGCATGGGTGATGCGCATGTGCGGCAGGGTGACCAGGTTGTCGGTCAGGCCGATGTTCAATTCGCCACGCAAGTGCTGGTGCAGGCCGTTGACTTCGGTGCGAAAGCTTTCCAGGGCGCTGAGCAGTTGCAGTGCCGAATGGTAGACCTCGCGGCCTTCCTCTGTCAGCGAGAAACCGGCGCGGCCGCGCTGGCACAGGCGCAGGCCAAGGCGTTGCTCCAGGTCGTTCATTTGCTGGCTGATGGCCGAGCGGCCAATGCCCAGCACATTCTCGGCGGCCGAAAAGCCACCGCACTCGACCACGCTGCGGTAGATCTTCAGCAGGCGGATGTCGAAATCGCTGACTTGGGCGAGTGGATCGGGGCGTCGGCTCATCAGTTTAGTCACGGCCTGTCTGAAGATTAGAAATGTTGGCTTTTTCAGACTTTATCGCCGTGCCAATTTAGCTGCAACAACATACATCGTTGCCTAATCGTCTTTCGAGGAACCGCCGATGAACATGCCCGAAACCGCTCCCGCCGGTATCGCCAGCCAGCTCAAGCTGGATGCCCACTGGATGCCTTACACCGCCAACCGCAACTTCCACCGCGACCCACGGTTGATCGTGGCGGCCGAAGGCAACTACCTGGTCGATGACCAAGGGCGCAAGATCTTTGATGCGCTGTCTGGCCTGTGGACCTGCGGCGCCGGGCACACCCGCAAGGAAATCACCGACGCGGTGACCCGTCAGCTGAGTACCCTGGACTATTCCCCTGCGTTCCAGTTTGGCCATCCGCTGTCGTTCCAGCTGGCGGAAAAGATTGCCGATCTGGTTCCAGGCGATCTGAACCACGTCTTCTATACCAACTCCGGTTCCGAGTGCGCCGACACCGCGCTGAAGATGGTGCGTGCGTACTGGCGCCTGAAAGGCCAGGCGACCAAGACCAAGATCATCGGGCGTGCCCGCGGCTACCATGGCGTGAACATCGCCGGTACCAGCCTGGGTGGCGTGAACGGTAACCGCAAGATGTTCGGCCAGTTGCTGGATGTCGACCACCTGCCTCACACCGTGCTGCCGGTGAACGCCTTCTCCAAGGGCATGCCGGAGGAGGGCGGTATTGCCCTGGCGGACGAAATGCTCAAGCTGATCGAGCTGCACGATGCCTCCAACATCGCTGCGGTGATCGTCGAGCCGCTGGCGGGGTCTGCCGGTGTACTGCCGCCGCCTAAGGGTTACTTGAAACGCCTGCGTGAAATCTGCACCCAGCACAACATCCTGCTGATCTTCGACGAAGTGATCACCGGCTTTGGCCGCATGGGCGCGATGACCGGTGCTGAAGCCTTCGGCGTGACCCCGGACCTGATGTGCATCGCCAAGCAGGTAACCAACGGCGCCATCCCCATGGGCGCGGTGATTGCCAGCAGCGAGATCTACCACACCTTCATGAACCAGCCGACGCCGGAATACGCCGTGGAATTCCCGCACGGCTACACCTATTCGGCCCACCCGGTGGCCTGCGCTGCCGGTATCGCCGCGCTGGACCTGCTGCAGAAGGAAAACCTGGTGCAGTCCGCCGCCGAGCTGGCGCCGCACTTCGAGAAGCTGCTGCACGGCGTGAAGGGCACCAGGAACGTTGTCGATATCCGTAACTACGGCCTGGCCGGCGCCATCCAGATCGCCGCCCGTGACGGTGATGCCATCGTCCGCCCGTACGAAGTGGCGATGAAGTTGTGGAAGGCAGGCTTCTATGTACGCTTCGGTGGCGACACCCTGCAGTTCGGCCCAACGTTCAACACCACGCCGCAGGAACTGGATCGCCTGTTCGACGCCGTCGGCGAAAACCTGAACCTGATCGACTGATCTTTCCGATTTTGATGCCAGGCGCGCGCATATATAGATAGCGCGCCTGCTTCTACCTTTTATATCCGGAGTTTTGCATGAGCATTGTTCAGCACCTGATCCATGGCGAGCTGGTTTCCAAAGGTGAGCGCACCGCCGATGTCTTCAACCCGTCCACCGGCCAGGCTGTACGCAAGGTCGAGCTGGCCAGTCGCGCGACCGTGCAGGAAGCGATCGACTCCGCCAAGGCGGCCTTCCCGGCCTGGCGCAACACCCCACCGGCCAAGCGCGCCCAGGTAATGTTCCGCTTCAAGCAACTGCTGGAGCAGAACGAAGCCAAGATCTCGCAAATGATCAGCGAAGAGCATGGCAAGACCCTGGAAGACGCAGCGGGCGAACTGAAGCGCGGCATCGAGAACGTCGAGTTCGCCTGCGCAGCGCCAGAAGTATTGAAAGGCGAGTACAGCCGCAACGTCGGCCCGAACATCGATGCCTGGTCCGACTTCCAGCCGCTGGGCGTGGTCGCTGGCATTACCCCGTTCAACTTCCCGGCCATGGTGCCGCTGTGGATGTACCCGCTGGCCATCGCCTGCGGCAACGCTTTCATCCTCAAGCCTTCCGAGCGTGACCCGAGCTCGACCCTGTACATCGCCCAGCTGTTGCTGGAAGCCGGCCTGCCGAAAGGCATCCTGAACGTGGTGCACGGTGACAAGGAAGCGGTGGATGCGCTGATCGAAGCGCCAGAAGTAAAAGCACTGAGCTTTGTTGGTTCAACGCCGATCGCCGAGTACATCTATGCCGAAGGCACCAAGCGCGGCAAGCGCGTGCAAGCCTTGGGTGGCGCGAAGAACCACGCGGTACTGATGCCGGACGCCGACCTGGACAACGCCGTCAGCGCACTGATGGGCGCGGCCTATGGTTCGTGCGGCGAGCGCTGCATGGCCATTTCGGTGGCGGTATGCGTGGGCGACCAGGTGGCCGATGCCCTGATTGCCAAGCTGGAACCGCAGATCAAGGCACTGAAGATTGGTGCCGGCACTTCGTGCGGCCTGGACATGGGCCCGCTGGTAACGGCTGCTGCCCGTGACAAGGTAGTGGGTTACATCGATGACGGTGTTGCTGCTGGCGCCAAGCTGGTGGTGGATGGCCGTGGTTTGCGTGTGGCCGGTAATGAAGATGGCTACTTCGTGGGCGGCACCCTGTTCGACAAGGTGACCCCGCAGATGCGCATCTATAAAGAAGAGATCTTCGGCCCGGTGCTGTGCGTGGTGCGTGTAAACAGCCTGGAGCAGGCCATGCAGCTGATCAATGATCACGAATATGGCAACGGTACCTGCATCTTCACCCGTGACGGTGAGGCGGCGCGCCTGTTCTGCGACGAGATCGAAGTGGGCATGGTGGGTGTGAACGTGCCGCTGCCGGTGCCGGTGGCTTATCACAGCTTTGGTGGCTGGAAGCGTTCGCTGTTCGGTGACCTGCATGCCTATGGCCCGGACGGCGTGCGCTTCTATACCCGTCGCAAGGCGATTACCCAGCGCTGGCCACAGCGTGCCAGCCATGAAGCGTCGCAGTTTGCGTTCCCTAGCCTTTAAGGCAGGTAACTAAAAGCGGGGAGGCCGAAAGGCCTCCCCGCTTTGTTTTTGGGGGTGTTCGCCTTGGGTCTTTCAGCGCCTGTGAGATCGAGCGCCGCCCGCGCGGCGCTCGATCTCACAGGCGCCGAATGTGTTGTGGCGGACACCTGGTGGCCTTCATAGGGTCTTTTCCCCTCATATTTCAATTTCTTGAAATTAAGT